>DATEML010000063.1:0-26170 GCA_035275585.1 Steroidobacteraceae bacterium | reverse complement strand
GCAGGGCGAGGACCTGTCGAAGCTGCTCGACAAGAAAGCGTTCGAGCTGGCCGCCGATCCGACGCGCCGCGTCGCTCCGCCGCAGCGCGAGCCCGAAGTGCCGTATCTCAATCTCGCGGCGCTCGACAACGCCGCCGCACGTGTGAAGAAGAGCGCCAAGGCATACGACGATGCATACGCGGCTTTCGCGGCACGCGGCACCGAGCTGAGTGCGACGCAAGCGACGCAGCTCAACTCACTGCTGCGCGGTTTGGAAGCTACGCTCATCGACACGCGTGGGTTGCCCGGGCGCGAGTGGTATCGGCATTACATCTATGCGCCGGGCCTGCTGACCGGCTACGGCGTCAAGACGCTGCCGGGAGTGCGCGAAGCGATGGAGGACAACCGGTGGGAGCAGGCGAATCAGTTCGCGGGGCTGACGGCAGACGTGCTGGCGAAGTACTGCGAGCGGCTCGACCAGGCGACGGCGCTGTTGGCTACTTCGGCGCCTGGTAAAACGCGTCCTTGATCAGGCCCTCGATCGACTCGTCGAAGTACTCCTGATTGTGCGGATCGTCGCCGGCGAAACGCCGGCGATAGTCCGCGACGTCGATCTGCGGGCGAACGTCTTCGAGGCGCGCCGAGAGACTGCCGATGCGCACGACGGCGGCGTTTACCTGGCCGACGATCGTCTCGACCATCTCGAGCACGGCGCGCATGTACGTCTTGTCGTGCATGACGTCGCCGTGGCCAGGCACGATCGCCTTGACGTCCAGCTCCAGCAGGCGATGCAGCGTGCGCGCGAGACCCTCGGGATAGCCCGCGAAGAAGTACGGCACGGGTGCGACCAGCACGTCGCCCGTCACCAGGATCTGTTCCTTCGGCAGATAGGCCCACGCGTCGCCGCGTGTGTCGCCGATGCCGACGTGGCGCATCTCTACGACGCGGTTGCCGAGATCGACGGTCAGTTCGCTGTCGAACGTGAGCGACGGCAGCTGCAGCCGCGAGCGTTCGAGCTCAGCGAGCACGCGAGTGCGCCCCTCGACCGTTTTCTGCAGTTCGGCGTCCGGTCCTTTCGCCAACGTCTCTCTCATCGCCTGCAGTCGCCGCGGATAGCGGTCGCGGTTCGCCGCATCATAGGACGCCATCAGCCGCACGGTCTCCGGGTGCGCAACGATCGCGACGTCGGGAAATGCATCGACATAAACGGAATTGCCGCGCTGGTGATCGGGATGCCAGTGCGTATTGAGCAGGTAGCGCACCGGCCGGTCGGTCCAGCGTCGGATCTGCGCGATGTCCTCGGCGGCGCTCGACGGCAGGTAACTGGAGTCCACGACGAGCACGGCGCGCTCGCCGATGATTACAGTGGTGTTACCTTGCGGATTGGTATCCGGGGCGTCGGCGTGGCGGATGGAGTAGACGCCGTCGGCAACCTTCGTGACCGACCGCTGCGTCGTAACCGACGAATCGGCGACCGCGACGCCGGCGGTCACGACAATCGCACCGAGCGCGACGAACAGACGCTGCATCGACGCAGTGTGCAACGCCGGCACGAGTCGCGCGAGGGCGCTCGTTGGCAAAAATTGCGGGGTTGGGAACTGGGTCGTACCGCGAGGGTACGAAGCGGAAGGGCTCGGGCGGGGACTTCGATCTGCAGCCTTGGGGCCAAGACTGCCGGCGCGCTTCATTTGCAACGCCGGCAGTGGGCTCCAGAAGTCTTACTGGATCTGAGTAACCGTGACCGAGTAGCCGGGATGGGCGGCCATCTCCGCTCCGTACGCCCCGAGGCTGAGCCACAGGGTGACGATCACAGCTGACACTACGGTGCAAACGGTGCGCTGCGTGGTCCGGCTCATCTGGGTGAGGGCATACATGGTGATCTCCTTACTCTCTTCTCAAATTCATCCGCGCTATTGCGGTGTTCGTAAGTTCAGATGCGATACTCCTCGAAAAGGTTGCGTGCCTCGACACCTTGCCGGCCAGTTGCAGCCGGTCACCGGCGAACCGTTGCCGGGCGCGGCGGACGCGTGAAACGCGCGGACACATCGGACATTTTTGCGCTTCGGAGCAGGGGTAATGGCCCAGCGATTCTCGCGCCGTACGCTGTTTACAGCCGCCGCATCTACGCTCGTTGCGAATGCATGTGTGCACCGCTCAGGGTCTTCGCAGCGGGAATTCTCGACAGCAATGGCTGCGATTCAAGCGCGCGTCGGCGGCCGCATCGGCGCGTACATGCTCGACACGCAATCGCAACTGGAACTCGGATTCAATGCGCGCGAACGTTTCGCGATGTGCTCGACGTTCAAGCTGATGCTCGCCGCGGCGATCCTCGAGCGCATCGAAGCCGGCGCGCTCTCGCTCGATGACCGGCTGCCGGTGCGGGCCGAAGACATGGTGCCGTACGCACCAATCACCTCGAAGCATGTCGCCGCAGGTTCGATGAGCGTGCGCGATCTGTGCGCGGCTGCGGTGCTGGTGAGCGACAACGCTGCCGCAAACATTCTCCTCGCGCCGCTGGGCGGCCCCGCAGCGCTGACGCAGTTCCTGCGCGAGATCGGCGATGCCGTTACGCGCCTCGATCGTACCGAGGTGGAGTTGAACACGAACCTGCCCGGCGATCCGCGCGACACGACTACGCCGCAGGCAATGGTTCTTTCGATGGAGAAGGTGCTGGTCGGCGCAGTGCTTGCCACGCAGTCGCGGCAGCAGTTGATCACATGGATGCAGCAGTCCACGACCGGGTTGCGTCGCCTGCGCGCCGGGGTACCGGCGGAGTGGAAGGCGGGCGACAAGACCGGCAACGGGCGCAACGCCGCCGCGAACAATCTGCTGATCGCCTGGCCGCCCGGGCGCTCAGCCGTGATCGCTGCCGTCTATATGAGTGAGTCGAAGCAACCGGTCGCTGTGCTGGATGAGGCGCACGCGCAGATCGGTGGGCTGTTCGCAGCGGCGGTCACGCGGCAATAGCACCCTCCCACAACGGGAGGGCGCATCGCGCGCACTACTTCTTCTTCGATTTGCCTTCGGCCTTCGGCTTCGCGCCGTTCTCGGCCTTGGCCTCGGTCTTCGTTTCCTCGGCGACCGTTGCGCCGAGGCTTTCAAGCAGCTTGGCGTCGAGCTCCGGCACGGCCGGCAGGTCTTTCGCATCCGGCAGCGCGCTCGTCGCGCGTTCGTGCAGCGTCACGGTGATCGCGTGCAGGTCGCGGTACTGCGTCGCCAGCTTCTCCGCGCTCGCCACCTTTTGATCCTGCTGCCGCTTCTCGGTCCGCAGAGTGTTGAGCGAGGACTCGATCTGCCGGCGCGTATCCGCCTCTTCCTGCTTCTGCTTCTTGAGCACGTTCATCTTCTTGATGACGTTCTCGGGCGTATCCGACAACGCGGTATTGATCGCCTTGAGCGCCTTTTCCTGCTCGGCGACGCGATCCTTGACCTTCTGCAGTTCCTTGGCGGCGGCGGCGCGCTCGGTCGCCATCTGCCGCGCCGCGTTTTCCTGGGCGGCCTGCAGCTGCATGACGCTCGCCTGTGCCGTGGCCAGCGACCGCTCGCTCGCGGCCACCTTGTTCTCCATCGCGGTGATCGTGGACTTTGCCTGCGCGCGTGCGTCGGCGGTTTCGGTTTCGGCCTTGGCGATCTTCTTCAGAACGCCTTCGAGGGCTGCTTTGAGCTCTTCCTGTGAGCAGTTGGGATCCAGCTTCAGCGCATCCGTCGCTGCGCGCATCAGCATCTGTTTGCTGATGGCAAGTTCCTTCCAGACCTTCAATTGGAGCTCGAGTTCGGGTTGATTCACCATTGATTCCTGAGGATGTGGGCGTGACATGCGGGGACGCGGATTGTAGTCGAAAAGCGCTGCGATCGTGCAGAGCCGACTGCAACCTTCGGGGTATATGCAGGACTACCCGGGCAATTCAATAGGAGCCCGGTCGGCCGAACCCCTACCACTCGCCGTTTTCGCAATCCGTGGCAACTTTTGGTGGTGGAAAAGAACCCATACGAGGTTCCCCGTACTGCGTCGCAAGTGCCGGACGGCGTTACTTTCACGCTTCATGCCGATGCGTGTTCGCGCGGCAAATCAGCTCAAACGGGGGATCCTATGCATTCTCGAACCCTAGCGGGCGTCGCGCTCGCCGCGACCCTGTTCGCCGGCCTCGCAACGTTCGGCGTTGCGGCGGGCGCCACGCCTGAGGAAGACATGATCGCGGCCGGCGCAAGCGGCGCCGCTGCCAAGCTCGGGCCTTGGCTCGCCAACGTTCACGAGGAATATCAAGGCAGCTCCAACAAGCGCGCGTTCCGCTCGCGCAATCCTGCAATAAGTGTGCGGGGCGGAAGGGTCGGCGTCGACCTGTATGCGAACGATGCGGCCGGCTTGCAGCGCAGCCTGGCGCAGCTCGGAGCCAGCAACGTCAAGGCACATGGTCCGCTGGTGAGCGCAGTGGTGCCCGTCGCGTCGCTGGGCCAGCTGGCTGCTTTGCCGTCGCTCAAGTTCGCCATGCCGGCGCTCGCAAAGGTTCAGGTCGCCTCGCAGGGCGACGTGGTCAGTCAGGGCGACGTCAGCCTCGGCTCGAACGCCGTTCGTACCGCGACCGGGCTAGACGGCACCGGCGTCACTGTCGGTGTGATGTCGGACAGCTACCGGTGTAATCCGGCGCCCTTCGTGCCTGGGGCGCCGACTACGACGGCTGCGCAGGACGAAGCGACCCAGGACGTGCCGCCGGGGGTGGAGGTCCTCGACAACGGACCGTGTCCGGGCAGCGACGAAGGCCGCGGCATGGTGCAGCTGGTGCACGACGTCGCTCCCGGCGCGGCACAGAAGTTCCACACGGCGTTCAACAGCCTGGTCGACTTCGCCGACGGCATCCTCGAGCTGCAGGAAGCAGGTTCCGACGTGATCGTCGATGACGTCATCTACTTCGCGGAGAACATGTTCTCCGACGGCATCGTCGCGCAGTCGGCCGATCTGGCGGTCGCGCGCGGGGCTGCCTATTTCTCCTCGGCCGGCAACCAGGCCCGCCTGTCGTATGAATCCGAGTACCGCGAAGTGCCGGTCGCGATCAACGGCGGTGGCAATGCCAATGGCAAAGGCGCGCCGTTCGTCCTGCCGGTGCAGGACTTCGATCCGGGCGCCGGGGTCGACACGCTGCAGAAAGTCCACGTGACGCCGGATGCCAGCGGACAGGCCTTCATCGTGTTCAGCCTGCAGTGGGATCAGCCGTTCCTGTCGTCGACTGCATTCGCGCAGGCGACCGACCCGAACGGCGGCGCGCCGCGCGGTGCGACCGGGGATCTCGACATGCTCATCTATACCGACAAGGGCGTGCTCGTGCCGCGCTGTCCACCCGGCACGTCGACGGGCATCACCTGCCAGCTGCCCGGAACGCGCAACATCGGCGGCGACGCGGTGGATCTGACTCTGCTGTTCGTCGGCGGACCGAAGTCGAAGACCAATGACTTCTTCATCCGCATCGCGCGCGTCGGCGGCGAGGCGCCCAAGCACGTCAAGTACGTGTGGTTCGAGAACCAGGGAACGATGGACGTGGTGGAGCACGACACCCAAAGCGGCACGGCTTACGGTCATGCCAATGCAGCGAACGTCGCGTCCATCGGCGCGAGCTCGTGGTATCTGACCGAGGAATTCAACAGCTACTTCTCGAACCTGGTGCAGGACACACCCGGCGCGTGTCTGCCGGCGTGCCTGAACGACTTTTCGTCTGCGGGCGGCATCCCGACCTATCTCGACAAGTACGGCACGCCGCTGGCAACTCCTCAGGTGCGGCCGAATCCGCGCGTGACCGGACCGGATGGCGGCAACACGACGTTCTTCCTCGCCGATTCGTCGTTCGATGACGATGACGGTGACGGCTGCAACAGTCCGACCAGCACATTCATCACGCCGTGCCTGGACAACCCCGCAGACGAATTGCCGAACTTCTTCGGCACGTCAGCGTCGGCGCCGCACGTCGCGGGTGTGGCGGCACTAATGCTGCAAAAGAACGGCGGGTTGGGTGCGGGGCAGATCTACGGCATTCTGCGGGCCACTGCGGAGGACATTACGAAGCGCGAGGTCCTGGTGGTACCGGGGCCGGGCAATTCGGCGTTCTCGGCGCTCCCGGCGGGCTTTGACTTCGATTCCGGCGAGGGCTTCGTGGATGCCGCCGCGGCGGTGACCGCGACGCCGAGTCCGTAGCAACCGGCGGCCGGGTCAGCGGGCGGCTTGTGCCAGCTGGCCCGGCTCCAGGCCGGCTTCCATCCACTTGCGGATGCGGCGCGCGTCCGCGACGCGCGTGTACTTGCCGAAGGAATTCAGCAGCACGATCAGCACCGGACGCTCATGGATCACGGTCTTCATGACCAGGCATTGGCCGGCGTCACTGGTGTAGCCGGTCTTCTGCACCATGATGTCCCAGTCGGCCTTGGCCACGAGCGAGTTGGTGTTGCGGAACTCGAGCAACTGCCTGCCGACGGCGACCGTGTGGCTCGCGTTCGTTGAGAAAGTCCGGATCGTCGCATCGGCGGCCGCCGCGGACACGAGCTTGGCGAGGTCGGCGGCGCTGGAGACGTTGCCGCTCGACAGGCCGGTCGGATCGCTGAAATGCGCGCTCTTCATGCCGAGTGCGCGCGCCTTGGCATTCATTGCCTTCACGCAGGCCGGCAGGCCGCCCGGGTAGGCCCGCGCCACAGCGTGCGCCGCACGATTCTCCGAAGACATCAGGGCCAGATGCAGGAGATCGCCTCGGCTGAGTTTGCTGCCGATCGCCAGGCGCGACGCCGAGGTGCGCTCCAGCCGTCGGTCGGCGGGGGTCAGCTCGATCAGCTCGTCGAGCGGCTGCGCGGCGTCCAGGACGACCAGCGCGGTCATGAGCTTGGTGATCGAGGCTATCGGCACCACGCGCTGCGCGTCCTTGGAATACAGCACCGACGAATCCGCGCCGTCCAGGATGATGACCGAGCTGGAGCGCACGTTCAGCTTGCCGAGGTGCAGCGCCGTGGCGTGAGCGGAGGCCGTGTGGGCCAGGTTTGCCGGGGCGGCCGGGACGACCGTCGGTTCAGTGGAATTCCCGGACCAGGCGGGGCCGGCAAGGAGCGGACCGGACAGCAGGAGGGGCAGAAGTCGTCGTCGCCAGCAGTGCGTCGCCATCGCCGCGGGTTCGTCTTTTAAGTCGTGGTGGCAGGAGGATAAACGATCTTCGTGACGCTGAGTGTGAGCTTTTCCCTGTTTGCACGCCTGCACCGTCACGCAGACCGTTCCGCTGCAACCTTTTGCGGCCGCCGCCGCGTCCAACCCCCGCATGAGCCGCCGGCTGCGGTGGCTGCAGCTGCAACTTACGGACGGCACCGGTGTTCTGGACGGGCGGTCGAATCGGACCCAGGCCGGCACTCGCGGGGACAGGCAATGACAACGGCAAACAAGCACTTCATTCGTTCCGACGCTATCGAGGAGGGCGCGCCGACGCTGGCGAGCGTCACGCCCTTTCCGCGTGCGTCCGATGCCGGGACCGACGTCGGTCCGAGTGCGGAGCCGGCTCGAAGCTGGCGGATGAAGGCGCTGATCGCGGGGTTGCTGGCCGTGATCATCGGAGTCATCGCCTGGGTCGCAATGCGCGAGCCGGCAGCTACTCCCGCCGCCGCCGTGGCAGAGACCAAGCCGCTCGAGCTGGCCGCCGTGGACGTTGCGACAGTTGCCATGCAGACCCTCGCGCGCTCGTTGCCGTTGTCCGGATCGATGTCGCCGATCGTGCAGGCGACGCTGAAGTCGAAGGTCGGCGGCGAGGTCGAGCTCGTACCGCTGCGCGAAGGGCAGGAAGTGCGCGAAGGCGAAGTGCTCGCGCGTATCGATACCCGCAACCTGCAGGCGCAATACGATCGTCAGGTCGCAGCGGTCGATCGCGCGCGGGCCGACCTGCAGCTCGCCACGCTGAATCGCGACAAGAACCGGACTCTGCTCGAGAGCCACTACATCTCGCAGAACACCTACGAGGCCACCGAGAGCGCCTACGCAGGCATGGTGGCCAACGTGAAGCTCGCCGAGGCGGATGCGCGCCTCGCGAAGATCAGTCTCGAGGACGCCGTCATCCGCGCGCCGTTCGCCGGCACGATTGCCAAACGTCACGTGCAGCCGGGCGAGAAAGTCTCGCCGGACTCGACCATCGTCACGCTCGTCGACCTGCGTCAGATGGTGCTCGAAGCTGCGCTGCCGGCCGCCGACATTCCGGCGGTGAGCATCGGTCAGCGCGCGCGTTTCAAGGTCGGCGGCTTCGGCGCCCGCGAGTTCGACGGCGCAGTGCAGCGGATCAACCCGATCACTGCCGACGGCTCGCGCGCCATCACGATCTACATCGCCGTGCCGAATCCCAACCAGGCGCTGAAGGGCGGCATGTTCGCGCAGGGCGCGCTGACGCTCGACAACACGGCGCCCGTCTTGGCGGTGCCGCAGCGAGCCGTGCACGAGGAAGCCGGCGCCGCGTTCGTCTACACGCTGCGCGATGACAGGATCGCGCGCACCTCGATCAAGACCGGGCCGGCGGCGCCGGGCGGCAGTTTCGTCGAAGTGCGCGACGGTCTCGCCGCGGGCGATCGCGTCATCGTCACCGAGATCACCGCGGAACAGGTCGGCCAGAAGGTGGTCGTGCGTAACGAGCCCGCCGCCTCCGCCTCTTCGCTATCCGCCAACCGCTAACCGCTTCCAGTTTTATGTGGATCACCAAGACCAGTATCAACCAGCCCGTCTTCGCGACCATGGTCGTGCTCGCGCTGGTCGTGCTCGGCCTGTTTTCGTATCGCCTGCTGCCGGTCGAGGAAATGCCCGAGATCAGCATGCCGGAGGCGTACATCACGGTGGAGTACCCGGGCGCCTCGCCCGAGGCGATCGAGGACGAGGTCATCAAGCCGCTCGAGAACGTCATCAACTCGATCGACGGCGTGCGCAACATCTACGCCACGGCGCGTGAAGGCCGCGCCCTGTTCCAGATCGAGTTCCGTCTCGAAACCGACGTAATCGCGGCGACGCAGGAGATCCGCGACAAGGTCGCGCAGATCCGCCCGACGCTGCCGCGCGAAGTGCGCGAGCCGCAGATCGAGCGCGCCAGCAGCGAAAGCCAGCAGGGCGCGGCGGTCGAGCTGGTCGTGTATTCGAGCACGCGGAGCCTGCGCGAAGTCTCCACGCTGGTGGAGCAGCAGATCGTCAAGCGGCTGCAGAACGTCGGCGGCGTCGGTCACATCGAGGTCGGCGGCTCGGTGCAGCGTCAGGTGCAGGTGTATCTGCGGCCGGAGCAGCTGCAGAGCCTGCGCGTCGGCGTCGACCAGGTGATCGCGGCGATTCGCGCCGAGAACCAGGACTTGCCGGCCGGCGCCATCTCGCGCGCCGCCACCGAGCAGCTGGTGCGCGTCGAGGGCCGCATCAAGGAGCCGCGCGGCTTCGAGCGCATCATCGTGGCCAACCAGGGCGGCGCTCCCGTCTACCTGGGCCAGGTCGCCGACATCGTCGACGGCGAGCAGGAAGAGCAATCCATCGCGCGCGTCGACGGCATGCGCTCGGTGTCGCTCTCCGTCTATCGCGCGCAGCAGGCGAATCTGGTCAAGGTCGGCGCCGGCGTCGAGGAAGCGATTGCCGAGCTGCAGGGCCGCCTGCCCGAGGACGTCAAGATCCGCACGCTGTGGTCGGACGCGAAGTGGATCGAAGGCTCGCTCGACCGCGTCAAGGAGACGATCTTCGAGGGCGCGCTGCTCACGATCCTGATCGTATTCCTGTTCCTGCACTCGTGGCGCTCGACCGTGATCACCGGCCTGACGCTGCCGATCTCCGCGATCGCCACGTTCACCGCGCTGCACTTCTTCGGCTTCTCGCTGAACTTCATGACGCTCATGGCGCTGTCGTTGTGCATCGGCCTGCTGATCGACGACGCGATCGTGGTGCGCGAGAACATCGTGCGTCACTCGAACATGGGCAAGAGCCACCGCGACGCGGCGTTGCAGGGCACGCAGGAGATCGGCGTCGCCGTGATGGCGACGACGTTTGCGATTCTGGCGGTGTTCATCCCGGTCGCGTTCATGAGCGGCGTCATCGGCCGCTTCTTCCTGCAGTTCGGCATCACCGTGGCGGTCGCGGTACTGGTGTCGCTGTTCGTCAGCTTCACGCTCGATCCGATGCTGTCGTCGATCTGGCCGGATCCATCCGAAGGCCGCTTCCGTCGCCTGCCGTGGCTCGGCCGCGTCATGGAGCGAGTGGAGCGCGTCGTCGAGGGTGCGCACGTCGTGTACGACCGGCTGCTGAACTGGACGCTGAGCGGGCGGCGCTATGCGCGCTTCTTCAGCCCGCGCACCCTGCTGCTGGGCATCGCCGGACTGACGTTCATCGGCAGCTTCATGATCGTGCCGCTGATCGGCACCGAGTTCGTGCCGCAGCAGGACGAAGGCATGGTGTCGATGCGGTTGAACACGCCGATCGGCTCGAGCCTGGAATACACCGACGCCAAGATCCGCGACGCCGAGGCGGCGATCCGCGAGATCAAGGGCGTCGAGGCGATCGTGACGACCGTCGGTACGGACGAAGGCAAGAACTACGCGCGCCTGACCGTCGTGCTCGCGGACCTCAAGACCAGCAAGCGTCCGCCGCAGTCCGAGTTCGAGAACATGATCCGCGAGCGTCTCACGCGCATGGCCGGGCTCACGGTCTCGATCAATCAGAACAACCGCCCGGTAGCGATTTCGCTGCTCGGCCCCGACAGCGCCAAGCTCACCGAGCTGTCGCAGCAGCTGATGGCGAAGCTGCAGAAGATTCCCGGCATTGCCGACCTCGAGAGCAGCGAGAAGGGCGCGAACCCGACGCTCGCGGTGCGCATCAACAACGAGCTCGCGAGCGACCTCGGCCTCACGACCGCTGCGATCGGCAATGCGCTGCGGCCGCTGATCGCCGGCGATGACATCAGCACCTGGCTCGGCCCGGACGGACAGGACTACGACGTGATCGTGCAGCTGCCGAAGCATCGTCGCGAGATCGCAGCCGACCTCGGTGACCTGTACGTCGCCAGCACGCGCCTCGACGCCAACGGCTCGCCGATGCTCGTGCCGCTGCGCCAGGTCGCGGAGTTCGTCGACACCGGCAGTCCGCAGCAGATCAAGCGTCTCAACCTGCAGCGTCGCATCTCGATCTACGCGAACGCGACGGGACGCCCGTCAGGCGACGTCGGCTCCGACGCGGAGAACGTCGTCAAGGCGATGAAGCTGCCGCCCGGCTATCGCTTCGACCTCAGCGGCGGCCAGCAGGAGATGAACGAGACGTTCAGCGCCGCGCTCGCTGCGCTCGGCCTCGCGGTGATTTTCATCTACCTGGTGCTCGCGTCGCAGTTCGGCAGCTTCATGCAGCCGATCGCAATCATGGTGTCATTGCCGCTGTCGCTGATCGGCGTTTTGCTCGCGCTGCTCTTTACCGGCACCACGCTCAACATCTTCTCGATCATCGGCTTCATCATGCTGATGGGCCTGGTGACGAAGAACGCGATCCTGCTCGTCGACTTCACCAACCAGGCGCTGCGCTCGGGCCGCACGCTGCACGAAGCGATCCGCGAGGCCGGGCAGGTCCGGCTCCGCCCGATCCTGATGACTACGATGGCGATGATCTTCGGCATGCTGCCGATGGCGATCGGCGTAGGGCAGGGCGGCGAAATGCTCGCGCCGATGGGCCGCGCAGTGATCGGCGGCGTGATCACGTCGACCGTGCTGACGCTGCTGATCGTGCCGGTGCTGTACACGTATCTCTACAGGCTCGGCGAGTGGGTCAAGGCCATCCGCCACCGTAGGGCTATTCGTCTGGGTCAGGCTTCAGCCTGACTCTTCACGACAGCGACACTCCGAGCAGCCGGCCGACGCCGAACGTCACGGCCGCAGCCGTGCAGCCGAACACGACCTGCCGCAATGCTGAATATCCCGGGCTGCGTCCGTTGAACAGCGAAGTGAGCAAGCCGATGCCCGCCAGCACCACCGCGCACAACGCCGCGCTCAGGACGAGCGCGGTCGTACCGCCGCTCCACGCGTAGGGCAGGATCGGGAACACGGCTCCGGCTGCAAACAGCGCGAACGAAGTGCCGGCCGCCGTCCACGGATTGCCGCCGAGCTCCGTGGGATCGATGCCGAGCTCTTCGCGTGCGAGCGTGTCGAGCGCGATGTCCTTGTCCTGCATGATCTGCGCGGCCGCACGTTGCGCTTCCGCCTTCGACACGCCCTTCGCTTGCAGGATCAGCGCGAGCTCGTGTTGTTCCGCTTCCGGTGTCTGCTCGATCTCCTCCCGCTCCTTCGCCAGCTGCATCGTCGCCAGCTCGCGCGCATTGGCGACGGAGAGCCACTCGCCGAGCGCCATCGAGCACGCGCCGGCCACGAGTCCAGCGACACCGGTGAGCAGGATCGTGCGCGTCGGCGTGCCCGCGCCGGCGACGCCCATTACCAGGCAGAAGTTCGACACCAGCCCGTCGTTCGCGCCGAGCACTGCGGCGCGCAGGTTGTTGCCCGAGGCGCTGCGATGCCAGGGCTCCGCCCGGCCGATCTCCTCGCCGAGTGTGCTGGACCGGCGTGTCGGACCGGCGATTGCCTCGACGACGGCTGCGTGGCCGCGCTCCTCCGCCGAGATCGTGAGTGCGTCGGGCTGGCTGAGATACTTGCCCCGATCGTTGAATTCCGCAGCGGCAACCGTCGGCAGCACGAACCGTGGACCGAAGCGACGCGCGAGCGCGCTCAGAACGCGGGTACGCAGCGTCGGTGAGAACGGAACGTCGGTCACGCCGGCGGCGGTCAGCTTGTCGCGCCAGAAACGCGCGTGCCGCGTTTCTGCTTCGGCGAGCTGCAGGAAGATGTCGCGCCGGTTGGCGTCGGGCTCGGCGGCGGCGAGCGCGTTGTAGAGCGCCGCGCCGTTGAGCTCGTCGATGAGGTTGGCGCGAAACCGCTGGATGTCGTCCACGGGTTTCATGGCGTAGTCAGCAGACTGTAGACGATCTCGGTGCCGCTGAGGAAATGGCCGACGCGCAGGTTCTCGTCCTGTGCGTGCTGGTTGTTGTCGCCGTTCACTGTCGGGATCAGCACGAACGGCAGATGCAGCGCGTCGACCAGCACGTCGGTCGGCACTGTGCTGCCCATCATGCGAATGCGCACAGGCTCCGCCGCCGGGTTCGGTGCGGTCGGCGACTTGAGCGCGGCGAGTGCCCACTGCCCGACTGCCGCGTCCATCGGCGTGCGCGACGCACTTTGCACCGCGCCGAGGCGGAAGCTCGCGAGCTTGTCGTAGGCGGCGCGCTCTTGATCGGTCGGCGCCTGCTCGACCAGGTGATAGCCCTGCTGCTCGACGTGGCGCTTGATCAGCTCGAACAGTTTGTGTCCGTCGGTAGTCGGTGTCGTGCGGATGTCGATTTCGGCGACGGCCTCGCTCGGCACGATGTTCGCGGCCTTCGCGCCGACGCCGGCCGCGGCCATGCCGCGCACGTTCAACGACGGATACTGGAGCGCCTCCTGGTAGTTCTCGCCGACTTTCTCCGCGCGTGCGATGCCGATCCTCTTGCGCAGCGCCGCTTCGTCGTCGCCGACGGCCGCGAGGCTCGCCCGCTCCGCGGACGAAAGCGAGATGCCGTCGTAGTAGCCCTTCACCAATACGCGCCCGTTGTCGTCCTTCATCGACGCGAGCAGTCGCGCCAGCCGCATCGCTGGATTCGGCGCGTAGTTGCCGAAGTGGCCGCTGTGCAATGGTGCGCGCGGACCGAACACCGTGAGCGTCGCTTGCGTGATGCCGCGATTACCAAAGACGATCGTCGAGCGGCCGGAATCGTGCTGCGGCCCGTCGAGAATCACGAGCGCGTCCGCGGCGAAGGCCGCACTGTCGCGCTCGATCATGCCGGCGAGGCTCGGCGAGCTCATTTCCTCCTCGGGGTCGAGCAGCACCTTGATGTTGATCGCCGGCGACTTCTGCTGCGCGCGGAGCAGATCGACGGCCGTGAGGATCATCATGATTGGCGCCTTGTCGTCCGAGGCCGAGCGCGCGAACACGCGCAACTCCGGATCGAGCGGGGTCGCGTGCAGTTGCTGGCGCCCGACCTCCTGCCACTTGCCCTGCGCATCGCGCTTCTTGACCACCGGACGAAACGGATCCGGCTGCGACCAGTTCTCCGGGATCACGGGCTGACCGTCGAAATGCGCGTAGAGCAGCACCGTTCTGGCCTGCGGCCCGGCCGCCGCCAGTTCTGCAATCACCGCCGGCCGGTTCGCGGGATTCTCCAGCCGGCGCACCTTGAAGCCGCGCTTCGCAAACGCCTGCTCGAGGAAGGTCGCATTGCGCTGAATGTCTGCCGGCTGATCGGCGACGTTCGGGATCGCGAGCAGGTCGAGGAACTCCGGCCAATTGTGCTGTGCCTGGCGCGCGACGTCCTCGCTCAGCGAGCCGGCGTGCGTGCCGCCGGCGAACGCGATGATCGCCACGAAGAGTGCCGTTCGCATCGTTTGCTCCGCGCTGGAATATCCGAGGAACGCTAGCATAGAATGCGCGACTTTCGTCTCAGCGCTGCCCGCGGCAGCCACTCCCCATGTCCTCCCCAGTGTCGGCCCCAGGGTCAGAGTCCGCCGATCGTCCGCCTGCCAGCACGTCGTTCTGGAGCGACGTCGCGCACGCGCTGAAAGGCGAGCAGCACGACTACACGAAGGAAAGGCTCAACCGCGCGATCCTGCTGTTGGCCGTGCCGATGGTGCTGGAAATGCTGATGGAGTCGCTGTTCGCCGTCGTCGACGTTTTCTGGGTCTCGCGGCTCGGGCGCGACGCCGTGGCGGTGATCGGGCTGACGGAATCGGTGATGAGCCTGATCTACGCCGTGGCGATCGGCATCTCGTTCGCGGCCACCGCGATCGTCGCGCGTCGCATCGGCGAGAAGGATCCGGAGCGCGCCGCGCGCTCCGCGGCGCAGATCGTGATGCTCGGTGTGACGGTATCTGCGGGCCTCGGCTTGCTGTTCGGCTGGTTCGCTCCGGACATCCTGCGTTTGATGGGCGCGAGTCCGGCGATCGTCGAGCTCGGGTCCGACTTTGCGCGCATCATGCTCGGCGGCAACGTCACGGTGTTCATGATCTTCCTGATCAACGCGATCTTCCGCGGCGCCGGCGATGCCGTGCTCGCGATGCGCACGCTGTGGCTCGCGAATGCGCTCAACATCATGCTCGGCCCGTGCTTCATATTCGGCTGGGGACCGTTTCCGGAAATGGGCGTGACCGGTGCGGCAGTCGCCACCAATATCGGCCGCGGCGTCGGCGTGCTGTATCAGCTCTGGCACCTTGCCGGTCACAACAGCCGGGTGCGCGTGCGGCTGCCTCACTTCCGGCCGGCATTCGACGTGCTGAAGGGCATCATCACCACCTCCGGTAACGGCATCCTGCAGCTGGTGATCAGCACGACCAGCTGGGTCGGGCTGTTCAAGATCCTGTCGATGTTCGGCAGCGCGGCGCTCGCCGGTTACACGATCGCGATCCGCATCGTGGTATTCGTGCTGATGCCGGCCTGGGGCCTCGCGAACGCGGGCGCCACGCTCGTGGGTCAGAATCTCGGCGCGCAGCAGCCTGACCGCGCCGAGGCCGCGATCCGCATAGCCACGCGCTTCAACGTGATCCTGCTGGGAATCGTCGGCGCTGCGTTCGTGATTTTCGCGTACCCGCTGGTGCGGTTGTTCACGAGCGACCCGGAAACGCTCACCTACGGCGCGCGTGCCCTGTGGATCGTGAGCCTGGCGTTTCCGCTGTACGCCGCCGGCATGTGCATGGAGGCAGCGTTCAACGGCGCGGGCGACACGTGGACCCCGACGCGCCTGAATTTCTTCTGCTTCTGGCTCGGGCAAGTGCCGCTCGCCTGGATCCTCGCGGACATTGTCGGCCTCGGCGCGATGGGCGTATTCATCGCGGTGCCGATCTCGTTCTCGGTGCTGGCGCTGTGGGGCTGGCTGCTCTTCAAGCGCGGGAAGTGGAAGCTCCAGAAGGTGTGACGTCCTCCGGGAACGCGCTGGCCGGCACTTCGATCCAGGTTGCGCGCGCCAGCGCAAGCAACTCGCCCGCGGCGGAATACACCGCGGAGCCGGCAAAGCGCTTGCGTCCCTCGATGTGCAACGGCCAGCCCAGTGCGACGCACTTGTCGCCAGGCATCACCTGACCGCGAATCGAGCCGGTCAGCTGGCCGAGGACGACCGTGGTGCCTTCGCGTGGTGACCAGAGCGCAAAGCCGCTCGGGCAGTCGAGCGCTGCCCACAAGAACTCGTTCGCGGTCGGCGTACCGAGCGATTCGTGCACGACCCAGGGCGCGGCAACGACCTCGCGACCTGCTACTGCGCCCGCGAAGATGCGCAAGCCGTCGCCGGGCTGTCGCTGCGGGCCGCAGACGAAGCAGTTCGGAAAGGTGTGCTGCTCGAAGCCGTGATAGTGCTGCGAGCTTTCGCTTGCTGCGTCGAACGACACCGGCGCGGGAGCGGTGATGTCCAGCTGTGCGGCGCGACCCTCGCCGACGAGCATCGTTCCTGACAAGAGCCGGGCCACACCGTCGGTCACATCGACCTGCAGCGGCGTATCGAGCGGCGGCGGAATCGCCAGCCGCACGGTGGCGGTGCCGGGCACGTGCCGGGCGATTCGCCCGCACACGTAGCCGCCGTTGCCCGACTGTGCCGGACCGCGAAAGCGCCGGTCGATGCTGAATGTCTCTACGATCATGCCCACTACCTTTCAGCGCGCTGCACTTCACGAGCACACCGCAGAATCGCCTCGATGCTCTGCGCGATGTCTGCGTCGCTCGTCGCCCACGACGAAACGCTGATGCGCATCGCAATGTTTCCCTGCCACGAAGTGCCGCCGCACCAGCACGTGCCGTCCTGCTGAATCGCGGCGATCACGCGCCGCGTGCG
This sequence comes from Steroidobacteraceae bacterium, assembly GCA_035275585.1. Lineage (GTDB taxonomy): Bacteria > Pseudomonadota > Gammaproteobacteria > Steroidobacterales > Steroidobacteraceae > Steroidobacter. The sequence goes on along the minus strand of DATEML010000063.1, from coordinate 9,296 downwards.
GTCCGGCGTGCCGAACGCGACCAGCACCTGGTTCAGCACGACGTCGTTGAGGACCTGGTAGCCCGCCTTGCGCAGCTCGCTCGCGAACCGCTCGGCGTGGCTGCAGTTGCGCTCGATCATGTCCGCGAGCCCGCGCCGTCCGAGCGAGCGCAGCGCGGCCCAGACCTCGACGGCGCGCGCGCGACGCGACATCTCCGGGACGAACAGGTGCGGATCGCGCGTCTCGCCCTCGATGAGGTAGGCGGCGCTGGCAGACATCGCTGCATTGAGCGCGCGCGGGTCGCGCACGAACACGATGCCGCTGTCATACGGAACGTTGAGCCACTTGTGCGCGTCGGTCGCGATCGAATCCGCGAGATCGATACCTGCCGCCAGCGCGCGCTTCGCCGGCGCCGCCGCGGCCCACAGGCCGAACGCGCCGTCGACGTGGATCCAGGCGCCGGTCCCGCGCAGCCGGGCAGCGACTTCGCCGATCGGATCGAACGCGCCGGTGTTCACGTTCCCTGCCTGCAGGCACACGATCGTCGGACCTTCGACCGACGGCAGTTGCGCAGCGATCATCCTGCCCTGACCGTCGGCCGGCACACGCACGACGCGCTCGCGGCCGAGGCCAAGCATGCTGAGGCCCTTCAACAGGCTGACGTGCACTTCCTGGCCGACGACGATCGTGATCGGCGGCGCGCCAAACAGTCCCTGCGCTTCGACGTCCCAGCCGTGTGCGCGCAGCACCGCGTGCCGCGCGGCCGCCAGCCCCGTGAAGTTCGCCATCGTCGCGCCGGTGACGAAACCGACTTCCGTCTGCGCAGGCAGGCCGAGCACCTCGACCAGCCAGTCGCGACAGACCCGCTCGAGGCGAGCGTTGATTGGCGAGCCGAGCTCCAGCCCGGCGCTCTGGTCCCACGCGCCGGCGAGCATGTTCGCGGCGAGTGCAGCGGGCAATGCGCCGCCGGTGACGAAGCCGAAATAGCGGCCGCCGGTGCTCGCCACGGTCGCAGGCGAGCCGAGCGTGTCGAGCTCTGCGAGCACGCTCGCGGGAGCGAGCGGCTCGTCCTGCAACGGTATCGAAAAGCCTTCGAGATCCTTCAGCGCCGCAGGAGCGGGGAACACGCGCCGCTGCGTGACCTGTTCGAGATAGCGCGTTGCGCGCGACGCCACGTCTTTCAGTAGTTGTTCCAAGTGAGCTCCAGAGGAGTCGGGCTAAAGCCCGACCTACAGACAGGTCAGTGATCGCTGGCAGCGCGCTCTTCGGCGCGTGCGCCCGACAGGATACCGGAAAGACCGACATTGCCTTCGTGGCAGGCGTATTCGTAGATGTGCTGGTCGCTGCGCTTCAACGGGATCATCAGCGTCCACGGCCGGGTCCAGGTCTGCGGATCCTCGACCGTGATCTCATAGTGCAGCGTGCTCGGGCCCACGCGCGTGAAGCGCTCCGTCAGGCGCAGTGCGTCCGAGGCGATCAGGAAGCTGCTGCGCAAGTTCGAGGTCTCGACGACGAGCGTGTCGCCGTCCCAGCGGCCACGCGAATCGCCGAGCCACGAGCTGACCGCCGGCGGCGCGTGCGGGCGGCCGTCGAGCAGCACGATCCGCGCGTCGTGGATCTTTTCCGAGTAGAGCACGACGGCGCCGGGACTCTGCACGATCTGGTAGTAGCTGTTGTAGCCGGCGAGCACGTCGGGCACGCCGAATGTAATGCAGCGCTCGCTGAGGCCGCGCGCTTCCGGGCCTTCCGCCGATTGCGTCGGATATGCCTTCATCGTCCGGCCCGCGGCTTGCGGCAGGACCGGCGGCATGCGGCCATCCGGCGGATCGGTGATCAGCGAAGTGCGATTGTCGAAGTCGCGCTCGACCAGCCAGAACGCGTTGTAGTTGCCGGTGGGCACGTCGAACGTCGTCGGTTTGTATTTCTGCACGTCCAGCAGCACCGCTTCGAAGATCGCGTCGCCGAATGCGGCGTCGCCGTCGCCGGCGAAGATCTGCTCGTAGCGCTGCTTGAGCGCGGCGACTTCCTGTTGGGTGAGGAATGCGCGGCCCTGGAGCATTGCCGGCCGTTCGAGCGGCGTCGCCGTGTTGTTCGCCCACACGCCCTGCAGATCCGGCTGTCCGTCCGCAGTTCGCGGCGGCGTATAGGCCTGTGCCGAACCGGCCAGCGCGGTGGCTAGAAGAAGAGCACGGTATTGCATGGGCGACTCCGTGCGGCGCATGGAAGCACCGCCGCCCCCAAGGCGTCAAATTCGCGCCTCAGATTCGCCGCGCGCTCACCAGTTGGCCTCGACGCCGGCCGAGATGCGGTTGCGGCCGTAGTCGAACTCCGGCACGTCAGCCTGGTTGTCCGCGTACGCATAGCGCACGACGGCGCGCCACTGCGTGCCGAGATTTCGACTGACTGCAAGCACGACCTCGGTCCGCTGTTCCTTGCCGTTCTCCGCCACGTCGTAGCTGGTGCGATCGTGCGAGAGGCCTCCCTGGAAGGTCCAATTGGCGTCGAGCTGGTATTCCGCGTCGACCGACACCTGCTGCCGGTCGTACGACAGCGATTCTTCCTGGTAGTCGGTCGTGTCGAATCGATACTCCACCGTCACGTTCCAGCTTCCGCGCGACCACGTGCCGCGGGCGCTGAGGTCGTGGCGCGTGCCGTCGAGACCGTCGAAGGCGCCCAGTCCGTCGACGTTGCTGAAACGGTAGCGCAGGCGCAGCCGCCATTCCTCGATCAGCGGGCGCGTCGCCTGCAGGATGAGCATTTGCTCGTTTTCGAAACCTTCGCTGTCGAGCGTCGAGTACTCGAGCTGCAGGCCTGCTTCGCCGTTCCAGTCCGCGAGCCGCATGCGGTAGCGCGCACCGCCGCTGATGTTGAGCTGATCGAAACTGTTCAGCTCCTGATAGTCGAGCAGCATGAGGCCGCCGTCGAAGCGCCATGGACCAGTGAGCGGCGCGGAGGCGGCGAGCTGCAGCTCAGCAAAGGTGTCGTCAGTGCCGCTCACACCCAGCACGTCGCCGCCGGAGATCAGCGCGACATTGTCGTCGTAGCCGGCGGCAACCAGGCCGTAGGCCAGCCAGTCGCGCTCGGCCGGCTGCGGCAACCGCGCGAGCTGTTGCGTCGCCAGCGCTTGCAACCCCTCGTCGCCAGCTTCGCGCTCTGCAAGTGCAAACCAGCGCGCGGCTTCGTCGTTCTTGCGGTCGGCAAGTGCAACGAGGCCGAGGTTGTAGTGCGCGAGCGCCGCCATCGCCGGCGTGCGGGCGGTCTCGCGAAACGCGGACTCGGCGCGCGACCAATTGCCTACTCGATAGGCGCACACGCCGATGTTGAACTGCACGGCCGGGCCGCTCATGCCTGCCGCCGCCGCCGCTTCGAAGGCATCGAGCGCCGCGGCGTAGTCCTGCGCGGCGAAGGCCTGCTTGCCGGCCTCGAATTGCCGGGAGGCTTCGGCGCTGGCGGCGTGGACGGAAAGCGGGAGTAGATACGCGAAAAGCACGACCGCGATCGCGGCGTGCAGGAGACGATCAGTTGCGCGGCGGAGGTTTCGGCGGATCAGGGCGATCGGGTGGCCCGCGCTCGCGCTTCTTCTTCTCTTCGGCCGCCGCGCGGCGGGCGGCTTCGCGTTGCTCCTGGGCCTCGCGAGCCCGCTCCTGAGCAGCTTCGGAGGTTTCCTTGCCGTGCTCGCTGGCTGCGTTGTCACGATCCTTTTCGGGTCCCGCGTCGGACTTGTCGGACTGACCGCCGGCAGCGGCGGGCGAAGGTTCTGCGGACTTGCGCGCAGGCAGCGGGATTCGGCGAACGACTTCGTCGGGCAGCTTGGCATCCGGGTCCACGATGATCTGCATCGTCACGTCGAGGTCGTTGCGCTTCTCCTGCTGCTGGGCCGCAGCGCTGTCGGCGAACAGGCTCAGCAACAGGCACGCCGCGAAGACGACGCCCGCACGCATGATCACTGTCCGGCGCCGCTCTGACAAGCCGGTGGCTGTGATGCTGGTCATGATCGCGACACCTTCGGGTCGATCACGGTGAGATCGATGGCGACGCGCTGCGTGCGGCCGTGGTGCTCGATGACGGCGACCAGCCGGCCCTTGCCTTCAGTGCGCGCCACGACCGGCAAGGACAGCAGGTTGCTGCCGCGCTCGAGGTCGGCCTGCCAATCGACGCGCCGCTCGTCGTCGAAGCCGTCGAGCGCGATGCTGCCGGTGGCGGCAACGCGGATCGTCGCGCCTTTGAGCTCGCGTTCGGAATCGATCAGCACGTCGACGTTGCGAGTTTCGTGCAGGATCAGGGCAAGTTGCGGCTGCCGGCTCACCGTGGAGTCGACGGGTCGCACCAGGATGAACGTGACTGCAGCGGCAGCTGCGGCGCCGAGCGCGGCGCCGGCCCAGGTCTCCCACCGCAACAGGAAGTGGCGCACGCGAGTCAGGAGTGACACCGGCGTCTCACGCTGCTGCGCTGCCGCCCGGGCCAGCGCGCGCTCGACGAAACCGGTGCGTGGCTCAGGCGTCGGCATCCGCCGCAGCGCTTGTCGCAGGGTCTGGAAGTCGTCGTCAGCCACGTCGGATTCCTGTTTCGTCCTCACTTCTCATACACGGTCCGCGGTAACTATTCGTTCCGCGGCCAGCAGCTCGCGCAGTCTGGCACGCGCCCGGTGCAGGCGCGACTTCAGGGTGCCCAGTGGAATATCCATAATCCGGGCGAGCTCCGGAAGCGTGTAGTCCTCGATGTCGTGCATCGACAACACCATGCGATGCTCCTCGCCCAGCCGCTCCCATGCGCGTAACAGGCGTTCCTGTGTGACATCCCGGTCGGTGAGCTCCAGCGGGCCGGGGCCCGGGTCGATCCAGGCGTCGTCCTCGGCGGGCAGATCATCGCTCGCGGCAGGGTCCGCCCCGAACTGCACCGGCGAGGCGCGCTCGCGCCGCAGCTGGTCGACGAAGATCCGATACATCACCCGTAGCGCCCACGGCCGCAGCTGGTCGAGCGCGCGCAGCTCGGCGAGCCGCGGATACAGGCGCACCAGCAGCTGCTGCACCAGGTCCTCGGCGCGGTCGACGGCGCCGGTCCAGCGATAGGCGGCGCGGTACAGCGCCGGAACGTGCTCGCGCAGCAGCCGCTCGAATTCGACAGCGTCGCTCGTGTCGGCGCGGGATGCCGTGCGTTTCAGCCAGGCCATGCGCTTCATTAAAAACCAACACGAGCGCATCGGTCGAATGGTTCCGTGGGAACCCTTCGTTGCACGTCTCCGTGTGTCCGTTGGTAGGACACAGGAGGACTGCAAATGCGAGCTGCGATTCCAGCGGTGACGATTTCGATGGCGCTCGTCCTGAGCGCGTGCGGCGGCGGCGGCGGGGGCAGCGAAACCGGGCGCCTCAGTCTCGCGGTAACCGACGCGCCAGTGGACGACGCCAGCAGCGTAGTAGTGCAGTTCAGCGGCGTCGCGTTCAAGCGCGCCGGCGCGGCGTCGGAGGTCGTGCAGAATCTCACTCCCTCGCCGCGGCAGCTCGATCTCCTGCAATACCAGGGCGGTCATGCGGCCCTGCTGCTCGACGGCGTCAGCCTGCCCGCCGGGGACTACGAATGGATCCGTCTCATGGTCGACAATGAGCTCGGCGTGCGCGACTCGTACATCGTGCTGACCGGTGGCGAGGAGTGCGAGCTGCGCGTGCCGAGCGGCGCGGAATCCGGTCTGAAGCTCAATCGCGGCTTCTCGCTGCCCGCCGACGGCAGCGTCGCGCTGACCATCGATTTCGACCTGCGCAAGTCCATCCATGCACCGCCGGGACAGCGTGGCATGGCGGAAACCTGCACTCAGGGCTATCTGATGCGCCCGACGCTGCGCATCGTGGACGACGCCAATGTCGGCGCGATCGGCGGCCACGTTGACAACGCGCTGATCACGGAGGGATGCCTGCCGAAGGTGTACGTGTTCTCCGGCAGCGGCGTGACGCCGGACGACATCGAAGAGGCAGATGGCGCCGACGCCGATCCGCTGGTCGTCGCCAGCGTCGCTGTCGAGAACGGCAGCACGGCATACGCCTATCGCGCCGCCTTCCTGCCGCCGGGCCCCTACACAGCCGCCTTCACCTGCGATGACGATGACCCGGCGGCGGACGACACGCTGACGTTCGTCGGTACGCAGGACGTGACCGTGCAGCCGAACCTGATTGGCACCGCAGACTTCGACGCGCCGACGTCTTGAGCGCACTCGAGGAGCGACCCGTGCTGACGGCAGCGATGGACGGTCCTCCCGGCGAGATTCAGGTCGACGTGGAGCTGGTCGAAGTCCTGCTGGCGCAACAGCATCCGAACCTCGCGACGCTGCCGCTGCGCGCGAGCGAACGCGGCTTCGACAATTTCATGTTCCGGCTCGGCGAATCGTTCGCCGTCCGCCTGCCGCGCTCGGCGGCCGCGGCGCGCCTGCTCGCCAACGAGCAGCGCTGGCTGATCACGCTCAGCGACCGCTTGCCGGTGCAGATTCCGGTGCCGATCCGCGTCGGCCAGCCGGGCTTTGGCTTCCCCTGGCGCTGCACGCTCGCAACGTGCTGACGCTCGATGGCACGATCACCGGCGTGATCGACTGGGGCGACATGACGAGCGCCGATCCCGCGATCGATCTCGCCTGCCTGTGGATGCTGCTGCCGGACGAGGCAGCGCGCGAGGCAGCGAGGCCCGCCTACGGATCGAGCGACGCCTCGCTCTGGGTTCGCGCCCGCGGCTGGGCTGTCCTGTTCGGCGTCATGCTCCTCGACACCGGCCTGGCCGGCAACGCGCGCAACGCCGCCATGGGCGAGCAGATCCTGCGTCGCATCTGACGCGTTATCTCGGGCGTTTGTCAGCGGCCGAGATGCGCAGCAGCTCGGCAAGATGCTCCTTCCAAACGGCGGCGACGGTGTGCGTGCCGTGGCCGCGCGACAGCGGCGTCACCGGCATCACGATGGCGCGGCCATGCGGCACGCGCTTGATCTCGCGCTCGAGGATCCCGAGCTCGGGCGGGTTGATCAGGTCGTCGGCGAAATTGATCGCGAGCAGCGGCGCGCGGATCTTCTCCAGGCCCGGCGCGGGATCGTAATCGCGCGAAGCTTCCAGCTGATACAGCAAGTCGTTCGCGTCCGCGTGGCGTAGCGAGTCCGCGACTGTGGCGTCGAACACCGCGTCGCTGCGCTCAAGATCCGGCATCTGTTGCTGACGCAGGACCGGGTTGCTGCCGACGAGGAACAGCATCTGCTCGGCCGTGCGCAGCCCGGGCGGCTGCTCGCGATATTCTCCGCCGCGCCACTGCGGATCGAGACGGATCGCGTCGATCGCAATCCGGCGCCAGGCGCGATTGCGGCCGGAGATCTGCCCCGGCAGGCTCGCGAGCGGCATCAATGCGTCCATCGCGTCCGGATAACGCTCGCCCCACAGCCACGTCTGCATGCCGCCCATCGACGTGCCCATGACCAGCCGCAGATGCTGCACGCCGAGTCCTTCCGTGACGAGGCGGTACTGTGCGGTGATCATGTCGGTGTAGCCGTAGTGTGGGAAGCGGCCGCGCAATCCATCGCTCGGCTTGCTCGACTGGCCGTGACCGATGCCGTCGGGAAGGATCACGAAGAAGCGCGCGCTGTCCAGCTCGCCGCCGGCGCGGAACAGCTCCCCTGAGAACTCGGGCCGCAGGAACTGTGCGCCCGTGCCACCCGTGCCGTGCATGATGAGCACCGCGTTGCGCGCCACGCCGTGCTCGTCGCGTTGCACGGTGCCGATCGTCCGGTAGTGCAGCCGCAGCTCCGGCAGCGTCTCGCCGGAAGTAAAGCGAAAATCTTTCAGGACGAAGTCGCCTTCCTTCACGACCGGCTCGTCCGCGACGGCGCTGCCCGCGAGCAGCGCCAATGCCAGCGCAAGTGTCTTCATGCGCGTTCTCACAGCCGCTTCTGCACGACGCCGTCCTTCATCACGAAGGAGACGTGCTTGAGCACGGTGACGTCGCTCAGCGGATCGCCGGCGACAGCGATCAGGTCGGCGCGCTTGCCGGGCTCGATCGAGCCGACTTGCGCCGCGATGCCGAGCAGGTCGGCCGCGTTGAGCGTCGCGGCCTTGATCGCCGCCGCTGCCGGCATGCCGTGCTTCACCATCAGCTCGAACTCGTCGGCGTTGCGGCCGTGCTTCGACACGCCGGCGTCGGTGCCGAAAGCGATCTTCACGCCGCGCGGGTAGGCGAGCTCGAGCGCTTTGCCGGTGATCTGGATGCGCCAGTCGATCTTGGCGCGTACTTCCGGTGGATACGCGTTCGGATCCGCGGCGATCCGTTCGAGGTAGCCGTTCACCGTCGACAGCGTCGGCACGTAGTAGGCGCCGCTCTTCAGGAACAGCTTGATGCTCTCCTCGTCGAGTAACGTCCCGTGCTCGATCGAATCGGCGCCGTACTTCAGCGCGAGATTGATGCCGTCGGCGCCGTGGGCGTGCACCGCGACTTTCTTGCCGTACAGGTGCGCCGTCTCGATCAGCGCCTGCCCCTCGTCGTCGAACATCTGTTTGCCGACGCCGGCGCCGATGCGACTGTTGACGCCGCCGGTCGTCATGATCTTGATGAGATCGACGCCGCGACGCACCTGCGCGCGGACGGCGTGCCGGCAGCTTTCCGGCCCATCGCACAAATTCGTCTCCGACACGTGCTCGGCAATGTCGGGAGCGAGGCTGAGTGTGCGATCGCCGTGACCGGCGGTGGTGGAGATGCCCGTGCCGGCGTCGAGAATACGTGGCCCGGCCACCTTGCCAGCGGCAATAGCATCGCGCAGCGCCAGCGTAACGCCGCGGTCGTCACCGAGATTGCGCACCGTCGTGAAGCCCGCGTCGAGCGTCTTGCGTGCGTTGGCCAGCGCCTGGTAGGCGAAGTAGGCGTCGCCGTTCGTCAGCGATTCCAGCAGGCCTTCCTGGCCGGCGCTGTCGCTTTCGAGATGCACGTGACAGTCGATCAGGCCCGGCAGGACATAGCGCTCGCGCAGATCGATGACTGCGGCGCCAGGGAAGCTGTCCGGCGCGGTGAAGCCGTCGCGGATTGCTTCGATCCGGCCATTGCGCACGATCACTGTGGAGGCGCCTCGCGGCGCCTGCCCAGGGCGATCCAGCAGGCGGCCCGCGTGGACGAGCACGACGGATTCGGTGGGGACTTGCGCGACGGCGGTGCCGGCGACGAGAGCGAGGAGCGCGAATGCAAGCTTCATGGGGCCGGCATCATAGCCACCCCAAGAAATCGTGTGGAGTCTATTGGCTTTGTTGAGCCTGTGGAACGATTTCTTGGGGACCCCGGCGAGAGCCGGAGGCGGTGGGCGTCGTACTTGGG
>DATEML010000062.1:0-10012 GCA_035275585.1 Steroidobacteraceae bacterium | reverse complement strand
ATCGGCGAGGCGCGAGCGGGCCGCGGCGACGCGCGCTTCGTTCGCGAGCAGAGTCGCCTGCAACTGATCGAGTTGCGCCTCCGACAGCGCCTTCGTCTGAAACAGCTCCTGGCTGCGCTTGTACTGGCTGCGGCTGTCGGTGGCGGCAGCTTCGGCCGCGGCGAGATCGGCACGGGCCTCGGTGTTGTCGAGCTCGATCAGCACGTCGCCCTTGCGGACCTGCTGACCCTCCTTGAAGTGGATCGCCGCAACCCGGTCAGCCACCTTCGCGGTGATATCGACCGACTCGTTGGCGCGCAACGTGCCGAGCGCTTCGACCTCGTGGGCGAACTCCTTCTTTGCAGGGTGCGCGGTGACTACGGCAACGGCGGCGACTCCCCCTTTGCCGTTCGGAGCGCCAGCGCGCCCCGACGACGCCTTGCCGTCCGCGAACAGGTACCAGGCACCGCCCACGACGGCGAGCGCGAGGAGCGCGACGATCACCAGGCCGTTGCGGGTCACGTATTCAGTCAGCCTTCCGCCGGCGGGCGGGTCGGGGAGTAAACGAAAGGAAAAGTATCTCACTAGCGCGTTGCCAATAGCGTGGAGGGTCGGGGACCAGAGCTGCGCTGGCCCGCGGAAGTTCGCTGCGGGCGCGCCGACGCGCCTGCGGGGTCCCCGGAGGGAATCCACGATGCAGGCGCCGGCTACAGTAGCCGGCAAGGGGTCGCCAGGCTGTAAAGAATGGTTGAGAGAGAAGGAGTTAGCTTTGTGCGCTACTGCGGACCCGCTCAGGGCTCCGCATCCGAGGCATCGCCGATGCCCTCGAAGAGTGCCGTGGTCAGGTAGCGCTCGCCCGTGTCCGGCAGCATGGCGAGGATTACCGAGCCCTTCGGCGCCTTCTGCGCGACCTTCAGGGCCGCGGCGAAGGTGCCGCCCGAGGAGATGCCGCAAAAGATGCCTTCCTTCGCGGCCAGGGCGCGCGAGGTCTGAATCGCCTCGTCGTCGGTCACGGGCAGAATCTCGTGCGCGACCGAACGGTCGAGCACGGCCGGCACGAAATCCGGCGTCCAGCCCTGGATCTTGTGCGGCTTGAATTCCGCGCCCGCGAGCAGCGATGCGCCGGCCGGCTCCGTCACGATGACGCGGGTCTCGGGACGCGCCTTGCGGATGATGTCGCCGGCGCCGGTCAGCGTGCCGCCCGTGCCCCAGCCGGTCACCCAGAAATCGAGCCGCTTGCCCGCAAAGTCGCGCAGGATCTCCGGCCCGGTCGTGTTGCGGTGATATTCGGGATTCGCCTGGTTCTCGAACTGCCGGGCGAGGAACCAGCCGTGCTTTTTCGACAGCTCCGCGGCCTTGCGCACCATGCCGGAACCGCGCTCCGCGGCCGGCGTGAGAATCACCTTGGCGCCGAGCATGCGCATGATCTTGCGGCGCTCGACCGAGAAGCTCTCCGCCATGACGGCGACGAACGGATAGCCTTTCGCCGCGCACACCATCGCGAGCGCGATGCCGGTGTTGCCGGAAGTCGCCTCGACCACCGTCTGGCCGGGCTCCAGCGTGCCGCGCCGCTCGGCGTCCTCGATGATCGCGATCGCGAGGCGGTCCTTCACCGAGGACAGCGGATTGAAGAACTCGCACTTCACGTACATCTCGACGTGGGCGGGGGCGAGCCGATTGATGCGGACGACCGGCGTGCGGCCGATCGTGGCGAGAATGCTGTCGTAGATCATGGCGATACCCGAAGCGAACAGGAATGGGGCGAGAAGGTCCGCGAGAGTGCGCGTCGCGCTGCAAGACCGTCAACTGCCCAATGGGGAGAGACGCGCCGGTCCGGACGGGCGGCTAGCAGCTGCGGACGAGAGGTTCATCGCGGATCGGAACGGGCGCCATTGTTGCACTGCCAAATGAGCGTCGCTAGAGTAGTCCCCGGTTCGTGAAACGCTCGGGATTGCACTCATGAGCGAAGAACGCCTCATCAAGAAGTACGCGAACCGGCGGCTGTACGACGCCTCGCAGAGCCGCCACATCACGCTCGACGACATTCGTAACCTGGTGGTCGGTGGCGTGCGCGTGAAGGTGATCGAGGACAAGACACACGCGGACATTACGCGGCTGATCCTGCTGCAGGTCATCGCCGACCAGGAGCAGTTCGGGCGGCCGATCCTCTCGACGACGCTGCTCGAGACGCTGATCCGCTTCTACGGCAACTCGCTGCAGGCCTTCCTGAGCGCCTACCTGGAAAGGAGCGTCGCGACCTTCATGCACGAGCAGGAGGGCGTGCTCGCCGAGCGGAACGTAACGGACAGCAAGTAGTTTCTCCCTCCATGCGCATTTGCTTCGTCGCTTCCGAGGTGGCGCCGCTCGCGAAGACCGGAGGGCTCGCCGACGTCGCCGGCGCGCTGCCGCGTCATCTGCACGACCAGGGTCACGACATTCGCGTGGTCATGCCGCTGTATTCGAGCATCGGCACCGCGGCGCTGGAGATGCTGCCGATCGACGGCGCGCAGAACGTCGCGTTGCGGCTGGGCGCTCATCTGTATAGCTACTCGCTGTTCGAGACGCGTCTGCCCGGTTCGGCCGTACCGCTGTATCTGGTGCACTGCCCGGCTGTCTACGATCGTTCGACGATCTACACGATCGGACCCGACGAGCACCTGCGGTTCCTGGTGCTGCAACGAGCCGCGCTCGATGCCTGCCAGCGACTGAAGTTCGCACCGCACATAGTCCACTGCAACGACTGGCATACGGCACTGCTGCCGATGCTGATCAAGACCGTGTATGCGTGGGACGCGTTGTTCGGCGCGACGCGCACCGTGCTGTCGATCCACAACATCGGCTACCAAGGCTGGTTCGACGCGTCGACGACGTACGACGTCGGCGGCAACGTATGGGATCTGCTGGCGCCGGAAACTCGCGCGGGCGGCGGATTCAACTGGCTGCGCGAAGGCGTGCGCAATGCCGACGCCGTCACCACGGTCAGCCCGACGTACGCGATGGAAATCGCGACGCCGCTCGGCGGGCACGGCCTGGACGGCGTGTTGCGTGCACGCGCGGACGGAGTCGTCGGCATCCTCAACGGTGTCGACTACACCGAGTGGGATCCCACGAACGACCGTTACCTGAAGCACCACTATTCGTCGCAGCAGCTGTCCGGCAAGGGACAGACCAAGGCCGCATTCCTGGATTGGCTGAACCTGAACGTCGATCCGACCGCGCCGCTGCTCGGCATGGTCACGCGCCTGACGCCGCAGAAGGGTATCGACCTGCTGTTCGACGTGCTGCCGGAGATCATCGCCACGCGGGATCTATCCTGCGTGGTGCTCGGCAGCGGCGAGGAGCGCTACGAGCGCTTCTTCACGACCCTGCAGCAGCGCTTTGCGGATCGCGTGGTATTCCATCGCGGCTACAACGACGAGCTCGCGCACCTCATCGAAGCCGCGAGCGACATGTTTCTGATGCCGTCGCTCTACGAGCCGTGCGGGCTCAACCAGATGTACAGCCTGAAATACGGCACGGTGCCGATCGTGCGCCGCACGGGCGGACTGGCGGACTCGGTGCAGCAGTGGAATCCGGCGACGCGCCAGGGCACGGGCGTCGTATTCAACGACTACGATCCGCCCGCGGTGCGCTGGGCGCTGCACGCGGCGCTGGATCTGTTCAAGGATCGCGAGGGCTGGCTGCAGATGATGCGCAATGGAATGGCGCAGGATTTCTCGTGGGACCGTCAGAGCCGCGAATACGTGAAGCTGTATCAGCGTCTCACTTCATGATTCCCAGGCTCACCGTCCCGCTCTCCTGGAACGGGATCTTCTTCGCCATGCTGATGTCCGTGAGCACCTTGCCCTCGAACACGTACTGCACCTGATCGCGGCCGTTGAGCCGCGACATCAGCCGGCCTAGGCCGCTGACGAAATTCGTGCGCACGATCATGTCGAACTCGGTCTCGCCCTTCGCCGGCACCACGAACGGCTTGTCGCTGACGCCTTCCGCGAAGCTGTCGCCTTCCAGGAACAGTTTGTAGTCGATGCCGCGGATCGGCAGCTCGCGGTCGTTCGGGTTCTCCACGTGCATGCGTACCATGAACTGCTGGTTGAAGATGTCCGCCGACGTCATCGCGACGCGCACCAGGGTGAGCTCGGGTACGGCAATCTTGGGTCCGAGCGCGCTGCAGGCGGCGAGACACAGCACCAGCACGCTCAGCGCGACGCCGGCAAAGGAACGTTTCATCCCAGCTCCCGATTCGCATCATCCCAGGACGCGAATGGTCGCCGAGCGGCTCTGTTTGCGCAAAACTATTTTCGCAGGCGGGCCGCCATGTCGCGCGTCACGAGCGCAACGCCGTTCTCGCTGATATAGAAGCGCCGCGCGTCGTCCTCGCGGTTGACGCCGATTTGCGTGCCGGGCGGCACGGCCGCGCCGGTATCGACGATCGCGCGCTTGATGACGCTGCCCGCGCCGACGCGCACGTCGGGAAAGATCACCGCGCGCTCGATGTAGCTGCGCTCGTCGATCCGCACGTTGGAGAACAACAGGCTTTGATTCACGTGCGCGCCGGAGATGATGCAACCGCCGGACACCATCGAGTTCACCGCCATGCCGCGCCGGCCGTCCTCGTCGAGCACGAACTTCGCCGGCGGATACTGGCGCTGGTAGGTCCAGATCGGCCAGGCCTCGTCGTAGATATTGAGCTCGGGGTCGACCTCCACCAGCTCCATGTTCGCTTCGTAAAAGGCGTCGACGGTGCCGACGTCGCGCCAGTAGTGCTGGACGCGCGTGTTCGAGTCCGTGAACGGATACGCGAACACCTTCAGCGAGCCGAGCGCCTCGGGAATGATGTTGCGGCCGAAGTCGTGGCTCGTGTCCGGCCGCTTCGCGTCCTCCTCCAGCAGCCGGTACAGCAGGTTCGCCTTGAACACGTAGATGCCCATCGAGCCGAGGGCGAACTGCTCGCGCCCGGGAATGCCCTCCGGCTCCTTCGGCTTCTCGGAGAACTTCGTGATCCGGTAGTCGGTGTCGACGCTCATGACGCCGAACGCCGTCGCCTGCTCGCGCGGCACCTCGACGACGCCGACGGTGATGTCGGCGCGCTTCTCGACGTGCGAGGCGAGCATCGGGCCGTAATCCATCTTGTAGATGTGATCGCCGGCCAGCACCAGCACGTGCCGCGGGTGGTGCAGGCGGATGATCTGCAGGTTCTGATAGAGCGAGTCCGCGGTGCCGCGGTACCAGAAATTCCCCATCTGCTGCTGCGCCGGGATCACCTCGACGAACTCGTCGAACTCGCCGCGCAGATAGCCCCAGCCGCGCTGGATGTGCTGGATCAGCGAGTGCGCCTTGTACTGCGACATGACGGAAATGCGGCGGATGCCGGAGTTGACGCAGTTCGACAGCACGAAGTCGATGATGCGGAACTTGCCGCCGAACGGCGTCGCCGGCTTGCAGCGATGGTCGGTCAGGTGCTTGAGCCGCTCGCCGCGGCCGCCCGCCATGATGACCGCCAGGGTATGGCGCGTGATGCGGCTGACATAGCGCCGCACCGGGACGGGCCGCTGCACCTTCGGTGAGCCGTCTCGCGCGCGCGCCAGCGTTGGTCTTTCTTGCATGTCAGGAGCTCTCGTATCCCGTGCAACCGGATCGACCCGTACCGCCATGGTAGCCGACCGCGGGGTCGCGGATCGCGCGGCGCGCTTGCCTGATGCGCGAGCCTTCGGCATTGTGGAAAACGCCTCGTGCCCGCTTCCCGGTTCCTGCCCCAGCGCCGAATGAGCTGAATGTACATACACGCCCGAACGCCGCGTAGCCTGGTACTCCTCTGCATGCTTTCGAGTGTCTTCGCTTGCAAAGTCCGTGCACAGGCGCCGCCGCCCGCTGCCGCCGCGGCCCCGCCGCCGGCGGCCGCCAAATGCCTGCCGGCCGGCAATGGCTACCTGCGGGCACGGCTGTCGGGCGCGCTAAGCACCGAGCTGAATTGGGGCAACGAGGGCACCGAATGCACCGGGGCCGTGCGTCCGACCGATGGCGGCATCCGCATGCGATTCAGCCGACCGGACGGCCAGGGCAAGCTGGTGCTGGTGTTCGGCATCGCGCAACTGCGCGAAGGACGGTCGGCAAGCAACGTCCCGGTGAACGTTACGCTGATCCGCGAAGGCGCCGGTCAGTTCTTCAGCACGCAAGGCGATGACAAATGCACGCTCGATACCGTGAGCCAGGACGCGATCATCGGCATTCCGCATCGCTCCCGCTCATATCGGGTCACGGCCCGCGGCTTCTGCACGAAGCCGGCGCGCGCGGTGCGCGGCACCGGCGCGGTGCTGCTGTCGCGCTTCGATTACTCGGGGCGCGTCGACTTCGAGGCCGAGGATACGCAAACGGACGACATACTGACGGCGGGCAAGCAATGAAGCGACTTCACTCCTTCGCAATCGCTGCAGCTGCATTCGTGTGGGTGCTCTGCTCTCTCCCTGCTGTTGCCGGCGCCGGCAGCGATGCGCAGCAACTCGATCGCCTGTTCTCGCGCTCGACGCTGCAGATTGCGACTCCCGACGCCAAGCTGCACAAGATCGACGTATGGATCGCGGACAACGACGCGCGCCGCGCGCGCGGCCTGATGTTCGTCGAGCAGCTCGCCGACGACGCCGGCATGCTGTTCATCTATCCGCAGCCGCAGCCGATCTCCATGTGGATGAAGAATACGCACCTGTCGCTGGACATGCTGTTCGTGAACCCCGACGGGCGCGTGCATCGCGTGGTCGAGAACACCAAGCCGATGTCACTCGACACGATTTCCTCCGACGGCACGGTGCTGGCAGTGATCGAGCTCAAGGCCGGCAGCGCGGCGCGCCTGAACATACGGCCCGGCGCGCAGGTCATCCATCCGGCCTTCAGCCTGAACTAGCCGGCAAAAACTAAGCGTCTTTCAGCTGGAACCAGCAGTTGAACGCGACGGTGATGCGCTCGCCGTCACCCTCGTACGGCTTGACGTCGTGCAGTACCCAAGACGGGAACAGCACCAGCTGGCCCGGCTCCAGGTCCACCTGCCGCACGCCGGACGCGAATGCGCCGCGCATGTTGGCGTTCGCGGCATCGAGGTACATGTTGGACGCCAGCAGCGGATTGAGGAACGTGAGCAGGCCGCTGCCGCGCTGACCGGGATCCACGCAGTACACGCCCGACCATGACGCGTTCGGATGGTTGTGCAGGCCGAAGAAGCCGCCGCGCCGCGTGACGTGGAACCACGCATCCGAGTAGATCAACAGGCGGCTGCGCATGACGTCGTCGTAACCGTTCACGTCGCAGACGCACTTGATCAGGTGCCGCCAGCAGAACTCCTTGAGCTGCTGGATTGGGCGCTCTTGCGAGCGGAACAGCCCGAAGTTGCTCTCGAAGACCTGCGGATTGCGCTGCGTGAGCGGCCGCGGATTGGCATGCTCGCCGCCCGCCGCGCTGCGCGCCAGGAACAGCGTGCTCAGCTCCTGGTTCAGCGCGGCGCAATTGTCGAGCCTGGCGAAGCCGAACGGGACGGCGAAGAACGGCAGGATGTCGGCCATGGTCAGCGCACTCGTGTGACCGCGGTCGCGCGATTCGCGACCACCAGCCGGTACGAGCCGAGCGAGCCGGCGAGGATCGTCGCCGGATCGCCGACCTTGATCGGAAAGAACGCGCCCACCTCCTTCTGCGCCCAGACCTGGCCGTTGTCCAATGTGACCACGAGCTCGCCGCGCGGACGCTTGTCGATGCCGGCAATTTTCGCGGTGATGCGCTTCGGCACGCTTGCGTCCTTCGCATCGCCATCGTCGCGATTGCGCGCCAGCTCGCTGCCATGAACGCCGAAGGTCTGCGTCGCGTCCACTTTCTCAGCGGCGACTTCAGGTGCGGTCGCCGCCGGCGCGGCAGCGCGGTCAAAGCACGCGAGGCGTCGTGCGTCGTCCTGCTCGCGTGTGCACGCAGCGATACGCTTCGACAGATCGTCGTCGGCAGCCAGCGTCGGTTGCGTCGCCGCTGCCGCCAGCAGCGCTGCGGCGAGAGTCGAATGCAGCGTATTCATAGTCGATTGCCCTTCATGAACTCCCACGCGCTGCGGTTCACCTCGGCAGCGACCTGCGCATACGCGTGGCTGTGACCGGGAATGACCGTGACGCTCACGCGATGGCCGGCCTGTTCGAGCGCCTTCTGCGTCTTGCGCACGCTGAACAATGGAAAATACTCATCCCGGTCGCCGACGAAGATCGCGATCGGGATCTTGCGACGCGCGTACGGCACGGCGCGGAACTCGTTCGGCGCGCGCCATGCGCCAGCATGCACCGCAGTTGCGGCGAACAGCTGCGATTCCAGCATCGACAGCGTCAGCGAGTAGACGGCTCCGCCGGAGCTACCGAACAAGTAGACGCGACCGCGATCGATCGAATGCTTCGCCGCCACGTTGTCGATCAGCGCGCGCATGAACTCAGGCCCGTCGGCACGCAGCTGCCACGCTTCGCGCTCACGCGCGTCCGGTCCCACGAGAACGATACCCTCCTGCTCCGCGACCGGGATCCACCAGCTGACCATTGCAGCACCGCTGCCGAATGAGCCGTGCAGCAGCACGAGCAGCGGCGCAGCCGACTCTGCGGCCGCGGTCGGCACGAACAGCGAATAGCTCCGCTTCAGGCGCGCGAACTCGAAGGATTCCTTCGATGCCTTGTCGATGACGTCCGCACGTCCGCTGCAGGCGAGCAACGACATCAGGATCGCGAGGAGTGCTCGCGTCATCACGACTGCATGCACGATCGTCTGCGCACAAAAGGACAGTAGGTCCGCTGCATTGTCGATCATGCGGCGCACGCTTGCTAGACTGCCTGCAGGTCGAGAGCAGGAGATTCGA
Organism: Steroidobacteraceae bacterium; assembly: GCA_035275585.1. Taxonomy (GTDB): domain Bacteria; phylum Pseudomonadota; class Gammaproteobacteria; order Steroidobacterales; family Steroidobacteraceae; genus Steroidobacter. The sequence goes on along the minus strand of DATEML010000062.1, from coordinate 1,170 downwards.
TTGAGCGTTTCGCAGGCAGCCGATGCGTTGCTCCTGCGCGTCAAAGCCGTCGATCCCGAGCATCCGGCGATTCTCAATGCATGTCATCGAGCGCGTGCTTGCGGTCGAACCGCGACATCTGTTCGCACTGTTGCGGAAAGCGACGTTGCTGGAATCGCAAGGAAAGACACGCGCCGCTGCCAAGGTGTATCACCACGCGCTACAGACGATCCCGCCGGGCACGAGCGTTCCCGGCGCGCTGCGTGGAGTTCGCCTGGCTCGAGCGGCTCGAAGCCGCGACTGCGGACGTGCGCGAGGAGTTCGAGCGCGTCTTCGCCGAGGATGCCGCGAGCCTCGAGCCGCTGGAGCGTCTTCTACCTGTGGCGCGACGGCAAGCCGACGAGGAGCACCTGCGACGTTGCCCGCGCACCGCGCAATTGATCGCGAGCCTGCCGCTGCTCGATATCGCCGGCTACGCACCGACCGTCTTCTTCTCGATTCTCGACGCAAAGTCGCACATTCCCGCGCACACCGGCGTGACCAACACCGGGCGCAGCCTGAGTGTTCGACGATACGATCGAGCACGAGGCGTGGAACGACAGCGAAGTGCCACGCGCGATCCTCATCCTCGATGTCTGGAACCCGTATCTGACCGCCGCCGAACGCGATCTCGTGAGCGCGATGGTCACGGGAATCGCGCGGTACTACGGCGACTCCGCGCCACTGGTCGAGCAGCACTGATGTCGGCCACTTTCCACAGCGGCCGCGCCGGTCATTTGACCCGCGTCACGCGCATCGATCCGTTGGTCGTCTGAGATGTCAGCAGGAAGGAGCCGAGCGACGCGCGGCGGATCGTCACGGCGTCGCCGACCTTGATGCGCATGGCGCGATCGCCGGGCTTCTGTTGCCAGACCTGGCCGTTGTCCAGCGTCAGCAACAGCTCGCCGTGCGGCATCGTCCCGAGCTCCGAGACCTTCGCGGTCAGCTGCTCGTACTCCTGCCGTTCCTCCGCGGTCTTCTTGTCGAGGTCCGCCCGGGCAATATTGCCCCGATAGCCGAATTTGTCTTCCGCAGACGGTGTCGGCGCGGCGACGCTAGACGCGGCGGCGGCTGCCGGCACGGTAGACGCGGCGGCGGGCGCAGCCTGAGTGTTCGACGATACGATCGAGCACGAGGCGTGGAACGACAGCG
>DATEML010000061.1:0-2376 GCA_035275585.1 Steroidobacteraceae bacterium | reverse complement strand
GGTGGTCGCGAAGAAGAAGCCGAAGTACGGGTTCATGCCGCTGACGTACATGTGGTGCGCCCACACGACGAAGCTCAGGCAGCCGATCGCCAGGATCGCCCACACCATCATGCGGTAGCCGAAGATGTTGCGGCGGGCGTGCGTCGACAGCAGATCGGAGACGATGCCGAACGCCGGCAGTGCGACGATGTACACCTCGGGATGGCCGAAGAACCAGAACAGGTGCTGGAACAGCAGCGGTGAACCGCCGCCGTGCACCGTCTGCTGGCCCATCTGTACAACCGCCGGCATGAAGAAGCTGGTGCCGAGCGAGTGATCGAGCGTCATCATCACGCACGACACGAACAGCGCCGGGAAGGCGAGCAGGCCGAGCACCGTCGCCATGAAGATGCCCCACACCGACAGCGGCATGCGCATCAGCGTCATGCCCTTGCAGCGCGCCTGCAGGATCGTGGTGACGTAGTTGAGGCCGCCCATGGTGAAGGCGACCACGAAGATGCCGAGCGAAGCGAGCATGCAGATGATGCCCCAGCCGTGACCCGGCGTGCCCGGCGCTATCGCCTGCGGCGGATACAGCGTCCAGCCTGCGCCCGTCGGACCCCCCGGCACGAACAGGCCCGCGACCAGCACCAGCACCGCGAGCAGGTAGAACCAGAAGCTCAGCATGTTCATGTACGGGAACACCATGTCCCGCGAGCCGCACATGAGCGGGATGAGGTAGTTGCCGAAGCCGCCGAGGAACAGCGCGGTGAGCAGGTAGATCACCATGATCATGCCGTGCATGGTGATGTACTGGTAATAGTCCTGCGGCGCGATCAGCGAGAACGTGTCGGGGAAGCCGAGCTGCAGGCGCATCAGTACCGACATCACCAGCGCCACCAGGCCGATGCCGATGGCGACCAGTGCATACTGGATCGCGATCACCTTGTGATCCTGGCTCCAGATGTACTTGCGGATGAACGTCTCGGGATCGTGCAGCGCGTGCTCGTGATCGCGGTCAGCGATTGCGACGAATGCCATCGATGGGTTCCTCTACAAAGTGTGTACGTAGTCGAGCAGGTCGTTGATCGACTGCTCGTCTTTCAGGGCCCGCGCCATGGAGCGCATCTGTGCGCCGTGGAAGTCCTGCCGGTGAGTGCCGCGGATGCCCTGCCGGAAATTCTCCAGCTGCCGCGCCATGTACCAGTCGCTCATGCCTGCGAGACGCGGCGCGTTCGTGCCCCAGATGCCCTCGGCTTTGTCGCCGTGGCACGAGGCGCAGGTCGCGTACAGCTTCTTGCCGCGCTCCGGGTTGCCGCCGACGTTCGCGTCGGGGCGCTTGTCGGGCAGCGAGCCGATGAAGGCGACGACGTTGTTGATTGCGGCATCGTCGGCGAGGATCTGCGCCATCGGCGCCATCTGCTTGCCGTAGGTGTCGTTCTCGTTCGTGCCGCGCACGCCGTGCTTGAAGTTCTGCAGCTGCCGCGCGAGATACCAGCCGGACTGACCGGCGAGCTTCGGCGCGCCGAGCTCCTTGTTGCCCTGACCCTGATCGCCATGACACGCCGTGCACGGCGCGAACATCGCCTGACCCGCTGCGGGATCGCCCTTCGCCACCGCTGCGGTCTGCGCGAAAGTCGGCTGCTTGGCGAGCCAGTCCTGGTACTTCGATTCTTCGTCGACGACGACGCGGCCGCGCATCGCGAAGTGCGCCACGCCGCACAGCTGCTCGCAGAGCGCGTCGAACTCGCCCGTGCGCGTCGGCGTCAGCCAGAAATGCGTGACCATGCCGGGCACCATGTCCATCTTCACGCGGAACTGCGGCACGGCGAACTGGTGATTCACGTCCTTCGCGCGCAGCAGGAATTTCACGTCCTTGCCGACCGGCAGGTGCAGCTCCGGCGAGGTGACGATCACGTCGTCCTGCCCTTTCGGATCCTGCGGGTCGACGCCCAACGGGTTGGCGAGCGTCACGAGCTTCATATCGGAAGAGCCGAGCTCGCCGTCGCGGCCCGGCAGGCGATAGCTCCACGCCCACTGCTGGCCGACGACTTCGACGATCGAGGCGTCTTGCGGCGGCGTGACGAACTTCGCCCACACCGCGAGGCCCGGCGCCAGCATCGCCGCGATGCCGACCGAGGTGATGATCGTGAGCCACCACTCGAGCTTCTTGTTCTCCGGCTCGTACGCGGCCTTCTCGGTCCTGCCCTTGCGATGCAGGTAGCGGACCACGGTCCACGCCATGAACAGGTTGATGACGATGAAGACGAAGCCCGTGACCCAGAAGGTGACGTTGACGGTCTGATCCATCGTCTTCCAGTTCGACGCGATCTCGGTGAACCACCACGGATCGCCGAACAGGCCGTACAGCGAGGCGAAGTGGAACGCCACCGTTGC
>DATEML010000060.1:0-8975 GCA_035275585.1 Steroidobacteraceae bacterium | reverse complement strand
GTGTGCACGCCCGGACGCCCCATGTCCCACGCCCACGCGAAGCTGCCCGTGAGCACGTCGAACGCACGCACGACGCCGGAGGGCTCGTTGACCTCCTGGTTGTCCATGACCCACCCGCCGATGATGGCCTTGCCGCGCGCGATCGTGGGTGGCGACGTGACGAAGTAGAAGCCGTCCTTCACTTCGCCCATCCCCGGCAACAGGTTCACCTCGCCGTTGCGGCCGAACGACGCGCAGCGTTCGCCGGTCTTCGCATCGACAGCGAACATGCGCGCGTCGGTCGTCGCGGTGATGACGCGCGCCGCGCAATCGCCACTGTACGTTTCGGGAGCGTGGTAATAACTGACTCCACGGCACGTCGTGCCGAAGTTGCCGATCTTCGGCACTTTCACTTGCGGATCGAACTCCCAGCGGCGCGCACCGCTCTCCGCGTCCAGCGCCACGATGACGTTGCCGCCCGTGCACGCGTACAGCAGATCGCCGACCTGAATCGGCGTCGCTTTGAACGCGCCGCCACGATGAGTCCGATAGTCCCAGACCTTCCGCAGCCTGCCGACGTTGCCGGGTGTGAGCTGGTCGATCCGTGCGTAGCGCGTTCCGGCGGTGGTGTTGCCGTAGTTCTGCCAATCGGTGGCCGTCGCAGCCGGCGGAGGTGGCTCGGTCGCGCCGGCTTCCTGCGCACTGCTGGCTTGCGGTGGTTGCGTCTCGTGCGCGGGAATCGCAGCGCGCGCCGCGAGTACGACGATCGTCACGCTCACGACGACTATCGTGGCCATCGCTGACACGCCCGTACGACCGCCCAGCAATCGCGGCGGCTCCCCTGGCGAATACAATGAGCGCCGCAACCAGGGCGTGAGGAACCACGCACCGATAACCAGCAGCGCGAGCAGGCGCGGCGCGAGCGCCCACAGATTCACCCCGACTTCGTAGACGCTCCACACCAGCGTGGCGATGAGGAGCAAGCCATAGAGCAGCGAGCCGCGACGGTCGCGACGCCAGAGCAGGACGCCCGAAGCAAGCAGGGCGACGCCGGCGAGCACGTAGTAGAACGAGCCGCCAAGCGTAACGAGTCGCACGCCGCCGCCGGCCAGCGCGAGACCGATCAGCATCAGGATGACCGCAAAGACGCGCGGCGGACGCCGCGTGCGAACCTCGGTGTGCATGCTTCCCCCCGACATCATTGTTATGGGCGCAGTTCGGGCTGCGCCGCGCAGTCTATCGCGCGCCTGCCGGGGGTTGCAGCAGGCGCGCGATATATGAGGGCTCTACCGCTCTGCGAGCGCTGCCACCAGCGCGCCGCGCGCCGTCGCGGTCAACGGATCGCTCGCCATGCGCACGTCCGCCACCTGGAACGGCAACGTCCGGCGCCGCAGCGCCTTCTCGAACCGCTCGCGGAAGCCGTTCGGCTTGGCCGTTCCGCCGGCCAGTACGATCGGCAGCGGCTGGTCGCTTCGCGGCAGGCGCTGGCTGCGCGTCACCGCGCGAATCAGCTCCTCGACCAGCGACTCGATCAGCTTGTCGTAATAGATGTGCAGCGCCTTGTCGATCTTGTCGCCGCCCGGCCGCGACAGGTCGAGCGTCTCCTCCTTGATCGCCTTCACGCGCGTCGCCGGTTCGCGCACCACCTCGCCGACGGCGGAGTCGATGAAATCGCCGCCCTGCGCCAGCGAGAACGTCAGCGAGGGAATCGACAGGTACGACACCGCAACGTTGCACATTCCGCCGCCGCAGGAGATGCCGACGCCGGTGAAGCTTTCCTTCGCGAGCTCCGCCAGTACGACGGCAAGCCCTTCGTTGACCGCGAGCGGCGTGTAGCCGCGCTCGCGCACGTAGCGCTTCAGCGTCTCCTCGTGGTACGTGAGCGCGTGGCCGGTCTCGGTCGAGGCCGCCGGCACGGAGAACGCAAGCAGCTCTCCCGGCGAGCGCGCGACTGGCACGAGCGTGCTGAGCAGCGTCTCGAGCACGTGCGTCGCAGCCGGCTCGCCCGGATTCAGCACGCCCCTGGCCATCGGCCGGCGGACTTCTGCGTTGAACATGTGCGCGAACTTCTCGGACGCGCTGCCGTACACGACCAGCTCCTCGCCTTCGCGGAAGAACGGTACGCGATTGCTCTGCAGCGTCGACTCGTGCAGCGACGAGTACGGCACGACAAAGAACGCGTTCAGCTGCGTGCCGGTGTCGGAGCGCGTCGAATCGCCGCGCGCGGTGACGACCTTGCTGGTGCCGACGTCGAGACCGATGCGCGTGCGCGTGGTGCTCGTGCCGACGTTGCTGCCCGCGGCGGCAGTACTGTTCTCCGAACTGTGATCATTACGATCGTCCATAGCTCTATCCTCTGTTTGTCGACCATTTGCGGTACAGCGCCTGTCGCTCGCGGCGCACCGCTTCGAGCGGCAGTGCGCGCTGCCGCGCCTCCTCCGTCAGTGCCTGCTCCGCTGCGACCAGTCCCGGCCAGGGCTCGCCGATCGCGCGCAGGAATTCGTCGTCATGACCGAAGCCGAACAACGCGACGCTCGGCGGCGGGACTGCGTACAGATCGGGCAGCCCGAAGGCTTCGAACGGAAAGCCTCGCGCCCAGTCGCGGTGATAGCCGATCAATCCCTGCCGCGGGCTGACGCTGGTGAGGCCGTGCGTCACGCACATCTCCGGCGCGATCGCAAAGCGCTGGCGCAGGTAGTGCGTCAGGTTGCGCCCGGCAATCAGCTGCGCGCGCGTGATCGGCAGCGAGCGCCCGCCATCCCAGCGCGACTCGAACGACACGCCGAGAAAAGCCGAGTTGAGATCGAGATAGACCTCGTCGCCGCGCGCCCAGACCGAGTGGCCCGCGTGGTTCGCCCGGCTTTCGTCGTCGACGATGCGATAGACGCGGCCGAAGCGATCGATCAGGTAGTTGTACGACTCCTGCTTCTGCAGGTAGTGCAGCAGACCGACGGTGCCGCGGCGCAGCTCCCGCGCGAAATCCGCTTCGAGCGGCCACAGGTCGCTCTCCGAGGTGTGAAACAGGATGCCGGCGGGCTTCGAGTAGACATCGGGCTCGAGCGTCCCGTCGCGATGATGAATGCGGTATTCGCGCTGACCGCCCCGCACGGCGTACGTCGTCTCTATGCGCAGTCCGTTGCTGTACAGCTCCCAACCTGGACCGCGATCCGCCAACCAGATCGTGCCCGGCACGACGCCGAGAGCATCCTCGGGCAGGCTCTCGGGCAAAGGTTCGACCGGCGGCTGCGGACGGGCCGGCTCGACAACCGCCGGCGCCGGGGCTGCGCTGATCGCGGCGGGCGGCGGCGGCTCTCTTCGTACAGCAAGACCGACTAGTAGCGCTGGAACGAGCAGCAGAGCGCCTGCGAGCGCACCTGCAATGAACCGTCGCGCCCGCGCGCGCGCGGCAAGCGTCTTCGCGCCGATCGTCGCCCCAGCGACCGCGTCGAGCGATTCGAGCCCGAGCAACCGATAGAGCGCGCGCCGCACGGGACCAAACGGCACGCGCGTGATGCGTGTTGCGTCGCCGCGCTCGATCGCGGCGCGCAGGTAGCGGAGTTTGACGACGGGATCGTCGATGTCGTCGGTGATGCGCGCGAGCTCGACGCGGAGCTCGCTACTGCACGGTTGACGCTCGCGGCGATATTGCTCCGCTGACGACGCGGCCTCTTGCGCAGCCGTCATGAGCTGCCGTTCTCCGTGTGCTGGCTTCAGGGCGCATCCTTATGCCCTCGCGTCTTTCGCTCCGCAATCAGGGATTACGATGGGGCGACGTAGGCAGTTGTATCACTCCGCTGATCGCTTCGCGCTGACCGTCGCGGCCGTAACGATAGGCGCGCGGCTTTTCGCCGAGCCAGGTCGCGTCGATTGCGTACTGCAGCGCCTCGCGCGGCGCATCGCCGAACGCGTAAGCCTCCGAGCGCACTCCGAGCTGCGCCAGGCGCGCAGCGATCTGTTCCGCGCTGTCGATCCGATCCGTAGCAACCGTCACGACCTTCAGTTGCGGATCGCTGCGCTGCGCTGCGGCCAGGTTGCTGAGCGACTTCATGCAGTACGGACACTCGAGATCCCACAGCACCAGCCAGAACGGTGAGCGCGCATGCTGCTGCTCGATCGTCGCGAGCGTTTCGCGATTGAACGGTTTGATGCGCGTATCGAGTGCCGGCGGCGGCGCAACGTCACGCACTGCGATGCCGTCGGCGTTGCGCCAGACGAGAAGCATGCGTTGACCCGCCGTGACGAGCCGCGGCTGATCGGAGTCGCCCGCGGTCTGCAGCGACGGACCGGGCGCGAAGCTTTGCCCGGAGTCATTCGAGATCAGCGATTCGATCTTCGTGACGTTGCCGTCGAAACGCTTCCATGCGACCGCGACGCGATTGCCTGCGACCGTAATATCCGCGTGTGTCGCGCCCGCCGGCAGTGTTCGCACGCCGGTCGGGCCCTGCTTCGTCAGCTTTCCGTAGAACGCACGTCCCTGGCCATCGACCTGATCGAACCAGACGGCGTGGCGGGTGCCGTCGGGCCCGAACGCGAGCGAGGGACCCTGATGGGGACACGCATCCACACGCCAGCGATCCATCGTCACGCGCTCGGGCGCAGTGGCCGGCGAGCCGAGCAACGCGAACGCGTGATCGCGCTCGTTCGGCTCGAACACGTGCCGCCACATCGCCGCGACGCGCCCTTGCGGATTCACGGCGAGCGCGATCCTGCAGCATTCGCAGCTGCTGTCGGCAAGCTTCGTGTCGGTGCTCCACGTCGCGCCGCGGTCGTCGGAGTGCGCGTAGTAGATCGCCGCGCCCCGGTAAGGGTGCCCCGCCTCCTCCGCCACCTTGAGGTCGCGTTTGTCGACCCAAGTCACCCACAGCCGGCCCTTCGGATCGACGATCAGCGACTCGAAACGATGCGTGATGAGCTGTCGGTCATGATGCACGACGACGGGCGCGGACCAGGTCTTGCCACCGTCGAGCGAGCGCGCGAAGCGGATATCGCCCGTAAACTTCTCCGAGGTCGGCGAAGTCCAGGTGACGTAGAGCTCTCCGCCGGGGCCGAACGCGAGCTTCGGCCGGTTCTCGCCTTCGGCAGCGACAGGCTCGGCCTTTGCATTCACGCGAACGGGCGATTGCCAACTCGAGCCGCCATCGTCTGAACGCTGCAGCACCACCTGCCCCGCCGCACCGGCGGGCTGCGCGTACGCAACCCACAAGCGACCAGTGGGATCAATGGCAGCAGATGTACCGAACGCGGCGCGATCCATCGTCGCTGCGTTCGCCGCCACGGCGAAGAGCGCGACGCTTGCAAGCACCACGCGCTTCATCGCGCACCTCCCAGCGACCAGCGGACTTCGGCGAACGCCGTGCGCGCCGGATAGGGATGCGACTGGTAGGAGCGATCGTCAGTAATGTTGTCGATGCCGACGGCGAGCTCTGTGCCGTTGGCGGTCGTGTACGCCACGCGGCCATCCCACGAGCGCACGTACGAGATGCCGCCATACGTATCGCCGTTGAAGTCGTCGTTCTCGAGACGCCCGAACGTCTTGCCGGAGTAGCGGAAGCCGAGGCTCGCCAGCCACGCCGGCGACGGACGCCAGACGGCCTGCAGATTGCCGCGCCAATCGGGGATCCGCGGCCAGCGGTTGCCGACGTAGTCCGGATGATTGTCGTTCTGCAGGATACGTGAGCTCGCGTACGCGATGCTGCCCTCGATCGACAGCGCGTCGATGCCGACGCGGTCGATGCTGAAGGCCGTCTCGACGCCGCGCGTGCGGACGCGATCGATGTTCTGCACGGTATTGACGCTCGGGAACACGAACACGTTCACCTGGTTCCAGATCGTGTCCTGGATGTCGTCCTGGAACAGCGACACGCGCACCCGGCCGAACGCCGGCTGGTACTCGACGCTCAGGTCGACCGAGTCCGAAACCTCGGGTGCGAGATTCGGATCGTTGATCGAGATCTGCGTGGACGTGACCGTGCCGAGGAACAGCTCCGCGACCGTCGGGAAGCGCACGCCGCGACCGGCGCTGAGGCGCACCTGCCACGCGTCGTCCGGCCTGAAAGCCAGCGACGCTTTCGGCGACCACTTGCGCACCGTACGCGAGGGATAGTCCTGCGGCGCGAGCCCTTTGACGAACTGGAAGCCGTCGCTGGCCTGCCAATCCTCGTAGCGCGCACCGAGCGTCAACACCCAGCGATCCGCCAGCGCCCAGGCGTCCTGCGCATAGAGCGCCTGCAGGCTCGTCTCGCCGCGCGCGTCCTGCGCGAGCGTGCCGGCGCGGGTGCGCCAATCCGCCGTGTTGTAGGTCGGACTTTCGAGCTTGTAGTCGTTGCGGTGATAGCCGAACGCGACCGTATGAGCGCCATCGGTCCAATCGCCGACGCTGGGCGTGTACACGCCTTGCAGCTCGAACGTCTGCCAACCCGTACCGTCGCGCTCCGAGTTCGTACCGGGACCGCCCGCCGCTGCAACCGGATCGGGATTGTTCGCCTGAAGCGTGAAGTCCTCGACGATGCGGTATTCGGAGAACACAGCCGACCCGTTCCAGCCCGTATCGCGCGTCGTGCGCAGCGTCGTGCCCCATTGCCGATGACGCTCGTCGCGTGTGCTCGGCGCAAACGCGGTGACAGGCACATTGAACACGACGCCGTCAGCAACCACCGGTCCTTGCCACACCGGCTGCCCGGCCGAGTCGCGCATGAACGTGCGGTTCTCGTTCTCGGTATCGTTGCTCCATTCCGCGAGGAAGCCTTCCGCTTCGAGCCAGTCGGTCAGCGCGTAGCCGCCGCGCAGCTTCCACTGATTCTGAATCGTGTGGTCGATTGCGCCGCCGTTGGCGCCGAAGACTGCGCGCCGATTGCCGAACGGATCTCTGTCGAAGACGACGCCGGTCACGGGTGTCGGCGCGAGCGTCGACGGCACTGTCGGGAACTGCCCAGCCGGGTTGGCCGCGATCGTGAAGTACTGCATCGGATGGCCGGTGGAGTCCTGCCGGTTCGCGCCGAGCGTGAGCCACGCACCGTTGTCGAAGCGGTCGCCGAAGAACGCCGACGCCTGGTAGCCCGAGTAATCGTCGCGCGAGCCGTACTGGTCGAAGTTCTCGCCGAACGCTGTCGTGCGCACACTGAGCTCCCGCTGTTCCGGCCGCCGCGTGCGAACCTGGACAGTCGTGCCGATCGAGTTGCCGGGATAGAGGGCCGAGTACGGTCCGTAGAGCACGTCGACGCGGTCGATCTCCTCCGGCGAGATCATGTTCCAGCGCGGCGCGTCGAAGCGGCCGAGAAAGTTCGACAGCAGATAGCCGTCCATCAATACGAGTCCGCGCGGCGCCTGCAGCGTCGAGAAGCTGCGGCCGCCGAGCAGCGCATTGCGGTCGCCGATGTAGCGCTTGCGAATCGTCAGGTTCGGAACGTACTTGAGCGCGTCCTCGGGGTTGACGAGATTCTGGGCGCGCAAATCGTCCGCGGTCTTCGATGCGGTCGGCGCAGGCACGTCGCGCTCGAGGTGCTGGCGCTCCGCGGTCACGGTGATCGATTCAATGAGCTTGTCGCTGGCGACGCCTTGCGCGTGCGCCAGTGAGATGACTGCCATCGACAGAACAGCTGTCGACGCAGCGATGCGGGTAACCATGAGCAATCTCCAAAAAGCATGTCGCACGCGGAATCGCGCGTGCACCGACTGGGCCGTCGGTCAGATCAGTGCTTTCAGGAGAGAGACGGAGGACCGCGGATGCGATCGGCGCGCTGCGGGCCGGCCAGAGGGACGGCGATGGTGCGCTCGGGAAGGATCTGCTCCGCCACCTGCACGGCGACGGTATCGAGATGCGGGACATCGATGACCGCGGCAACCGCGGCGACCGCGAACGGGCAAGGCGGATCGAGATGCGCGTTGTGCTGCTGGTGGCCGTTGCCAGCGAGGTGACCAGCGTGCGCCATCGCGCCGTGATCGACGCCCTGGATGATCGCGCCCTGGTCGGGACAGAACGCCAGCTGCAGGCCGTCGGCCTGCGTGGCCAGCATGAAACCGACAGGCAGGAACGCGCGCACCACCAATAGCGGCAGCAGCCATCGCGCCCATTTCCTGAAAAGCCGGCGGTTCATGACGGGCCCGAGTATAGGGCGAACCCCTAAGGCCGGCCAGTTGCCTTTCGGGTCATAACCCGCAATTCAGAGCTTCGGTCAGAACTTCAGGACGCTCGGTCAGGCCTTGGCCTGGCTGCGGGCTTCAGCCCGCGTGCTGAAGTCCGCCTCCGCCTCACTCTCGGTACGCAGTTCGCCCTCCCACTTCGAGACGACCGCGGCGGCAATGCTGTTGCCGATCACGTTGGTCGCGGACCGACCCATGTCGAGGAAGTGATCGACGCCGAGCAGCAGCAGCAGGCCGGTCTCGGGAATGTTGAACTGGCCGAGCGTCGCGGCGATGACGACCAGCGACGCGCGCGGCACGCCGGCCATGCCTTTCGAAGTCAGCATCAGGATCGCGACCATCATGAGCTGCTGGCCGAACGACAGCTCGATGCCATACACCTGCGCGATGAACATGACCGCGAACGTGCAGTACATCATCGAGCCGTCGAGATTGAACGAGTAGCCGAGCGGCAGCACGAAACTCGCCACGCGATTGCTGCAGCCGAAGCGCTCCAGCTCCTCGAGTGTCTTCGGATACGCGGCCTCGGAGCTCGCGGTCGAGAACGCCAGGATCGTCGGCTCGCGCACGCGCCGGATCAGCTTCAGGATCCGCGGACCGATGATGAATCCGCCGAGCGTGATCAGCAGCGCCCACAGGATCAGCAGGCCGAGGTAGAACTCGCCCATGAAGATGCCGTAGACGCCGATGATCTCGAGCCCCTCTTTCGCCACGCTGCCGGCCAGCGCGCCGAACACAGCGAGCGGCGCGAACAGCATCACGTAGCCCGTCACCTTCAGCATGATGTGCGACACGGCCTCGAGCACGTCGATGACCGTGCGGCCGCGCTCGCCGAGCGCAGCCATCGCGACGCCGAA
>DATEML010000059.1:0-14414 GCA_035275585.1 Steroidobacteraceae bacterium | reverse complement strand
CGGCCGGTCCCTGTGCCGGAGTCGCGGGCGTCGCAGGCTGTACGGGAAGATTCGTGGGAGTCATGTCTTGGTCACTCTGCGTTGTGCGCGTTCATCGCTCTCGCGCTGCTCGCGTCGATCGGAGGCACGGCGCTCTTCTGTTTGCCATTGCTCGACGACGTGGCCGAGCGCCTTCGCGCGCTTCGCTGCTTCCTGCCAGCGATGACGCTCCGCGTCGCGCTCGGACTGCGCGCGCTTCACGACAGCCTGCTGTTGCTTGATGGCTTCGGACAGCCGCGCGAGGAAGACCTGGTAGTCGCGCAGGGAAGTCGCGCCGATGCCGAGGCCGGCGCGCTGCGCAAACTGTTTGTCGTAGTCGCTGCGATAGCGCTCGAGCTCCTGCAATTTCGCCTCGGCGTCCGCCACCTTGCGTTCGATCGTCGCAAGGCCCGTCGCCAGCCGCCGCTCGGTATCGTCGAACAGGTTCTGCACCGGCTTCATGCGCTTGGCGCGGGTCACGCGGCACCGCCGATGACTGCGCCGAGCTCGACGAGGCTACGGTTGTAGTCCACACGTTCCGTCAGGTCCTGCTGCAGGAAGTTCTGCATGTTCGGCCACAGGGCGATCGCCGCGTCGATGCGCGGATCGCTGCCCTTGTGGTACGCGCCGATCGCGATCAGATCGCGGTTCTGCTGATAAGTGCTGAGTGCCTGCTTGAAGCGGCGTGCGAGCGCGAACTGCTCCTGCGCGACGACGTCGTGCATGACGCGGCTGATCGAGGCTTCGATGTCGATCGCCGGATAGTGGCCCGCTTCCGCGATACGCCGCGACAGCACCACGTGACCGTCGAGAATCGCGCGCGCAGCGTCTGCAATCGGATCCTGCTGGTCGTCACCTTCGGTCAACACGGTATAGAAAGCGGTGATCGAGCCGCTGCCCGATGCCCCGTTACCCGCGCGCTCGACCAACTGCGGCAGGCGTGCGAAGACCGAGGGCGGATAGCCCTTCGTCGCCGGCGCCTCGCCAATTGCGAGCCCGATCTCGCGCTGCGCCTGCGCGAAGCGCGTGAGCGAGTCCATGATGAGCAGGACGTTCTTGCCCTGGTCGCGAAAATATTCCGCGATGGCGGTGGCGCGCCACGCGCCGTGCAGACGCATCAGCGGCGGATTGTCAGCGGGGGTCGCGACGACGATGGCGCGCTTCAGGCCCTGCGGCCCGAGAATGCGCTCGACGAATTCCTTCACTTCGCGGCCGCGCTCGCCGATCAGGCCGACGACGATGACGTCGGCGCTGGTGTAGCGGGCCATCATGCCGAGCAGCACGCTCTTGCCGACGCCGCTGCCCGCGAACAGGCCGATGCGCTGGCCGCGTCCAACGGTGAGCAGCGAGTTGATCGCACGCACGCCGACGTCGAGCGGATGCTCGATCGGCTGGCGCGACAGGGGATTCATCGGCGTGCCGGTCAAACGGATGCGCGCTTCCGATTCGATCTGACCCAGCCCGTCGAGGGGCGCGCCGGCACCGTCGATGATCCGGCCCAGCAGCCGCGGACCGACGGCAACCGTTTCGGCGCCGGTACGCGGCACGACGCGCGCGTTCGGCTTCAAGCCATGGATGTCGCCGGTCGGCATGAGGTACAGACGGTCGCCCGAAAATCCGACCACTTCCGCTTCGATGCGCGCGCCGTCGTTGCCGAGCACGTCGCAGCGATCGCCGACGGCCGCCTGGCAGCCCGCAGCTTCGAGCGTGAGCCCGACCATGCGAGTCAGCACGCCCTCGACCGGCGGCGGCGGCAACTGCTCGACGCGCTTTGCGTGCCGCTCGAGCAGGCTCGCGATGCTGGAGCTACGCGCCGCGTCCGGCATCGGTGCGCTCCTCGCCGAGGATTGCGGTCATGATGCCCTGGATCCGCGTCTCCAGCCGCGAGTCGATGTGTGCGGTGTCGGTCGTGACGCGGCAACCGCCGCGCGTCATGACGGGGTCCTCGACGATCGTCCAGGCCCGGTCGGCGCTGGGCGTGGCCAATTTCTCGCGCACGACGCTCGCATCCTCGGGATGCAGGTGGACGCGCACGTCGCGCGTTGCCGCCGGCAGCAATGCCACCGTCTCGCGGATAATCGCGATCACCTGCGCGGGATCCATCCGCAGCTCACGACGCACGAGCTGACGCGCGATAGTGACGGCCAGCTGCACGAGCTGCTCCTCGACCTGCGAATCCAGGTCGCGAAACGGCTGCGCGACGGCGGCAAGCATCTTGTCGATGGTCGCGACCTGCGTCTTCATCTGATTGAGTGCCTGCTGCGACTCGGCTTTGGCCGCTGCAAGTCCAGCCGCATGACCCTTGGCGTAGGCTTCCTTGTGAGCGCGCTGCTCGACATCTTCGAGCTCGCTGACTGTCCTGCCAGCGCGCCGCCCCTGCACTGTCTTGCCCGCAACCGCAGGCAGGTCCCAGCGCACGGCACTCATACAAACTCCTCACCCTTGCCGCCGAGCTGAATCGTGCCGGCCTCGGACATCTTGCGGACGATCGCCAGGATTTCTTTCTGCGCGGCCTCGACCTCCGACAGCCGCACCGGGCCTTTCGCTTCCAGGTCGTCCTTGAGCATTTCGGCGGCGCGCTGCGACATGTTCTTGAAGATCTTCGCCTTGAGCGGCTCGTCTGCGCCCTTGATCGCGAGCAGCAGCTTGTCGCTCGGCACCGCGCGCAGCACTTCCTGCATGCCGCGGTCGTCGATCTCGGCGATGTCGTCGAACACGAACATCAGGTCCTGGATCTTGCTGCCGAGCGACTCGTCGACCTTCGAGATCAGCTCGACCACGCTGGCTTCGGCGCTCGAATCCATGAAATTGAGGATGTTCGCCGCGCTCTTCACGCCGCCCAGCACCGAGCTCTTGAGCCCGGCCGCACGGCCGGCAAACTGCTTCTCGATCACCTCGTCGAGCTCGTGCAGGGCCGAAGGCTGGATGCCGTCGAGCGTCGCGATGCGCAGCACCACGTCGGCGCGCAGCGGCTCGGGGAAGTGACTGAGAATGTCGGCCGCCTGGTCCGCATCGAGATACGCCAGGATGATCGAGATGATCTGCGGATGCTCCTGCCGGATCAGCTCCGCGACCGCGCGTGCATCCATCCACTTGAGCGCCTCGAGGCCTTTGCTGGAGCGGCCGAACAGAATGCGGTCGATGACGCCGCGCGCCTTCTCCTCGCCGAGCGCTCCGATCAGCACTTTGCGCAGGTATTCGTCGACGCCGACGCCGAGCGACGTGTGTCCCTCCACGGAGAGACTGAAGTCGCTCAGCACCTGGCTGACGTCACCGCGCGAGATGTTCTGCAGCTGCGTCATCGCCGCGCCGATTCGCTGCACGTCCTTGGCGCCCATGTGCCGCATGACCTCCGTGGCTTCCTGCTCGCCGAGCGACAGCAGGAAGATTGCAGCACGCTCCGTGCCGCTGCGCTTGGCGTCATGGGACTGTTTCTTACTCATCGTTGCCGACCCACGTCTTCACGACCTGTGCCACGCGCGCGGGATCCTGCGTCACCATCGAACGTGCTTGCGAAATCTGTCCGTCATAGTCGAGCTGCGGGCTCGCGGCCCGTCCAGCTGGCAGCGCGCCCTGCTCGCCCGCTGCCGCCGGCGCGTACGCGATGCGCGGCTGTGCAAGCAGGCCGCGGATCAGCGGACGCAGCACCATCAGCACGAGCACCAGCAGCACGACCAGTCCCGCGAGCAGCTTCGCGATGTCGCGCACCAGCGGGCGCTCCCACAGCGGGATCGCTTCTTCCTGCACGTCTTCAGGCTTCAACTCGCCCTTGAACGAGGCATTGACGACATTGACGCTGTCGCCACGCGCCTGGTCGAAGCCGACCGCGTCCTTGACGAGCTTCGTCATGTTCTCCAGCTGTTCGGGAGTCAGCGCCGTCTCAGTGACGTTGCCGTCGTCGTCGGTCGTACGCAGGTTGTCGACGAGCACTGCAACCGTCAGCCGCTTCAGGCGGCCCGCGGGCTGGCGTGTGTAGGCCACGGTGCGATCGATCTCGTAGTTGCGCGTCGACTGCTTCGACGTGTTGTCGGGCGGCGAATTCGGGGCGACAGTTTCCGCGTTGGCGGCCTGCGCACCTGCGGCAACGCCGGGCGGCAGCGCCACACCCGGCGCCGGCGGCTGATTCGTGAGCGCGCCGGGCACGCCCTGCGGGCCTGCGCCGTTGCGGCTCGTCTCTTCCGCGGTCTGCTCGCTGCGAACGATCTGGCTTTCGGGCCGGTACTGTTCACGAGCCTCTTCGGTGGTCGAGAGCTCGACGTCGGCGACGACTTGCGCACGCACGCGGCCCGGTCCGACGAGCGGCGCGAGCAACTGCTCGACACGCTGCGTGTAGCGCTCTTCCATGCCACGGGCGATTTCGAGCTGCTTCTCGCGCGCGGCCATCTCGTCGTTGCCTTCCGGGGCCGAGAGCAGACGGCCTTGCTGGTCGACGACAGTGACCTGGTCCGCTTCGAGCTCGGGGATGCTCGACGCGACGAGGTTGACGATCGCCGTCACCTGTTCGGATTCGAGCCGACGGCCCGGTTTCATCTGCAGGAACACCGAGGCGCTCGGCGGCCGGCGGTCGCGCACGAACGCGGACTGCCGCGGCAGCGCCAGGTGCACGCGCGCGCCTTCGACGGGTTGCAGGTTCGAGATCGTGCGCGCCAGCTCGGTTTCGAGTGCGTGCTGGTAACGCGCGCCTTCCATGAACTGGCTGACGCCGAAGCCGGGTTCCTTCGACATGACGGCGAAGCCGCCGTCGCCTTCCGGCAGCCCCTGCGCCGCCAGCTTGAGGCGCGCATCGTGAACCCGATCGGCCGGCACGGTGATCGTGCCGCCATCGATCTTGTACGGAATGTTGTTGGTGTCGAGCGCTTGTGCGATCTGTGCTGCGTCCTGCTGGCCGAGGTTGCCGTACAGCAGGCTGTACGTCGGCTCCTTCGACCACAGCACGATGACGACGCCGGCAGCTACTGCCGCGGCAATGCCGATGAGCAGCGCGAGCGGCTTGAGGCTCGGCGGGATGATGGAAGGACGCGGCAATGCCGCCGCTTCGGTACTCATGTCCTATTCACCTAACTCTTTCATCAGATGGGCATGTTCATGATCTCCTGGTACGCATTGACGAAGCGGTTGCGTACTTCGGTGATCGCACGGAACGACACACTGGCCTTCTGCATCTCGAGCATGACCTGCGGCAGCTCGACGCCGGGCACGCCGCGCTCGAACTGGGTCGCGAGGTCCGCAGCGCGCTGCTGCGTCTGGTTCACCTGGTCCAGGCCCTGCTTGAGAACGTTGGAGAACGAGCTCGCGGGAGACTGCGGCGCGCCGCCGACTCCGGCAGCGGCCTGCGAGATCTCCGACGGCGGGCCGCCCGCGCCGCGCACCTGCGATTGCATGGCGCGGATCTGGGCAAGCACTGCATCGATCTGCATGTTCGACATTGACTGCTCCCTCAAACTTCGACGCCGGCTTCGCGCAGCTTCGCGAGCTTGTAGCGCAAGGTGCGCGGGCTGATGCCGAGACGCTTCGCCATCGCCTGGCGATTGCCGTTGTCGGTGCGCAGCGCCTGGAGAATCAGGTCGCGCTCAGTGGCGGAGACGGAATCGGACAAGGCGGTCGCCAGCGACGGATCGGAAGTCGCCTGCGCGTTGCTCTCTTCGATATGGATGTGCTCGGCGTTGATCACCGGGCCGCTCGCCAGGATCAGCGCCCGCTGCATGACGTTGTCGAGCTCTCGCACGTTGCCGGGCCACGCGTGGGTGAGCAGCACGTGCGCGGCTTCGGCGCTCAGAGCGGGAATGCGCTCGCCGGGGCGGCAACGCGCATTGAGCACGTGCATGGCGAGCGGCAACACATCGTCGCGACGCTCGCGCAGCGGCGCGGTCGTCAGCGGAAACACGTTCAGGCGGTAGTACAGGTCTTCGCGAAAGCGTCCGGCGGCGACTTCGCCGCGCAGATTTCGATTCGTGGTCGCGAGGACGCGCACGTCGAGCGACACCGGTACGCGCGCGCCGAGGCGTTCTACTTCGCGCTCCTGCAGGACGCGCAGCAGCTTCGCCTGCAAGCCGAGCGGCATCTCGGTCACTTCGTCGAGCAGCAGAGTCCCGGTCTGAGCCTGCTCGAACTTACCGGGATGCGCAGCATGTGCGCCCGTAAAGGCGCCGCGCTCGTAACCGAACAGGATCGCTTCGAGCATGTTCTCGGGAATCGCCGCGCAGTTGACCGCGACGAAGGGGCGATCGGCGCGCGGCGAGTTGCGATGGATGAAGCGCGCGAGGACTTCCTTGCCCGTGCCCGACTCGCCTGCAATCAGCACGGTGCAGTCGCTCGCTGCGACCCGCCGCGCGAGCTCGGCCAGGCGCCGCGACGCCTCCGCCGTGGCGATCAGATCGGATGACTGCGCACTGGCGACGGACGCCGGGGAGGAGGCCTCGCCGTCGCGCCCGTAGTCAGCTATTCGCGAAATCACGCCCATAGTGGCCAGTAAGGGAGCAAGTTCTGTTCCAGTGGCGGCGTTCGTGGGGTCCGGGCGGCGAAGCTGTGGAGCCGGTCACAGGGATGTCGGGCTAAAGCCCGACCTACGGGGGGCTGTAGGTCGGGCTTCAGCCCGACATCCATATGTCCGTCAAACTTCCGACGCCGTGGCTTCGTTGAGCATCTGGAACTTGCGGAGCTTTTCGACCAGGGTCGTGCGCCGCAGCTTGAGCAGCCGCGCGGCGTGCGCGACGGTGCCGCCGGAGCGGCTCAGCGCCTGCTGGATCAGGCCGCGCTCGATCGTGAACAGGTGGTCGCGCAGGTCCAGGCCTTCGGCCGGCAGTTCCACGACGGTATCGGTCGAATCCTGCTCGGTCAGCATCGCGATCACACCGCTATCGTCGATCGCCTCGGCCTCCTCGGCTTCCTCGGTGGCCTCGACCGGCGGCAGGTCTTCCGGGACGGCGTCCAGGTTCAGCTGCGCGAGCACTGCCGGCGGACGGTACTTGAGCGGCAGATCGCCGACGTCGACGCGCCGGTTCGGACACAGGATCGACAGGCGCTCGATGAGATTGCCGAGCTCGCGGACGTTGCCGGGCCACGGGTAAGCGCTCAGCACCTTGAGCGTGCGCGCCGTCAGCTCGACCTTGCTGCGGCCGGCATCGACGTTGCGATCCGAGAAATCCCGCACGAGCAGCGGCAGGTCGTCGATACGCGAGCGCAGCGAGGGCATCTCGATGGGGAACACGTTGAGGCGATAGAACAGGTCCTCGCGGAAGGCGCCGCGCGAAATCGAATCTTCCAGGTTGCGGTGGGTCGCCGCGATGATGCGCACGTTGCAGCGGATCGGCGCGTGATTGCCGACACGCTCGAACACGCGCTCCTGCAGGACGCGCAGCAGCTTGACCTGCATCGGCAGGCTCATGTCGCCGATCTCGTCGAGGAACAGCGTGCCGCCCTCGGCGATCTCGAAGCGACCCTTGCGGGCGCAGATCGCGCCGGTGAAGGCGCCTTTCTCGTGGCCGAACAGCTCGCTCTCGAGCAGCTCGGCCGGAATCGCGCCGCAGTTTATGGCGACGAACGGACGCTGGCGGCGGGGGCTGGCGTCGTGGATGGCGCGGGCCGCGAGCTCCTTGCCGGTGCCCGATTCGCCGAGGATCAGCACGCTCGAATCGTGGGCCGCGACCTGGCGGATCAGGGCGCTGACTTCGCGCACGGCCGGCGAAGAGCCGGTCGGCAGGCACACGTCGCCCGCCTCTTCGAGGGCCGCCTCGACCGGAACACGCAAGGCGGCGGCCAGGACCGTAGCCTTGAACGGGAACTGCAGGCGCTGCAGCCGGGAGCCGAGCGCCGCGATCAGCTGGTCGGCAACCGCGGCCGAACCGTACGCGACGACCGGAACGTCGCCGAGCTGCTCACGCAGCGCAGCGCAGAGCTCGCGCCAGTCGCAATCCGCGACATCGCCGATGAGCAAGGCCGGCGGAGTGCTGGGCGCCTGGATGACGGCGCGCATCAGGGCACTGTGGTCGATCAGCAGAGGCTCGAGTCCCAACGTGCGCAAGACCTCGGCCACTCTCTCCGCGCGCTGGGCGTCGCCGTCATAGACGACCGCCCGCTGCAGGGTGAGGGTTCTCAGTCTGGCCGTGTCGCTCAAGTTCATTCCCGGTCCTTGCGCTCTATGCGCGAGTGCTTTTGTCTTGGCGGCATTCTGTCTGTCTGTGTAAGTTGCTCTATAAGACTCTCCCTGAACGCCCCCCGACTCGTGAACTACTGCCAGAAATTTGGCGCACGCTTAAGGGAACGACTGAGCGCGCGCTAGTGGAAGACGCGCGCGCGAGGCTTGAAACAAGGGGAATTCGCGCTGCGCGTGCGCCAGAAAAAAAGCGCGCGCGCAAAATTGCGGAAAACCGCAATGATTGTAGTGATCGAAGGTGTGGGTCAGGCTTCAGCCTGACTTTTCTTCACCCTCACGGACAGTTCTCAATTTCTGAAATTCTTTGCTACTTCTTCGGCGAGCGGATACCGGCGATCTGGCGGCGATGCTTGCGGAAGGCGAGCTTCTCCAGCAGGTCGGCAACGTTCTCGCTGAGCGCCGCGAACCGCACCTTCACGCGTCCGTCCGGTCCGACCGAGGCGATGCGACCGGCGAGGCGCAGCGGCTCGGCGATGCTGTCGCGGACGAAGATCTCCAGCACGCCCTGGGCGCCCAGCTCCGGGAACGGCGGGATGGCTTGCCATACGCCGCCGAGCGCATTGAAGCGGATCGAGGTCGGACGCGGCCGCGGCCGGCTGGCGACGAGCAGCGCGCCGACCATGTCGAGCAGCAGGTTGACCTTGAGGTCGAGGCGCATGATGTCCGCCGCGTGCGGCGAGCCTTCGTCGGTCTTCTCGGGCTGGCCATGCTCATCCAGCGCCGACAGCGCCTGGAGCACGCGCAGGTTGCGGTCGGCGTAGCTGCCGATCAGCGCCGGATCGAACGGCTCCGGCATCTTCTTCCACGACACCGGCAGCACGTCTTCGTATGCGAGCTCTTCGTAGAGAACGACTGTGTCGAGACCCTCGTACATGTCAGCCTCCCTTGCCGAGCATATCCATGACCGCAGATACGGCGTCGGTAGTAGCGACGGATCGTTCGGCTGAAGCCGAACCCACACCGATAGCCGGTCCCGCAGCAGTTTCAGCGATTTTGGCGACGGCGGCGTCCGATTCGTTCATTGCCTGGCGCAGCGCGCTCAGCCATTGCTGGTCCTGCGGGCGCGCGCTCGAGGAAATCTTGTCCAGCAGGTCACGCCGTTCCTGGATCGTCTTGGGAACTTCCTGCCACTGGCCGGTCATGGCCTGCTGCACGAGCTTGTACGTGGCAGCCATGACGCTGTCTGCGATCGGGCCGCTCATCGGGCGCGCGCCTCGTTAGGGATCGCGACCCACGCCGCGCGGACCTCGTGCAGAAGCTTGGAGACTTCGTCGAGGATCTCGACGCGGTTCTCGGCGGTCGCCTTCAGCAGGCGGCGGCCCATGTAGTCGTAGAGCTCGCCCAGGTTCGCGGCGAGCTGACCGCCGGCCTTGAGATCGAGGCTGTTGCGCAGCTCGCCGATGATCGAGACCGCCCGGTTCAGCAGGCGTGCCTTCTCCGTCGTGTCGCCGCGAGCCATGCAGCCTCGCGCCGTGCTGATGCGCTCCAACGCGCCGTCCATCAGCATCACGATCAGGCGATGCGGGTCCGCAGCCGCGACCCCGCCATGCGCCTGCGCGCTGCTGTAAGCAGCGAGTTTTGCGGCGTAGGGGGTGGCGGCCATTTGTACGTGACTCCGTGTGCGCGAACTACCTGAGGAGTTTAACGGCCCCTGTGGGTCGGGCTTTAGCCCGACATCCTTACGATCCCGCCTTCGGAACACTCGCCAGCTGCTGCGCCAGGTAGCTCGACGTCGTCTGCAGCTGCGACAGCAGCGAGTCGAGCGCCGTGAACTGCTTGCGGTAGCGCGCCTCGATCTGCTCCATACGCAGCGCCAGCGCTTCCTTGTCGTCGTTGACCTGGTCGAGGTCGCGTTTCAGCGAAGTGTTACGCGAGTCGAGATCGCTGCCGCTGGCCAGGCGCGCGTCCACCTGCGCGAAGAGACGCGCTGCGACGCCGTCCCCGGAGCCGAACAGGTGCGCGACGGAGTCCGGGTCGGATTGCAGCGCCTTGGTCAGCTTCGCCTGGTCGAGCTCCAGCGCGCCCGAGGCCGTCGTCGTGATACCGATGCTTGCCAGTACGTTGTAGTCGCCGGTCGCGCCCGTCACCGGGTTCGTGAGACCGCGACGCATGTCCTGCTCGATGCCTCGCAGCAGCGAGTCGCCGAGCAACGGCCCGGCCGTCTTGCTGGCGGCATCGTAGCTGCCCAGCTTCGCGAGCTGGGCCTGCATGTTGTTGTACTCGGTGACGAAGGTCTGGATGCGGGTCGTGACGCTCGCCGTGTCGAAGTCGATAGTGAGCTTCGTCTTGACGCCCACCTCGGCCTTCATCAGGTTGATCGTGACGCCTTCGATGGCTCCGTCGATCACGTTGGTCGAGCTCGAGACCGGGAAGCCGGAGATCATCACCGAGGCGTCCTTGGCCTCGTCTTTCTGCACCATGTTCATGGTGCCGCTCGGGTCGTAGTTGAGCGCTGCCAGGCCGCCGTCGCCGCCGCTCGCGACGATCTTGATGGCGTGCTCGGCGCCGGTTTTGCGCGAAGTCAGGATGAGGCGCGTGCCTTCCGTACCGGTCAGCAACGTCGCCTGCACGCCCTTGTTGTCCGGCGCGTCGTTGATCGCGTCGCGGATATCGTCGAGCGTGTTGCCGTCCTGAGCGATGTCGACATTGAACGACTCGTCGCCGACGCTGATCGCGAGCGATCCATAGCCGACCACCGAGTCCGCGCCGTCGAGGTACGGATTGGAGGCGAGCCGATGCGCGCTCGCGAGGTTCACCACTTCGACGTCGTAGCTGCCCGCGGCAGCCGCCGAGCTCGCGCTGGCTGTGAAGCGGTCAGTATCCGCAGACGTCGCCTTGCGCGCCGAGAACACGTCGAGGTTGCGCAGCGGAGTCAGCGCGCCCTTGAAGGCGCTGAGCGCGCCCTTGAGCGTGCCGAGCGCGGAAATCTTGGTGGTCGCCGCGGCTTCGCGGCGCAGGATCGGCGCCGAGCGCGATGCGTTCTCGGCCGAGACCAGTTGGGTCACGAGGCTGTTGATGTCGAGCCCCGAGCCGACGCCGCTTGCCTGGATGCCTGCCATTATGCTTTCTCGTTCAAGAGTACGATCGTCTGGTCGTGCGCCAGCTCGGCCATGCGCAGGACCTCTTCATTCGGGATCTGCCGGATCAGGTCACCGGTCTCCGCGTCGCGCACGCTGCAGACCATGCGGCCGCTCGCGTCGTCGACGTGGAACTCGAGCGAGCGGCTGACGCGCTTCAGGAAGGTCTCCAGCTGCTGCGCGACTTTCTCGATGTCCACGGCGGGCTTGACTTCCACGGGCGGCTGCTTCGGCTTGGCAGGCGCCTGCGCGGCCGGTGCAGCAACCTGCACGGGTGTCGGCGACACCGCCAGCGGTTTCACAGTCATGCCGTCATCGCTCATGGCCTGCTCCTGTCAGTTCAAAAGCGGCGGGCGATGAGAGTCCTGCGACCCTCACCGCCCACCGCGTGTCCTGCCATCGTCCTGATGTCAGTCAAACGTCATCCCAGCTGCCCGTTAGCGGAGCAGCGAGAGCACGTTCTGCGGCACCGCATTCGCCTGTGCCAGGATCGCCGTGCCGGCCTGCTGCAGAATCTGCGCGCGCGTGAGAGCGGCAGTTTCCGACGCGAAGTCGGCGTCCTGAATGCGGCTACGGGAAGCCGTGAGGTTCTCGGCAGCCGTGGTCAGGTTGGTGATCGTGGACTCGAAGCGGTTCTGGATCGCGCCGAGCGTCGAGCGCAGGCTGCTGACCGAGGTCAGGGCCGCGTCCACGCGGACGATCGCGTCGTTGGCACCCGCCGCCGTGTCGACCGAGAGGGCCGTCAGGAAGTCGGTGTCGTCGGCAACGTCCGCAGTCGCGACGCCGAGGTTCGTCGTGGCGTCGTTCGCCGCAACGATCGTCAGGTCTTCCTGCGAAGCGATCACGAGGTGGTTGTCGTCGTCGATCCAGGCCGAGGCGCCCGCGACCTTCGCGTTGATCGCATCGACCAGGTCCTGCGCCGTCTCGTAGTCGCCGGTCATCTGCACGGCCGTGCCGTCGCCCACGGCGATCGTCAGGTCGTCATCGGCCAGCGTCAGCGGGAACGACGGGTCGTCGAGCGTGCCGTCATCGTTGATGTCGTTGACGTTGATCGTGCCGACCACCTTCGCCACCTGCCCGATCGCATCCTGCTTCATGCTGGTGTTCAGGCCGATGGAGATCGTCTCACCGGCGTTCGCGCCGACCTGGAAGGCCGCCGTGCCGAACGAGCCGTCGAGGATCTTCTGGCCGTTGAACGAAGTCTGCGAAGCGACGCGCTGGATTTCCGCGAGGCGCTGCTCGACTTCCTGGTTCAGCGCTTCGCGGTCCGACGCGCTGTTCGTGCTGTTGGCAGCCTGCACCGCGAGCTCGCGGATACGCTGCAAGTTGTTGGTGATTTCCGCCAGCGCGCCTTCACCGGTCTGCGCGAGCGAAATGCCGTCGTTGGCGTTGCGCGCAGCCTGGTTGAGGCCGCGGATCTGCGTCGTGAAACGCTCCGCGATCGCGAGGCCGGCAGCGTCGTCCTTGGCGCTGTTGATGCGCAGGCCCGAAGACAGGCGCTGCAGTGCGGTGGCAAGGGCGCCACCGGATGTCGACAGATTGCGCTGGGCATTCAGCGACATCACGTTGGTGTTAATAACTTGAGGCATTGAAGTCTCTCCTGATGTTTACCGTACTTAGCCGGGTTGATTCCGATGCCCATCAACCTGTGCAAGGGCTGTATCGGTGCGGCCCTGGGGAACTTGAGAGACCGATGCCGGATCGTGCTGATTTGTGAGGCAATTCACGGACAGAATCGAAACGTCAAGAACGTGAAAACTACTCTGCTGGCGTTGAGGGAAAACCCTCTGCACCAACCGCCAACCGCTCACCGCTTCTATCTCAGGTAATCGAACAACGAGAGCTGAGCGATCTTGGAATAGCTGGCTTGCGCCGCCTGCAGTCCTACCAGTTGCTGGTTCATGCGCGAGACGGCCTCGGCATAGTCGAGGTCGCGCAGCTGCGAGGTGGTCGTCTCGAGCTCGACCTTGCGATCGGCGAGCGATTCCTGAGCATTGTCGATTGCGGACAGGCGTGTGCCGACATCGGCGCGCACGCTCAGCAGGTGATCCGAGACCTGGTCCAGCTGCTGCAGCGCCGTCGCCATGTCGGTGTTGAACTGGGCGCGGTCGGCCTGCGTCGCCGTCGAGGACTCGAGCGTCGCGGCCAGGTTGCTCAGCGTAGTGAATACGTCTTCCGTCCGGCTGCGCGAGATAGCGAACGAGTCGTTCTGCGCCGGCATGCCCGTCATGTTGATGTTCGCGCCGTTGAAGGAAATCGTGCTGTTCTCGGTGTAGGTCCCGGTTGCGACGACCGTCGCCGCGCTGTCGACGATCTCGTAGTCGCCGTTCGCGGAGGTGAAGCGCAGCGTGTAATCGCCCTGCACCCACTGCGCCGGATCGGCCATCGTGCCGCCCGCGATCACGCCGGTGCCGGCATTGCCGGCGGTTGCGTTGGTCACGAACGTGCCGTTGCCTTCGGTGATGGTCATGAACGCCGCGGAGCCCGAATGCCCGTCGACCACGCGCTGATCGAGTCCGATCTGCAACGCGCGGGCGCCCTGATCGCCGAAATAGGTGATCGTGCTGCCCGTCTGCGCGAACGGCTGGGTCGTCGTTGCATAGCCGGAGAACAGGTATTCGCCGTTGGCGTCGCGCCGGTTGGCGATGTCCACCAGCTCTTTCAAACGGCTGCGCACTTCGGTCGCGAGCATCTTGCGGCTCGCTGGATCGACCGAGGCGTTGTTGCCCTGGACGGTCTGCTCGCGCACGCGCTGGATCAGCGTATTCGCGTCGGCCAGCGCCTGCTCTTCCAGCGTCAGGCGATTCTTCGCCATGTCCGCGTTGCGGTCGAACTGGTCGGACTCGGCGAGCGCGCGCTGCAGCTCCATGATGTGCACGGCCGCGACCGGATCGTCGGCAGGCGTCTGCACGCGCTTGCCCGAAGCGATCTGGGTCTGCGTGTTCGACAGCACCGACTGCTGATTGAGCAGCGCCGTCAATGCCGCGTGATGGATACCTGCAGTGGAGATGCGCATGGGACTAGCGCTCCGTGGCCGCCAGCAAGGTCTGGAACATGGTGTCGGCAACCCGAATCAGCTGCGCCGCGGCCTGGTATGCCTGCTGATACTTCAGGAGATTGGCCGCTTCCTCGTCGAGGTTGACGCCCGAGACGGCTTCCTTTTGCGC
>DATEML010000058.1:0-40193 GCA_035275585.1 Steroidobacteraceae bacterium | reverse complement strand
CAGGCCGAAAGCGCTCCACAGGCTGGGGTCCGACCTTTCGGCAATCATCGATCGCATCGCTTCGCCAAGCGCGGCGCGCGGGCCTTGCTCGCGCTGGAGACTGGCCGCGTAGAAGCGCGACATCAGTTGGGCCGTTTCGCGATCCGGGACTGCCCACAGCGAAGAAACTACGGCACGAGCACCGCGAGCGAGCATCACGTACTGCAGCCCGATCAAGCCCTCACCGGCGATGTTTTTCCCTAGTGCTGTCTCGCAGCCGCTCAGTACGAGCAGATCGGTGTTGAAGCGGACGTTGAGCAGGTCCGCGGCGACTACGCGCCCGTTGATCGGTTGGCCGCTGCGATCCACGGTACTGAGAATCAACGCCGACAGCTGCGGGATCTGCGCATCAGCAACGGCATGCGATGCGACATGAATGAAGCGATAGGCACGAAAGTCGATCGCGAGAAAGCGATCGCGGGTTGCAGCTGCGCCTTCCAGCGTATCGATCTGGCTCGGCTGGAATAGTTGCCGGATGACTTGCGCCTCGGCCGCGGTGCCTGGCAGGCGCTGCAGTCTCGCTGCATCCGACTCACCGCCGCGCAACCTGGCAAGGCCCGAGTCGTCCTTGCCGTACGACGGGTCTGCCACGAGGAGCATCCGCGCCGTCCGCGGCTGCCCCTGACGGGCGTTGCGTTGAAAGAGCGTACGGACCGATGGGGCAAGGGCGAAGTCGTGATCTTCGATGACGAATCGACCTGCCTGCTTGTCGTGGAGCACGCCGAATGGAACGTAGTGCAGAGCGCCGTCGGCCACGACGGTCAGCATTCTCCTGGCCGAGAGTTCAGCCTGAAGTGGTCGAAAGATCGCATCGTGCAGCTGCTGGGCATCGCGCAGTCGCTGCTGCAATGGGATCGATCCAAAGCTGCGCAACGAGCTGTGCAGTGCACGCGCGGCATCGTTGATCGGAACGCTCTTGCCGAGATCGTGCAAGGTCACGGCATCGCGTGTGATGGTCCATGCCAGTGCGCGCTCGCGCCCGAGCCAGTACTCGACGACGGCGACATCTGCAGGTATCGCCTGCATGTCGATGTTGAGCGACGCATCGCTAGTTGTCGGTCGAATGCTCGCTGCAGCGAGCTGAGCGTCGACGTCATTGAGCTGCTGGCGCAGCGTTGCGATGTCGGCGCGAACGGTCGCGATGCGCGGGCTTGTCGGGGACGAAGTCTCGAGCAGCGACTCCAGTCGTTCGCGGCGGGATGTCAGCTCCGAGATGATCGATTGTCGTCGCTGCAACAGATGGGCGGGCGCGCCCGCGGCATTCATGTCGAGCCGCGTGAAATCATCCAGTGCCCGCGCCCGCGCCTGCTCGGCCGTCTGCAGGGCTTCGAGCGCGACCTTGCTGTTGCGGGCCGCCGCGGGCTGGGAGAAGTAGCGGTCCGCAATGATCGACACCTTGAGATCGAAGGCGGGGCGGGACGTCTCGAGGAGGCGTGCACGCAGCTCCGGGTTCGCACTCTGCTGGCGCAATTCCTCCGCGAGCTTCAGCGTTCGCTGAATCTCACGCAGCGCATCCTCCGGGGCTGCGGGGCGATACAGCGCGCGCGCGAGCCCCAACGACGCATCGAACTCGCGCTCCGGAAGGTCGAGCATGCGAAACGCGCGAATCGCCGCCTTGTAGTCGGACTGCGCCTCAGTCAGCGCGTTCTGCTCCAAGGCGAGATGACCGCGCTCCAGCAGTGCGAACGCGTGCGGCAGATCGCCGAGCGCCGCCGGGCTGTCGCCCAACGCGGAAGCGAGTGTCTTCGCCGCTTCGGCCAGGTTGCCCGCAGAGCGATAGTCTGCAGCGAGCTGAATCGAGAGGAGCGCGCGCGAGGAAGGTGATGATGCGAGCGCCAGTGCTTCCTTGCGCGCTTGCAACGCGCGCACGTAGTCACCCTGCTCACGCAGAATGATGGCCATCTTGGCGAGTGTGTTACTGCGCAGGCCGCTGACCAATGCGGTGCTGCCCAGTGCCAGGGACTGTTCGTAGAAATCCAGAGCGAACGCGCGATCGCCGATGCGATCGTAGACGAGGCCGATGTTGTCCAGGATCGTCACCTGCCAGTACTTGTCCTGCGCGCTGCGGCTCAGGGCGAGTGCCTGGCTCAGCTGGCGCAGCGCGGTATCGTGTTTGCCCGCGAAGGTGCTCGCGAGTGCACTGTTGTTGAGAGTCCCGGCGTAGAGCGTCGGATCCTGATCTGGTTGCAACAGAGCCAGCGCACGGGCATAGAGCGGCAGCGCGGCGGAAACACGGCCGAGTTCGAAGTCGGCCAGTGCCATGTTCTGCAGGACCTGGGCCTGCCTCAGAGATTCGCCGGTGCTCTCGTAGAGCTTGCGCGCTTGTTCGTAAGCGGTCATCGCCGCCTGGAAGTCGTCTTCCATCGACGCGGCGAGCCCAAGGTCATTCAGCGCGACTGCCTGGTCATACGACTCTCCGCGCGTAGCGTGGAACGCGGCGGACGAGGATAGCAGGCGACGGATGCGCGCGAGTCGCGACTCCCCATTGAACTGCGGAGACGCGCCGCAGGTAACCTTGGTCGCCGGGCCGGTCTCCATGAGCGCGGCTGCGAGCAGCGCCTGCGCGCGGGCGGCGCCGTAGTCGGATCCGATCGCACCGTATGTGCGGAGAGCTCGTTCGGCGGCCATACATGACTCTTCCCAGTTCTGCACGCCCACGTACAGCGCGCCCGCCTCGGCGTGCTGAGCCTCGCCGAGCATCGCCGAGGGTCCGGCCGGCGCCAGCGTCGCAGCGACTGCGGCATATCCGTCAGCGCTCGCCTTGTATGCGCTTGCCGCGTCCTTCCCGGCGTCCGACGTGATCCCGAGTGTGACGATTTGCCCGGCAGCAAACTGAGCATCGGCTGCGGCAAGCGAGCGATTGATGGCGACGCACCGGTCGGCGTTGCTATTCGCAGCGAGCACGATCGCTCGTATCTCTACACGTCCTGGCGTTGTGCTGCTCTTCTTGCGGACGATGTCGAGCGAGTACTGCGCATCCGCGACGGTTCTGAACAGCGCCCGCTGCGTGCCCGTGCGCCGGATGGGATTGTCGGCGCGCGCGACGGCATCCGCGCCGTGCTTCACCTCGACGAGGACATCTACGCCGGACTCGCGTGCGAAGAGGAGTACTTCCGTGCGCGCGGGCAGCAGCAGCTTGCGAGAGACTCGCTCGCTGTCCGTCAGATTGAACGTCATCTCGAAGAGCGGCAGGTGATCGGCCAGCATCGCGGGGCAGCCGAATGCTGTGCTCGTGAGCAGCAGCAACGCGCTGCATGCGAGCGCGGCGCTCGTTGCCGATCGAGCCGCAGGCGATCCGCTGTCACTGGCCACGCACATTCGCTTCTTCTACATGTGAGTTGCGAAATGGCTGCGGGCGATTAGGCGCCCGAAACCCTGCAGTTTCAATGTCCGTTGGTATCGATCGCCGCGCCAGCGCGCGCACGCGCCGCATCACCGAGGTTGTGCTGGCGCAGGGTGTGGCACCCGGACTGAAAGAGCCAGCGACGGATACATGCGCCTTGCGGTGCAACCGCACTGCCGGCGATCAAGACCGCAGACCATCGACGACGTGCGACCTGCATGGCGTGGCCTCGAGACTGAAGTGATGTGTGACGACCTCACATATCTTCTGTCTCGTACCGCCTGTTCATCGCGCGACGACTCTGATGCGAAACGCAGTGGTGGATGTGGCAGTGCGGTCCTCCGCTGGCGTGATCACCAGCAGATACGGACCGGCTTCGAGCCGGGAGGAATCGACGTAGAGCCGCACGAAGCCATCCTGTTCCGTCTTCAGCTCCCCGACGTTGCCGATCTGCGCGACGGAGCCATCGGCTTGAATTCGGGAAAGGGCAACGCCGTAGGCAGGCGCCGGCACCTCGGGGCGCACGCGAAGCTCGATGGCGCGCGGCTCGGGCGGCAACTGCACCAGCGCGTCATAGCTCGACGAGCGCGTGCGAAGCAATGCATAGCTGGAGCCCGCTGCCAGAGGCCGTCCTGAGGTATCCATGAGCTCGCTTGCTCTGGCGACCAGCGTCGTTTCGCGCGCTACGTCGCCGCCGCGCCAGAGTCCGACTGCGATCACGACCAGGGCTGCGGCAGCGGCGAGCGCCGCGGGCCACTGCCAGCCGAGCCTGGTTCGTGCTCGCAGGAGCCCTTCGAGCTGTCCGGTGTCGCGCAAGTTTGCCAGGCCGACTTTCATGCGCGCCGTGGCCTCGAGCTCCCTGACCGCCGCGGGGTTCTCCAGGAGGTGCTGCTCGTACGTTTGCAGCTCGGCCGGCGAAAGTTGCCCGGCGAGGTAGCGGCTCGCCAGACCGGGATCGTCCTGAATGCGGGTTTCCGTTTGCATGTTGTTTCCCCCTGATTGCGGTCACAGGCAGAGCATGAACAAGTCCGATCTCTGCAGACCGGAGGCTTCGAGCAGCTCCTTGAGTCGCCCCCGCGCACGGTGCAGTACCTTGTCGAACTGGTCCGGTTCGAGCGCCAGGTCGCGACAGATTGCGTCCTTCTCTTCCTCCCGCAGATAGAAACGCACCAGGATCTCGCGGTCGCGCGGCGAAGCGAGCTCCTGCAGGACGCGCTTGACCCGCGCCGCGATTTTCTTTTCCAGCCAGCGATCCGTCGCATCGCTCTGCGCAGGCAGATTGCCGAGCACTTCCGAGTCGACCCGGCGATCCGCGCGCTCGACGATCTTGCGGCGGCGATTGCGCAGCAGGTTCATCGCCACCTGGAAGATGTAGCCGCCGATCTCCTCGGGGCGGCGGACCTGTCCCGTCTGCCACTTCTCCCAGGCAGTGCAGGCGGCCTCGTTGAGGATGTCGGCCGCCGCCTCGGCATCGCCGACGCGGCGCTGGATGAGCAGCTTGAGTCCCGTGTAGTGCTTCGCGATGAGGGCTTCAACCGCGGCGCGATCCATGCCCGGCGGCTGAGTAGCTGCTGGCGCGTCCAGGTTGGCGTCGGGATTGGCCATCGGCTGCTCCACAACCGCCGAGCGTACTGCCGGAGGTCTTTGCGCAATCCAGGGTGCGGAGCCATTGAGCGCCGATTCATCGTTTCTTGCAATATCTGTCATGTGCCCTCCGACTCTCGCAGCGATCGAGCCGGACCCGCGCGTCGGGAGTGAATCCAGACGCGTCGGGTCCTGCTCGCTCATGCTGCGCGTGCCTTCAGCCACGCACAGTGCGCGTCTCTTCCCTGTGCAGCGCCGTCAGCGACGGACGATCCACCTGGGCGACCGCATCCGCGACGGCCTTCTGGAAGCACTCGCGGAACGCGCTCGCCGGCGTGATGTACGTGTACTGATCGACGGGTCCGCACACGTGCCGTGCCGCCGCCTTGATCCGCTTGTACAGCGTCTGTGCGCCGGCGGGCTTCGACAGATCGAGATCGCCGTAGCTGACCGCCAGCGTTTTCACCTTGGGTTCGGCGGAAGCGCTGTAGGCAACCAGGCTGGTACAGACGGCAAACGCAGCGAGGCCCGCACGCGTCAGCCGCTTGGTTCGCGACGTAGAGTTGGTCATGGCATTTCTCCTGATGATTCGTTCGGGGCGCAGTGGAGCCTGCACTCATGTTCTGTGCATCGAGTCCTACGGCTCGCACTGCCCGAAAGAACTAGGCCGCTGCTTTACCGTGCCGCTGCAGGTGTGGCAAAGTCCGCCGCAACGCCGCGCCCCGCGCGGCGTTTGCTTGTGTGGCCAGCCGTAACCGTGAAACCGCACCGAACGAAATCGCAACGGCGACTGACGCCCGCCCGCTTGTTCGTCTACCGGCTCGCAGCGCTGCTCGCGTTCGCCATCATCGAGGCCGTGTGGCGCACGAGCCGGCTGCGCTTCACCGGACTCGATCGACTGCACGCGCTGGTGCGCGAGCAGGGCGCAGTCGTGCCGGTGTTCTGGCATCAACACCTGCTCATGTGCGCGCGCTTCATCGCCGACCGGCGCGCCGGACTGAAGACCGGGTTCATGATCTCGCCGTCGGTAGACGGGCAGGCGCCGACGATGCTCGCCGCGCTGTACGGCGCTCACGTCGTGCGTGGATCGGGCTCGTACACCGGCATGCGCGCCGTGCGCGGTGTCCACCAGGCGATCGTCAAGGAAGGCATTTCACCCGGCATCACGCCGGATGGTCCGCGCGGACCGCGCTTCAAGTTCAAGCCGGGGGCGATCTTTACGGCGCAGATCAGTCGCAAGGCCGTCGTACCGATCGCGTACGCCGCGAAGCCCGCGTGGATCCTCAAGACCTGGGACAAGTTCGTCATCCCGCCGCCATTCGCGAAGGTCAGCATCGCGATCGGCGAGCCGTATTTTCCGCCCAGGAAACTGGATGACGAGCAGATGGAGGCCGCGCAACGCGAGCTCGAGCGGCGGATGCTGGAGACTTACAAGCAGGCCGCGGCGGCGCTCTAACTGATCCGCCTCTTCTCCACGCAATCCTCGTCCACGCAGTCATCGACCTCGATCTGGATCGTCGCGTGCGTGATGCCGAAGCGCTCGGCCAGCAGCACCTTCGCGTCCTTCAGCACGACGGCATGGTCGGCGGCCGCGGTCACCGACGCATGCATCGTCAACAGCGTCTCCTGTGGCCCGACCAGCCAGGCGTGTACGTGATGAACGTCGCGGATTGCGGGAATACGCTGCTCGAGGGTGCTGCGTAGCTCGCCGATATCGAGCCAGTCCGGTGCGCCTTCCATCAGGATGTGCGCGGACCGCCGCACGAGCGCCAGTGCGCTGCGCACGATGAGCACGCTCACGAACAGCGACAGCAGCGGATCGATTGGCAGCCAGCCGGTGAACAGGATCACGACACCGGCCACTACCGCTGCCATCGAGCCCAGCAGGTCGCTGATCACGTGCAACGTCGCGGCCGCGATGTTCATGTCGTGCGCATCGCCTCGCCGCAGCATCGCAAAGACGATCAGGTTCACGCACAGGCCGAGTCCGCCGACCCACAGAATCGCTGTCGCATTCACGTCGACAGGGTTTAGCAGGCGCTGCACGGCTTCGACCGCGATCCACGCTACGATGAACAGCAGCGCACAACCGTTCACGAACGTTGCGAGCACTCGCAGTCGCTGATAGCCGAACGAGCGTCGCGTATCGGCAGGACGCGCGGCGATGCGCAACGCTGCCCAGGCGAGCGCCAGCGCCGCGGTGTCCGTCAGCATGTGGCCCGCGTCGGCGAGCAGTGCGAGGGAGTTCGCGAGGATGCCGCCGGCGAATTCCACCAGCATGAAAGCACCCGTCAGCGCGAGCGCCGCTCCGAGCAGGGTGCCGCTGCTCATCCCGTGCCCGTGGTGATCGTGATGGTCGTGAGCCATGGGGGCAGTATACTGCGCACCCGCCATGAAGCTTTCCGTCGTCATCCCGGTCTGCAACGAAGCCGACAACGTCCAGCCGCTGGCGCGCGAAATCCAGGCGGCGCTCGCTGCGCACGGGCCGTTCGAGATCATCTTCGTGGACGATGGCAGCACTGACAGCACAGCCGCCGCGGCATGCGCCGCGCGCGACGCAGGGATTCCGGAAATCCGCTTGCTACAGCACTCGCGGCGCAGTGGCCAGAGCGCGGCGGTCTGGACCGGCGTGCGCGCGGCTCGCGCCGACTGGATCGCGACGCTGGATGGCGACGGTCAGAACGATCCGGCCGATATTCCCGCCTTGCTGGAGGCGCTGCGCGCGGGGGATGAATCGCTGCGGCTCATCATGGGCAATCGCACGGCCAACCGGCGCGATACCTGGCTGCGCAAAGTGTCGTCGCGTGTCGCCAATTCGGTCCGCGGGCGCCTGCTGCGCGATGGCACGCCGGACACCGGGTGCGGGATCAAGCTGCTGCACCGGGCGACTTTCCTCGAGTTGCCGCGCTTCAATCACATGCACCGCTTCCTGCCGGCGCTGTTCCAGCGAGCGGGCGCGAAGGTCATCTCAGTCCCCGTGCGGCATCGGCCGCGGACGCGCGGCGCCTCGAAGTACGGGCTGCACAACCGGCTGTGGGTCGGCATCGTCGACCTGTTCGGCGTCCGCTGGCTGATCGTTCGCAACCCGCCGCCCGTGACGGTGAGCGAACGCTAGGGAAAAGCCCTTGTTCGCCAGCGCTCTGCGCTTTCTTCTGCATTTTCGCTGTGACACAATCGGCCACGGCTGCCACGCCGACAACGATCGACCGACACGCGATGGCAGACGGGGAGGACAGAATGATCCAGAACACCAACGCCACGGCGGGGCTGCGTCGCTGACGCACGAGCGGAGCAGGGGCGAGTGTCGAGCCAACCCAGCAAGCCAGCGATAGACTCCCTGCCCAGCGCCGAGGCGCTGTTTCCATCGCACACCGGCCAGTCCCGCCGAAGCAAGGCGGGCCTCGATGTGCTGCTGACCAAGGCCGCGATCGATTTCCAGAACCTCTCCAACGAGCACGCCGACGCGCTGGTGCGGCTGAATCTCGAAGCGCTGCGTGAGGCCGCCGGCCTCGACGCGCTGCTGATTGCATCGTTCGATGCTGCGCATAGCGCGATCGAGCACGTCGTCGGTGTGACCGGTCTGTTCGCGACCTTCAATCCCGACACGCTGCGCGGCGAGCAGCTCGAGCGGTTCCCGTATCTGCGCAATCGGCTGGAACACCTGCGCGTGATCGAGATCCGCGACACGTCGCAGCCGCGCCCGGATCTCGCACCGGAAGCCGCGCAGCTGGCGGCGCTGCGCATCGGCGCGGCGCTGATCATCGGCTTCGCCGCCCAGGGCCGCACGAGCGGCTTCATCGCGCTGTGCTCGACACTGCCGCGCGACAGCTGGGACGCGAACCTGCACCTGATGTTGAAGCTGCTCGGCTCCAGCTACGCCACCGGCATCGAGCGCGTGCGCTATCAGAAGCATCTGAAGCAGATCGAGGAGCGCGATGCGCTCGCGCTGTACGGCGCCAACGATGGTCTGTGGGACTTCGACCTGGATCGCAAGACCACGTACTTCTCGCCGCGCTGGAAAGCGATGCTCGGTTACGGCGACGACGAGGTCGAGCCGCTGACCGACTGGCAGCAGCTCGTCCATCCCGACGACCTGGAACGCGTTCGCGCCGCGTTGCGCGATCATCTCGCGGGCATCGAGCCGCTGTTCGAGAGCGTGCACCGGCTGCGGCACCGCGACGGTGTCTGGCTGTGGGTCGTCAGTCGCGCGAAGGCGCGCGTCGACGAGCAGGGTCGCGCCCATCGCGTCGTCGGCGTCGACCTGGATGTCACCGAGCGCAAGCTGTTCGAGGACGCGCTGTTCAAGGAAAAGGAGAGCGCGCAGATCACGCTGCAGTCGATCGGCGACGGCGTGATCACGACCGATTCCAAGTGCCGCATCGAGTATCTCAACCCGGTGGCGGAGCAGCTCACCGGCTGGCGCCTCGAGCACGCGCAGGGCCGCATCGTCGATGAGATCTTCCGCAGTTTCCACGAGGAGACGTGCGAGCCGCTGGAGAATCCGCTGGCCGTTTCGATCCGGCGCACGCGCGCGATCAAGAGCGTGCGGCCGACGCTGCTGATACGGCGCGACGGCAACGAGCTCTATATCGAGAGCTGCGCCTCGCCGATTCGCGACGGCGCCGGCAATGTCCTCGGCGGCGTGCTGGTGTTCCACGACGTCAGCGAGAGCCGCGAGCTGAATCGCAAGCTGTCGTACCACGCGAGCCACGACATCCTGACGGGGCTGGTCAACCGGCGCGAGTTCGAGTCGCGGCTGGAGCGCGCGATCAAGAGCGCCCGGGCGCGTGAGGCGTCCTACGCGCTGTGCCACATCGATCTCGATCAGTTCAAGATCATCAACGACAACTGCGGCCACAGCGCCGGCGATGCGTTGCTCGGACAGGTCGGCGCGCTGCTCAAGTCGAAGATCCGCTGGCGCGACACGGTGTCGCGGCTCGGCGGCGACGAGTTCGGCGTGCTGCTGGAGAGCTGTTCGCTCGAAGAAGCGGTGCGTAACGCCGAAGCGCTGCGCGAAGCAATCCGCAACTACAAGTTCGTCTGGGAGGAGCGC
Source organism: Steroidobacteraceae bacterium (assembly GCA_035275585.1). GTDB lineage: Bacteria > Pseudomonadota > Gammaproteobacteria > Steroidobacterales > Steroidobacteraceae > Steroidobacter. The sequence goes on along the minus strand of DATEML010000058.1, from coordinate 30,174 downwards.
ACGTTCCGGCTCGGCGCGAGCATCGGCGTAGTGCCGATCTCGCCGGAGAACGAGGACGTTGCCGCGCTGCTGTCCGCCGCGGACAGCGCTTGTGCGGCGGCCAAGGAGAACGGCCGCAACCGCATCTACAGTTTCCAGGAAAACGACATCGACCTGATGCGGCGCCGGCGCGAGATGCAATGGGCCGCCCGCATCAACAACGCGCTCGAAGACGGCCGCTTCGAGATCTTCCGCCAGGTCATCCTGCCGCTGCAGAACCCGCAAGACCACGGTATGCACTACGAGTTGCTGCTGCGCATGCGCGACGAGGCCGGCAAGATCGTCACGCCCGACCAGTTCATCGCCGCGGCCGAGCGCTACGGCATCACGCCGAACATCGACCGCTGGATGATCGAGCACGCGCTGCGCTGGCTGGTCTCCGAGGCGGACGAGCGCGAGAAGCTGGAGCTGTGCTCGATCAATCTTTCCGGGCAAAGCCTCGGCGACGACAAGTTCCTGCCGTTCGTGATCGAGCATTTCCATCGCAGCGGCATCGACGCCTCGAAGATCTGTTTCGAGATCACCGAGACCGCGGCGATCGCCAGCTTCTCGCAGGCGAACCGCTTCATCCACGCGCTCAAGGAGCTCGGCTGCCGCTTCGCGCTCGACGACTTCGGCACGGGCCTGTCGTCGTTCGGTTACCTCAAGCACTTCCCGGTCGATTTCCTGAAGATCGACGGCAGCTTCGTCAAGGAGATCCTGCACGATCCGATCGACCGCGAGATGGTGCGCTCGATCAACGAGATCGGCCATCTCACCGGCAAGCAGACGATCGCCGAGTTCGCCGAGAACATGGAGATCGTCGAGATGCTGCGCAGCCTCGGCGTCGACTACGCGCAGGGCTACGCGATCGCGACGCCGCAGCGGGTGATGAAGCTCGCGGCCGGGTGACGCCGAGTTTGCCGATGAGGCTCCGTTTCCTGGTCGTAGTGCTCCTGGGCCTGTTCCTGCCGATCGACCCTGCGGCCGCCACGACGTCGACCTCGCTCGCAGGAACGTGGGAAGGCCACCTCGCGCTGGGCAATTCCGGACTGCGGCTCCTGTTCAACTTCGCTGCCGACGCCAACGGCCGCCTGAGCGGCACGATGGACAGCCCGGATCAGGGCGCCGTCGGCATTGCGCTCGACAGCATTGCATTCGCCGGCGGTGTATTACGCTGTGAGGCGCCGCGCATCTCGGGTGTTTATGAGGGCAAGCTCGATCCGGCGAGCCGCACGATCGTCGGTGAGTGGCGGCAGGGCGGCCGCTCGTTCCCGCTGTCGTTGCGGCCCGGCGCGGCGGTGACGCTGCATCGGCCGCAGGAGCCGCTGCCACCGTACCCGTACCTCGAAGAACAAGTCAGTTATCGCAACCCTGCGGCAGGCGTGCAATTCGCCGGCACGCTGACGAAGCCGAAGGGAGCGGGCCGATTCGCGGCCGTCCTGCTGATCACCGGCTCGGGCCCGCAGGACCGCAACGAAGAGCTGCTGGGCCACAAGCCCTTCCTCGTTCTCGCGGATGATCTGACGAAGCGCGGCATCGCGGTGCTGCGCGTCGACGATCGCGGCGTCGGCGGCTCGAATGGCAATCGGGACGCGGCGACCAGCGAAGATTTCGCGGCGGATGCGCTCGCGGGCGTGACGTATCTCAAGTCGCGGGCGGACATCGATCCGCGACACATCGGCCTCATCGGTCACAGCGAGGGTGCGATGGTCGCGGCGATGGTGGCCGCGAACTCGAAGGACGTCGCTTTCATCGCGATGCTGGCGGGCCCCGGCGTAAGAGGTGCGGACCTGCTGTTGCTGCAAGCTCGTCTCATCAGCGAAGTCAGCGGCGTGTCGGAGGGGCTGCGCAACTTCAACCAGGAAACGCAGCAGCGCATGTTCGCCATCGTGGAGCAGGAGGAGAGTTCCCTGCAAGCCATGCGATCCAGGCTCGCCGCGCTGTGGGAACAGCGCAAGCAGGATGCCGCAGCGAGCTGGACGCTCGGTGACGACGAGAAGCGCATGATCGCCAATGGCGACGCGACGTTCCAGTCGCAGCTGGCGATGCTGTCCTCACAGTGGATGCGGTACTTCCTGCACTACGACCCGGCGCAGACATTGCAGCGTGTGCACGTGCCGGTGCTCGCAATCGACGGCTCCAACGACCTGCAGGTGCCGGCGCGCCAGAACCTGCCGGCGATCGCGGCCGCGCTCAAGGCCGGCGGCAACAGCCGCGTGAAGATCCTCGAGCTGCCCGGGCTGAATCACTTGTTCCAGAAATCCGCGACCGGTTCGCCCGCTGAATATGGGCTGATCGAGCAGACGATCGATCCGGAGGCGCTGGCAGTGCTCGGCGAGTGGGTCGTGGCGCAGAGCCGCTAGGCGCGGCTCAGGCGAAGCGCATCGACAGGTCTACGGCGCGAACGTGCTTGGTGAGGCCGCCGACGGAGATGAAGTCGACGCCGGTTTCGGCCACGCTGCGCAACGTCTCCAGCGACATGTTTCCCGATGCCTCGAGCTCGGTGCGCGCATTCGCATGCTCACGCGTCGTCCGTACCGCCGTGCGCATGTCATCGAGTGAGAAGTTGTCGAGCAGGATGCGGTCGACGCGCGCATCGAGCGCCTCGCGCAGCTCGACGAGATTCTCGACTTCGACTTCCAGCAGCACTTTCGCTGCAACACGGCGCGCCTCGCTCACCGCGTTTGCGATCGAGCCTGCCGCCGCGATGTGGTTCTCCTTGATCAGGATCGCGTCGAACAAGCCGATGCGGTGATTCGTGCCGCCGCCGCAGCGCACGGCGTACTTTTGCGCGATGCGCAGGCCCGGAATGGTCTTGCGCGTGTCGAGAATGCGGCACTTCGTGCCGGCTACGGCATCCACGTAGCGACGTGTCACCGTCGCTGTTGCCGAGAGCGACTGCAGGAAGTTGAGCGCTGTTCGCTCGCCGGTGAGCAGCGAGCGCGCGGGACCGTCGAGCGTGCATAGCTGCTGATCGGCGCGCACGCGCTCGCCATCGCGGACGGACCAGTTCACGCGCACGCGCGGATCGATCTGACGAAACACTTCGTCGAACCACGCCGTGCCGCACAGCACGGCGTCCTCGCGCGTGATCACCGAGGCGCGGCCGACGCGATCCGCAGGGATGAGCTGCGCGGTGAGATCGCCCGAGCCCACGTCCTCCTGCAGCGCCGTCGCTACGGTCTGCGAGACATACGTGGGAGCGGGTCCGTTCATGGCCTCGTTAGAAGGGCAAGCCGTGGCTCTGACCGCCCATGCACATCAGCATCGGGATCGACAGAATGAAGTTGGTGCGCGACGCGTACAGCGCCACTTTGCGCGCCTTGGCCTTCTCCTCGTCGGTCGCCGCGACGATGCCGAGGATCTTCTTCTGGTTCGGCCAGATGAAGACCCAGACGTTGAACAGCATGATCGTGCCGAGCCACGCCCCGACGCCGATCGTCACGAAGCCTGTCTGGAACGTGAAGGCCTTGTGAAGCGCTGACACGCCGCCATAACCGAAAAGCAGGTAGTAAGCACCAGTGAGCCAGGTGAAGACCGCGGCCCAGCGGAACCACCACAGCGCGCGCGGCGCAATGTACTTATTGATACCTGCGCCGCCGGGCCCGCCCTTGTCGGCGCCGGCCTCCGCCATGCCAGGCGTCTGGACGACGTTGAAGTACCACAGCAGGCCGATCCACATGACGCCCGCGACGATGTGCAGCCAGCGGTCGACCAGATGGTGGTGGAAGCCAATCCCACTCCAATCGGTGGCCGCGCCCGTAATGATCAGCGAGATCACGATAGCAAGCACGAATGCGCTCGTGATTGCGCCTCGGACAGTGGTGAACGGATGCATCGTGAGATCTCCTTCTACGGCGTTTCTTGGTGTTCTATTTGATGTTTTTGGGGGTGGCGGGTCGGAAAAGGGACCCAAAAAGCGTTTGAAGAATAGGCGAGCGATCCCCATAATTCAACGCTGGTCCCATTGCCATGCCGCCCCCCGCCGTCCCGCTGCCACGAGTCGAATCTCCCTGCGTTAACGTCTGTACGCTCGATGCGCAGAAGGTCTGCCTCGGCTGTGGGCGCACCATCGAGGAGATCGCCGTGTGGTCCCGCCTGGGCGATGACGAGCGGCGTGCAGTCTGCGAGCGGGCCGCACGCCGCAAACAGTCAATTTCTACTTCCGAGGTCTGAGCCGTGGACGTCATCGAGCGCATCAAGTCGCAACTTTCCGCCAACCCCGTCGTGCTGTACATGAAGGGCACCCCCGACTTCCCGCAGTGCGGCTTCTCTGCCGCCGCGGTGCGCGCGCTGAGCGCGTCGGGTGCGCAGTTCGCGCACGTCAACATCTTCGAGGATCCGGAGCTGCGCGAGGCGCTCAAGCAGTATTCGAACTGGCCCACGTACCCGCAGCTGTACGTCAACGGCGAGCTGATCGGGGGCTCGGACATCATCCTCGAGATGTACAAGAGCGGCGAGCTGCAGAAGCTGGTGACGCCGGCGTAGTTCGCGTCAGCCGCGCATCACGCTGTCGTTGAAGCGATTGCAGACCTGACAGAACAGCTCTGCCGTGCGCTCCGCGTCGTAGGCCGCGGAATGCGCTTCGTTCGAATCCCAACCGATGCCGGCAGCCTGCAGTGCCTTGCCGAGCACAGTCTGCCCGTAGACCACGCCGGCGAGCGTCGCCGTGTCGAAGCTCGAGAACGGGTGAAACGGATTGCGCTTGATCTGCGTGCGCGCCACCGCTGCGTTCACGAAGTTCAGATCGAAGTAGGCGTTGTGACCGACCAGGATCGCGCGCGTGCAGTCGTTCTCCTTCATCGCGCGCCGCACTTCCTTGAACAGCCGGGTGAGCGCCTCTTTCTCCGGGATCGCCGGTCGCAGCGGATGGAAGGGATCGATGCCCGTGACGGCGAGCGACGCCGCTTCCAGTTTCGCACCCGCGAACGGCTGCACGTGAAAGCGCCAGCTTTCGCCCGGAGCGAGCCGGCCGTCAGGCCGCAGCTCGATCAGCACCGCGGCGATTTCCAGCAACGCATCGGTGTTCGGATTGAAGCCGCCGCACTCGACGTCGATCACGACAGGCATGAAACCGCGAAAGCGGCTCGCCAGGGGCATCCGCTCGCTCACGCACGCTGCTCCTCGGCAAGGCGCCAGGCAAGCGACTCGCCCGCGCGAAACGGCACCAGCTCATCCTGGCCGAAGGGATAGGCCGCCGGTGGCGTCCACGCCGTGTGCTCCAGCGTGATGTAATCGCGATTGCGCGGCAGACCGTAGAAATCCGGTCCGCGCTCGGAAGCGAACGCCTGCAGGCGCGGCAGCGCGCCCGCTTGCTCGAACGCTTCCGCGTACAACTCCACCGCAGCGTGCGCCGAGAAAATTCCTGCGCAGCCGCAGCTCGTCTCCTTCGTGTGCCTCGCGTGCGGCGCACTGTCCGTGCCGAGAAAGAAACGAGCATCGTCGCCCGTCGCCGCTTCGAGCAGCGCACGGCGATCGGGCTCGCGCTTGAGCACCGGCAGGCAATAGTTGTGCGGGCGGATTCCGCCCTGGAAGATCGCGTTGCGATTCAGCAGCAGATGCTGTGGCGTGATCGTGGCGCCGACGCCGCGGCGCGCGGCTTTGACGAACTGTACTGCTTCGCGCGTCGTGACGTGCTCGAACACGACGCGCAGGCCCGGGAACCGGTCGACGACCCGGGCGAGGATGCGGTCGATGAACACGCGCTCGCGATCGAACACGTCGATGTCACCGTCCGTCACTTCGCCGTGCACCTGGAACACGAGCCCGCAGGCTTCCATCGCTTCCAGGGCGGGATGGATCTTCTCGATGGCCGTGACGCCCGCGTCCGAATGTGTCGTGGCGCCGGCGGGATACAGCTTCGCGCCGAAGATGAAACCGCTGCGTTGTGCGGCTCTGATTTCGTCTGGTGACGTCGTGTCCGTGAGGTACAGCGTCATCAGCGGCTCGAAGCGGGCGCCGGCCGGCAGTGCCGCGCGAATCCGGTCGCGATAGGCGGCGGCCATGGCGACTGTGGTCACCGGCGGCTTCAGGTTCGGCATGATGATCGCGCGCGCAAACTGGCGCGCGGTGAACGGCAGGACGCTGGCGAGCTGAGCGCCGTCGCGTACGTGCAGGTGCCAGTCGTCGGGCTTAAGTATTCGCAAAGAGCTCGCCATTGCCCAGCAACTCTACCGTGTATCGCACGCCAAATCCGGTGATATCGGTCGGCACGTGGCCGAGGCCGCCGCTGCGGTTGCTGGCAGCCAGGTCGATGTGAACCCAGGGCAGCTCCGCCGGGACGAACCGGTTCAGGAACCGCGCCGCGAGAATGTGGTCGCCCTTGCCGTCCGGCGTACATTGCAGGACGTCGGCGATCGAGGAATCCAGGTCGCTGTCGTAGTCCTCGTCCATCGGAAACGGCCAGACCCGCTCGCCGCTGCTGCGGCCGGCGGCGCGCAGGGCCTCGTGCCACTGCGGACGATTGGTGAATGCGCCGCTGTAGCGTTCGGTCAGCGCATTGACACACGCGCCGGTGAGCGTCGCGAAATCGATCATCAGTTCCGGGCGCTCGCGCGCGGCGAGTGCGAGCGTGTCGGCGAGCACCATGCGGCCTTCGGCATCGCTGTGCGCGACCTGAATGGTCACGCCGTTCGCGGCACGGACCACTTCTTGCGGCCGGAACGCGCGCGCACCGATCTCGTTCTCCGTGATCGCGAGCCAACAATCGATGTCGTACGGCGCGCGCAGCTCGCTGAGCGCGAGCAGCGTCCCGACTGCTACGGCGCTGCCCTGCATGTCCGTGTGCATGTCGTACATGCTCTTGTGCGATTTGAGATTGATGCCGCCGGTGTCGAAACAGATGCCCTTGCCGACGAGTGCGACCTTGCGCACGTTGCGCCGCTGCGGCGCGCGATAGCGCAGTCGGACGATACCGGCGTCGCGCTGCTGATTCGCGCGCGCGACCGCGAGAAATGCACCGGCACTTCGACGTCGCAACGCCGCTTCGTCAAGGAAATCGAACTGCCAGCCCTCGCGGCGTGCCAGCTCTCGCAGCGCGCGTCGATAGCCGCTTGAATTGAGAACGTTCGGCGGCAATGCAGTGAGCCAGCGCGCAACATGATTGCCGCGATCAACAGCGATCGTGCGTGCGGTATCGAGTGCCGAGTCGCCGTTGAGGAGCGTGAACGACGACGCTCCCGAGTGCTTCTCGCGTTTCGATTTCATCACCGGCATCGGTGCTGTTGCGGCCAGCGATGCCGCCAGCACCGCTTCGAGTGCCGCGACGCTTGTTTTTTCGTCTTCGAGCCCGCACGTTGCAAGGAGGACGCGGGCACGAGGCGGGGCCGACAGCTCCTTCCACGCGCGCGCGCCGAGCATGAGCCGTTCGAATACCGATGCTGTACTTTTTGCGAATGCGAGGACCACGGGGATGGCGCCCGGCGTGACGCGAGCGCTCAGTAGTGTCACGGGCCCGCGGCTGCGCGCGTCTCGATACAGCTTCAGCCAGAGTGTTGCCGACGGCAGCTGTTTCAGCACGCCATCAGCGCCTTCCCGGGGGCACACGACGATGGCTGCGTTGTGCTTTTGCAGCGTCCGCTCGTCGAGCCGCGCCTTGGGCTGGGCGACACGAATGCCCCGCCCTGCAGGAAGCAATTCCACCACACGACGTTCCTTGACCTGAAAAATTCAAACTCCGATCATACGCGGCCTCATCCCGCAGCACACCCGACATGTCTGAAGCCTCCCAGTTCGATGATCAGGATCCGGAAGAAACCAGAGAATGGCTCGAGTCCATGGACTCGGTGCTCAGGGCGCATGGCGCGGAGCGGGCGCACTTTCTGCTGGAGCGCCTGATCGACTTCACGCGGCGCTCCGGCAAGTATCTGCCGTTCAAGCCGAACACCGCGTACCTCAACACGATCTCGCCCGGCCAGGAGAAAGAGTATCCGGGCGACCGCACGATCGAGCGGCGCATCGAGTCGTACATCCGCTGGAACGCGATGGCGATGGTGGTGCAGGCGAACCGCCAGAGCTCCGAGTACGGCGGCCACATCGCGAGCTACGCTTCGGCGGCGACGCTCTACGAGGTGGGCTTCAACCATTTCTGGCGCGCGCCATCGGACAAACACCCGGGTGACATGATCTACATCCAGGGTCATGCTTCGCCGGGCATCTACGCGCGCGCGTACCTCGAGGGGCGTCTCACGGAGAACAACCTGCGCCACTTCCGCAAGGAGGTCGCGAGCCCGGACGGCCTGAGCTCGTATCCGCATCCGTGGCTCATGCCGGAGTTCTGGCAGTACCCGACCGTGTCGATGGGCCTCGGCCCGATGATGGCGATCTACCAGGCGCGCTTTCAGCGCTACCTCGAGCATCGCGGCATCGTGCCGCCGTCCGATCGCAGGATCTGGGCGTTCCTCGGCGACGGCGAAATGGACGAGCCGGAGTCGCTCGGCGCGATCACGATGCCGGTGCGCGAGCACCTCGACAACCTGGTGTTCGTGATCAACTGCAACCTGCAGCGCCTCGACGGCCCGGTGCGCGGCAACGGCAAGATCATCCAGGAGCTGGAAGCCGCGTTCCTCGGCGCCGGCTGGAACGTCATCAAGGTGATCTGGGGCTCGCGCTGGGATCCTTTGCTCGCGCGCGATACCAAAGGGTTGCTGCGCCGGGTCATGGAAGAGTGCGTCGACGGCGAGTACCAGAACTTCAAGGCGAAGGGCGGCGCGTACACGCGCGAGAACTTCTTCGGCAAGTATCCGGAGCTGAAGGAGATGGTCGCCACCATGTCGGACGACGACATCTGGCGGCTGAATCGCGGCGGCCACGACTACAAGAAGGTGTGGAATGCCTATCAGGCCGCGATCAATCACAAGGGCCAGCCGACCGTGATTCTCGCGAAGACCGTCAAGGGCTTCATGATGGGACGCTGGGGCGAGAGCCAGAACATCACGCATCAGCAGAAGAAGCTCGACGACGAGGCGCTCAAGGAATTCCGCAACCGCATCTTCATGCAGATCTCCGACGAGGAGATCGCCAACGCGCCGTTCAAGAAGCCGGCGGAAGACAGCGAGGAGATGAAGTACCTGCGCGATCGCCGCAAGCTCCTCGGCGGGCATCTGCCGCAGCGGCGCACCAACGCGCCGGCGCTCGAGGTGCCCCCGCTCGAAGCATTCGACTCGCTGCTGCAGAGCTCCGGCGAGCGCGAGTTCTCCACCACGATGGCGCTGGTGCGCATCCTGCAGTTGCTGGTGAAGGACAAGAACATCGGCAAGCACGTCGTGCCGATCGTGCCCGACGAGGCCCGCACCTTCGGCATGGAAGGCATGTTCCGCCAGATCGGCATCTATTCATCGGTAGGCCAGCTGTACACGCCGCAGGACGCCGACCAGCTGGCGTTCTACAAGGAGGACATGAAGGGACAGATCCTCAATGAAGGCATCAACGAGGCCGGCGCGCTGTGCTCGTTCATCGCGGCCGGAACCGCGTACGCGAACGACAGCGTCAACATGGTGCCGTTCTACATCTACTACTCGATGTTCGGCTTCCAGCGTGTCGGCGATTTCATCTGGGCGGCGGGTGACAGCCAGGCGCGCGGCTTTCTCGTCGGCGGCACGGCCGGCCGCACCACGCTCGCGGGCGAAGGCCTGCAGCACCAGGACGGCCACAGCCATCTGCTCTCGACGACTGTACCGAACTGCGTTTCCTACGATCCCGCGTTTGCGTATGAGCTGGCGGTCGTGGTCCAGGACGGCCTGCGCCGCATGTTCGCCCAGCAGGAAGACGTCTTCTTCTACATCACCTGCATGAACGAGAACTACGCGCACCCGGCCATGCCGAAAGACGCGCAGCAGGGAATTCTCAAGGGCATGTACCTGCTGCAGGGCGGCGGGCGCGGCAAGGTGCGCGTGAATCTGTTCGGCTCCGGCACGATCCTGCGCGAGGTCATGACTGCCGCGGAAATCCTCGAGCGCGACTACGGCGTGCCGGCGGACATATTCAGTGTGCCGAGCTACTCGGAGCTGCGGCGCGAAGCGCTCGACATCGAGCGCCGCAACCTGCTGCATCCCGACCAGCCGGCGCAGCAGCCGTACGTGCGCCAATGCCTCGGCGATCGCACCGGTCCGTTCATCGCCGCGAGCGACTACATGAGAATCGTTCCCGACCAGATCCGTCAGTGGGTGCCCGGACGCTTCATCGTGCTCGGCACCGACGGCTACGGCCGCAGCGATTCCCGGGCGCAGCTGCGCCGCCACTTCGAAGTCGACGCGCAGCACATCGTGCTGGCTTCGCTGCGCGCGCTCGCCGACGAAGGCAAGCTCGACATGGCAACCGTGAAGTCGTGCATGAAGAAGTTCGACATCGATCCCGAGCGGCCGAACCCGGTCACCCAGTAGGCTGCCCATGGTGCAAGACATCACCGTTCCCGACCTCGGGGATTTCAAGAACGTCGAGGTCATCGATGTTCTGGTGAAGGCCGGCGACAAGGTCGAGATCGACACGCCGCTGATCACGCTGGAGACCGAGAAGGCGGCCATGGACGTGCCGTCGACCGCGGCCGGCGTGGTGAAGTCGGTCGCGATCAAGAAGGGCGATCGCGTTTCGAAAGGGAACGTGATCGTGCAGGTGGAGGCAGGAGCAGGCGCAGAGAAGCCGGCCGCATCGACCAAGCCCGCGGCGCCCGCAGCGAGTCCGGCGCCGCCGAAGTCGGAGCCTGCTGCCGAGCCTGCGAAAACCAAAGCGCCTGAAGCGCCAGCAGCGCCGGCGCCGGTTGCACGAACCGCTCCGGTCACTATCAACGAGGCCGGTTTCGCGACCGCCTACGCCAGTCCTTCGGTGCGCAAGTTCGCGCGCGAGCTCGGCGTCGACCTGGGCAGCGTCAAGGGCACCGGCATCAAGGGGCGCATTACCCCTGACGACGTGAAAGCCTGGGTGAAGCAGGCGCTCAAGAGCGGCGCGCCCGCCGGTGGCGGCGCGTTGCCGAAAGTGCCCGAGGTCGACTTCGCGAAGTTCGGCACGGTCGAGGTCAAGCCGCTCGGCCGCATCCAGAGAATTTCCGGTCCGCGCCTGCAGGCGAGCTGGCTCAACGTGCCGCACGTCTGGCAGATGGACGAGGCCGACATCACCGAGCTCGAGGAGACTCGCAACGAGCTGAAGGGCGAGGCGACCAAGGCTGGCGTCAAGCTCACGCCGCTCGCATTCATCCTGCGTGCATGCGTCAAGGCGTTGCGCGAGTTTCCGCTGGTCAACACTTCGCTGGATGCGTCCGGCCAGAACCTCGTGTGGAAGAAGTACGTCCATCTCGGTTTCGCGGCCGACACGCCGAACGGCCTGGTCGTGCCGGTCATTCGCGACGCCGACAAGAAGGACGTCTACGAGCTCGCGCGCGAGCTCGGCACGCTGTCCGAGAAGGCCCGCGCGGGCAAGTTGTCGGCCCTGGAAATGCAGGGTGCGAGCTTCACCGTCTCGAGTCTCGGCGGCATCGGCGGTACGTCGTTCACGCCGATCATCAACGCACCTGAAGTCGCGATTCTCGGTGTCGCGCGCTCGAGCATGCGGCCCGTGTATCAGGACGGCAAGTTCGTGCCGCGCCTGATCCTGCCGTTCACGCTTGCCTACGACCACCGCGTGATCGACGGTGCGGCCGCCGTGCGTTTCACTACCTTCCTCGCGCAGAAGCTGGCCGACGTCAAGGGCCTGCTGGAAGCCGTGCCGTGAGCCGGGTCCTCGTTCCCGATCTCGGCGATTTCAAGAACGTCGAAGTCATCGATGTGCTCGTCAAGCCCGGCGACAAGGTGCAGCTCGAGTCGCCGCTGATCACGCTGGAGACCGAGAAGGCGGCCATGGACGTGCCTTCGTCAGCCGCCGGCGTCGTGAAATCGGTCGCGGTGAAGAAGGGCGATCGCGTTTCCAAGGGCAGCGTGATCGTAGAGGTCGAAGACGAGCGGCCTGCTGCCGAACAACCGAAAGCCGCGCAGGCAGCAGAGGCGCGAGCAGTCGCGGAGCCGCCGAAGCAGGCAGCGCCGGTTGCGGCGCCGGCGGCTGAGCAGGCGCCCAAACGCGAAGCGCAGGCGACTGCCTCCTACGACTTCGACGTCGTCGTGCTCGGCGCCGGGCCTGGTGGCTATACCGCCGCGTTTCGTGCCGCTGACCTTGGCATGCGTGTCGCGCTCGTCGAGCGCTGGCCGCAGCTCGGCGGTGTGTGTCTCAATGTCGGCTGCATTCCGTCCAAGGCGCTGCTGCATGCTGCCAAGGTCATCGAGGATGCGGAGGCCATGAGCAGCGCGGGCCTGCACTTCGGCAAGCCGCAGATCGACGCCGCGAAGCTGCGCGAATGGAAGAACAAGATCGTCGGCCGGCTCACCGGCGGACTCACCACGCTCGCGAAGCAACGCAAGGTGGAAGTGATTCGCGGCACCGGCAAACTCATCTCAGCGCACGAGCTCGAAGTCCGCGGCAGCGGCGCGCCGCGTCGGGTCTCGTTCGCGTATTGCATCATCGCCGCAGGCTCGGAATCGATCCGCTTGCCGAACCTGCCGGACGATCCGCGCATCATCGATTCGACCGGCGCGCTCGAGCTGGATCTGCCGCAACGCCTGCTGGTCGTGGGCGGCGGAATCATCGGCCTGGAAATGGCGACGGTGTACGACGCGCTCGGCGTCAAGGTCAGCGTCGTCGAATTGACCGATGGCTTGATGCCGGGCTGCGACCGCGACCTGGTGCGGCCGCTCGAGCGCCGCATCGCGAAGCGCTACGAGCGCATCATGGTCAAGACCAAAGTCAGCAAGGTCGAAGCAGCGAAGGACGGACTGCGTGTGACGTTCGAGGCCGAGCCGGCGATCGCGCCGGAGGTCTACGATCGCGTGCTGATCGCCGTGGGCCGCAGCCCCAACGGTCGCAACATCGGCGCCGACGCGGCCGGAGTGCTCGTCAACGAGCGCGGCTTCGTGCCGGTCGACCGGCAAATGCGCACCAACGTGCCGCACATCTTTGCGATCGGCGACATCGCCGGCGCGCCGATGCTCGCCCACAAGGCATCGCACGAAGGCAAGCTCGCTGCGGAAGTCGCTCACGGCGAGAAGCGCGCGTTCGATGCACGCGTGATTCCGTCGGTCGCCTACACCGACCCCGAGATCGCGTGGGTCGGGCTCACGGAAACGGATGCGAAGGTGACGGGCACGGCATACGAGAAGGCAACGTTCCCCTGGGCCGCGAGCGGCCGCTCGCTATCACTCGGCCGTGACGATGGCATGACGAAACTGCTGTTCGATCCCGCGACGCATCGGGTCATCGGCGGCGGCATCGTCGGGCCGAATGCGGGCGATCTGATCTCGGAGGTGGCGCTCGCCATCGAGATGGGCAGCGACGCCACCGACCTGGGCCTGACGATTCATCCGCACCCGACGCTGTCCGAGACCATCATGTTCGCAGCCGAGGCGTTCGACGGCACGCTGACCGACCTGTACGTGCCAAAGAAGAAGACATAGCTTCGGCGTAGAATCCGGCGGTCCCGAACAACGACAAACGGGGAGACCTGCCGTGGACCTCAACAAGCTGATCGCGCGCGTCAAGGGCATTCTGCTGACGCCCAGGACCGAATGGCCGGTGATCGCGGGCGAGCCGACCACTGTCGCGGACCTCTACAAGGGCTACATCCTCTGGCTGGCGGCGATTCCGCCCGTGTTCGCGTTCCTGAAGTTCAGTCTGATCGGCGCGAGTGTGCCGTTCGCGGGAACGTTTCGCGTCGGCATCGGCGCCGGCCTGTCGCAGCTGGTCCTGACCTATGCATTGTCGCTCGCGACCTTCTACGTCGTGGCGCTGATCATCGACGCGCTGGCCCCCAGCTTCGGCGCGACCCGCGATCGGGTGCAGGCGCTGAAGACCATCACCTACGCTTACACCGCGTCGTGCGTCGCCGGCGTCGCGGTGATCCTGCCATTCATCGCCGTGTTGATCGCAATCGCGGCCGGTATCTACGGAATCTATCTGCTGTATCTCGGCCTGCCGCACACGATGAAGGCTCCGCCCGACCGCGCGGGCGGCTACACCGCAGTGATCATCATCATCACGATCGTGCTGACGTTCGTGATCTACGGCGCCATCGGCGCCATGACCGGAGTCGGGATGTTCATGCGCGGCGCCTCGCCGTACACGTCGCGCGATTCCGGCGACGTGAAGTTCGACAAGGACAGCACCGTCGGCAAGCTCGAGCAGTGGAGCAAGAACGTCGAGCAAGCTTCCAAGAAGATGGAGGACGCGCAGAAATCCGGCGATCAGCAGGCACAGGGCGACGCGCTGAAGACGATGATGGGTGCAGCGCTCGGCGGCGGCCAGGTCGAGGCGTTGGCGCCGGATCGTCTCAAGCCGTTTCTGCCCGAGTCGCTTGGGGACATGACGCGCGCGACGTTCTCGACTCAGCGCAACAGCGCGATGGGGATGCAGATGACGGAGGCACGCGCGACGTACATGAGCGACAGCGGGCGTTCGTGGGATCTGCAGATCACGGACACCGGAACGGCGAAGGGCCTGCTCGCCCTCGCGGGCTGGGCCGGCATCGAAGGCGAGAATGAAACGGCCACCGGCTATGACAAGACCTATCACGAGGATGGGCGGCTGGTTCACGAGCAATGGGATCGCAGCAGCTCGCGCGGCGAGTACGGCGTGGTGCTCGGCGACCGCTTCACCGTGAAGATCGAGGGCGAAGCGGACAGCATCGACGACCTGAAAGCGGCGCTTGCCGACGTGAACCTCGACGCGCTCGAGGCGCTGAAGGGCGAAGGCGTGGTGAAGAACTGATGTCGGCCGCCGGGAAGCACATGAAAGTCATCGATGTGCCGCAGCCCGGCGGACCGGAAGCGCTCGTTCTCGCGGAGCGGCCGGTGCCACAGCCGGGTCCGGCCGAAGTGCTGATCGAGGTTGCCGCGGCGGGCTTGAACCGTGCGGACATTCTGCAGCGTCGCGGCTTCTATCCGTCGCCGCCGGGCGCGCCGTCGAGTCCAGGTCTCGAAGTCGCGGGCACGATCGTCGGCGTCGGCGCGGACGTCACGGAGTTCAAGGTCGGCGATGCGGTCTGTGCGCTGCTCCAGGGCGGCGGCTATGCCGAGTACTGCAGCGTCGCTGCCGGACAGGTGCTGCCGATTCCCGGATCGCTCGACATGATCGAGGCGGCGTCGCTTCCGGAAGCGATGTTCACGGTGTGGAGCAATGTGTTCGGGTTCGGTCGGCTGCAGGCGGGCGAAACGTTGCTCGTGCACGGTGGCTCCAGCGGTGTCGGCGTGACGGCGATTCAACTCGCCGCGGCGCTCGGACACACCGTGTTTGCAACTGCGGGCTCGGCGGAGAAATGCCGTTTCTGCGAGAGCCTCGGCGCGCGCCGCGCGATCGACTACAAGACCGAAGATTTCGTAGGCGAGATCGCTGCAGCGACCGGCGGGCGCGGCGTCGACGTCGTTTTCGACATGGTCGGCGGCAGCTACGTGCCGCGCAATCTGCAGGTGCTCGCGACCGAGGGGCGCCTCGTCATGATCGCGACGCAGGGCGGAGCGAAGGGTGAGATCGACGTGCTGAGAATCATGCAGCAGCGCCTCGTGATCACCGGGTCGACGCTGCGGCCCCGCTCCGCGGAATTCAAGCGATCGATCCGCGATCAGCTGCTGCAGAAGGTGTGGCCATTGCTCGCCGCCGGGCGCATCCGTCCGGTCGTCGATTCGGTGTTCGCACTCGCCGAGGCGGGCCAGGCGCACGCCCGCATGGAAAGCAGCGAGCACAAGGGGAAAATAATTCTCGCCCTGAGCTGATGTCCATTTGACAGATTGAGCCGACGGTGCGTGCGGGCTCGTCTTGCATTGCCGACGCCGTGCGTCAGCGAATTCGCTCCGTTGAATGCGCACCAATCCGTATTTATCCTCTTGCACGGCTTTTTTGCCGAAATGTCTTTGGCGAGCGTCGACACCGCTCTGGTAGATACCGGGTTCGGCAGAATCAGCGGGTGTCCCGAAAGCTCTGCACAGGCGAACCTCGCCCTGTGCAGGGGCCCGCCCGGTCCGTACGGAAACGGCGTTGTCGGTCAGGGCTCGAAAGGACGCGGACGTGAACCACCTCGATCGCGCACAATCGTTCATCCAGCTCAGCCGTCGCGGCCCGGCGGCTGGCGACTTGGCGGTCGTGTTCCAGCGCGAGCTGCAGGCATTCGGATTCCGTTTCTTCGGGTGCTGCTCGCACGTGGATCCATTGCGGCCGCCGCCCGGCGCGGTGATTCTGCACAACTATCCGGCCGAGTGGATGCGCGCGTTCAGCGAGCTCGATTTCTACTACATCGATCCGGTCTTCCATTACGCGAACCGCTCGCTCACGCCGTTCTTCTGGGATGCGGATGAGTTTCGCGCCGAGCTGACGGCGCCGCAGCTGGAAATAATGGAAGAGGCGCGGCCCTTCGGTATCGAGCACGGCTACACGGTGCCCATCCATGCACCACGCTCGCCCGGTGCGTACCGCGCGTCGTGCTCGGTCGTGCCGGATTCCGCTGCCGTCGCCCCCGAGAGCTATCTGGCCGTGCAGCTGATGGCCTGCTACATGTACTCAGCACTCAGCCTCGAGGCGCAAGCCAGGGCCGGCAGCTGCGTTCCGCGTGGCCTGACGCGACGCGAGCGTCAGTGCCTGGAGCTGGCCGCGCAAGGTAAGAGCGACTGGGTCGCAGGCCGGATCCTCGGCATCAGCGAGCGCACCGTGCACAATCACATCGAGCACGCGAAGCGGCGACTCGGTGTGGCGACGCGCGTCCAGGCGATCGTGCACGCGCTCGTGAGTCGACAGATTGCTTTCGGCGACGTCATCCGTTCCACTGCGGAAGAGGACGACGAGTCCCGCCAGGCCGGTCGCTCATAGCCTCGACCGGGTTCCCTCACAGCCTGCACTGATCCGATCAGCTCAATTCCGCCGCCTGAGGAATTGGGTCAGTCTTGTCCGCAACCAGGGAGGGGAGCGGACATGATCACCACATATCTAATGGCGAACGACCCCGCTCCCGTCGTCCGCCTCCGATAGCGCGCCGCCCGGCTGTCCGCTCGTCACTGGAACGCGTCGTTTGCCGACGCAACAAGAGTCACATCATGAACACACTGGCACACATCTCATTGAAGCGACGGATTCCGCTTCAGCTCGGAAGCGAAGGTTCCAGGAAGAGCGACGAGGACCCCATGACAGAAGGTGCCGTCTACGAACGCATCAAGAACTGGCTCCTGGCGCAGACCCTGGTGCCCGGTCAACTGCTGCAGATCGGTGTGCTCGCCGATGAGCTCGGCGTCAGCACGACGCCCGTGCGCGAGGCGCTCACGCGGCTCGCGGCCGAGCGCATGATCATGTCGGTCCCGAAGCGCGGCTTCTTCGCGCGGACGCCTTCCGAGGACGACATCTTCGGGCTGTATTCCGTCAACAGGACGATCCTGGATGCGGCTGTGGCGCGCTGGCCGGAAACCAATCCCGCACCGGCTGCTGCCACCGAGGAGGCCGCTGCAGTCTCCGTGCAGGAGCGTAGCGCCGAGCAACTGGCGCGGCAGACGGGCGAGCTGTTCCTGCAGGTCGCGCTGCGCTCGGGCGTGGGCGAGTTCGCCGAAATCGTTCGCAACATGAACGACCGACTCCATCACGCGCGGGTGCTCGAGTGCGAGATCGTTCCCGATGTGTTCGTGGAGATCACGCGGATCGCCGAACTGATCGCGGCACACGAGCGCTTGCAGCTGCGCCAGGCGCTCGTGGCCTACCACGACGAGCGATCGAAGGTCGTCGCCGCCATTTCCAAGGAGCTGCTGCTGCGGCCGTTCACGACCGCCGACTGGTAGCCTCCCGGTCCTGCGGTGCAGTGCGCAGGCCTGCCCGGTAGGGCCGGCCAGGGAGCTGACCCCATCGCCTCGCCCGGTCTAGATCTGAGGGAGTTCAGATTTATTCCGTGAGCGCAGGCCGTTAGGTGATCGAGCGTCAGCAGCACGACGAGGAAGGGCCCGACCCGGCGCCGCAGCCGGAATCCGGCCCGCGCCAATCCGCATCCGAATCCGACCCTCGCAACCACCGTCTGGTGGCCTGGTTCAAGCGCTGGCGCAAGCCGATCCGCCAGTGGCTGTCGCACCGCTCGTCCGTCCCGACCGCCGACCTGGACGATCTGGCCCAGGAGGTGTTCCTGCGCCTGCTACGCTATAGCGACGACGTCGCGATCGACAATCCGCAGGGCTATCTGTTCCGGATCGCTGCCAACGTCGCCAACGAGTGGCAGGAACGGGCACGACATCGCAGGCCGCACGACGACAGCTGGCTCGAAGACCTGCAGGTCGAATTCAGCGACGAACCGGAAAACACCATCGCGCGCGAGGTGGCGCGCGAGTACATGCAGGAAGCCGTCAACAAGCTGCCACGGCGACAGCGTGAGGTTCTGTTGCTGCACGTGAACGATGGCCTGACCTACAAGCAGATCGCGGAACGCCAGGGACTGACCTACCGAGTGATCCTGCGCGATCTCACGCGCGCGTACAGCCAGCTGCGGATGCAGCTCAAGCAGGACGACCTCGGCGACATGGAGAACAGGTGACTACGCCGATGATGGAGCATGACGACAATGCGATGCAGTCGGTCAGCGATCAGGCGGCCGAGTGGTTCATTCGCCTGAAGGATCGCGATCTCAGCGCGGCCGAGCGGCGCAAGTACATGCGCTGGCTCAAGCAGTCGCCGAATCACATTGCCGAGTTCATGCGGCTCTGCCGGCTGTATGGCCGGGTCAAGCGCGCCAAGCTGCCGAACCTGCTGCCGGAAGAGGATGAATCGAACGTCATTACGCTGATGCCGCACGAGCCGCTGCCGTCCGCGGAGCGCCAGCCCCACTGGTTCGACTCGCGCAAGCTTTGGGTTGCGGCGGCGACGTGCTGCCTGGCGCTCGTCGCTGTGATCGTGACCATCGCGTTGTCCAGTAACACGATCGAAACCCACGCCGGCGAGTGGCGCACCGTCCAGCTCGCCGACGGCAGCACCATAAGCACCGGGCCGAACACGCTGATGCAGGTGGACTACAGCAAGGGGGCCCGCAGGATCAACCTCGCGCACGGCGAGGCGATGTTCAAGGTTGCGAAGGATGCGTCGCGTCCGTTCATCGTCAACGCCAACGGCGCTGTCGCCCGCGCAGTCGGAACCCGGTTCGGCGTGGAGCGCCGCGAGGACCGCATCCGTGTCACCGTTGCAGAGGGCAAGGTAGCCGTCGTGCGCGGCTATCAGGCGGCTGCGCTGGAGCATGTAGTCGATCTCAGCGTGGCCAAGGAGCTCGTCGCGGACGAGGGTCTGGAAATCCTGATCAACGCACCGACGGTCCCGCTGCACCCCGAGAAAGTGAACTCGGCGCACGCCCTGGCGTGGGCGAATGGTCAGCTGATCTTGCAGACAGAGACCGTCGGCGAAGCCGTTGAAGAGTTCAATCGTCGCAACCGGCTGCAGCTGCGGGTCGACGATCCCGCTATCGCGAGCTGGCACCTCTGCTGCGTGTTCGACGCCGCCGACCCGGAAGCGTTTGCCAAGCAGATCGCCGCCAGCGGTGAGAATGTCGCACTGGTGCGCGAAGGAAATACGCTGCGAGTCGTGCAGCAGGGACCCGGCCAGGCGGAACCGCCCGCCAGGGAAAGGGCGCCCTGATCCAGCGCGGCTGAATTGCCGCGTCACCGATCCTGTGGCATAAGGGACCCCGTCGGCGGGAACACGAAGACGGATGCGTCGTGTTGCACGATGCAGCCGGACCTCAATGAGCGACGCAGATCACCGCGACTCGGATCGTCGCGAGAACAGGAAGCGCGAGTTGATCAGCCAGGAAGCTGCTGAGTGGTTTGCGCGCATGAAGGATCCCAGCGTCCCGCTCGACGACCGCCGCCGCTTTCTGCGCTGGCTGAAGCAATCGGAAGTTCACGTCGCCGAGTACCTCACCGTTGCCGGCATCGACGGCGATTTGCGTCGCGCACGGCTGACCGCGGCGCTCGACGGCGAGGCGCCTTCGAACGTCATCGAATTGTTCGCACAGGGCGGCGCACGAGCGGCCGTCTCGCGCAACGTATCTGCGTCGCGTTGGAAGGCTGCTGCTGCTATCGCAGCGTGCGGATTTGCGGTGCTGCTATTCGCTGTCGTGCGCTCCGCCTGGCACGAGCACTCGATCGGCACGCAGCCCGGCGAATGGAAGACAGTCACGCTGGCCGATGGCAGTGAGTTGCAAGTCGGGCCGAACACGCTGCTGCAACTCGATCTGGGCGACGCGCGGCGATCCATCGCGCTCGTGCGCGGCGAGGCCTACTTCAAGGTCGCGAAGGATCCGGCGCGTCCGTTTTTCGTCCAGGCGAATGCCTACGCGGTTCGCGCTGTCGGCACCGAGTTTGCAGTCTCGCGCCGCAAGAGCGAATTGATCGTCACTGTCGCGGACGGCTCGGTGCACGTTGCGCCGAGTGCCGGGTCTGTACGCGACGATGCGACGGAGATTCCGCCAGAGCTCAGCGTGCGGATCGTCGCGGACCAACAGCTGCGGATTGCCGGCACGTGGCCCGTCACGCCGAGCCGCGTCGACGTCCGCTACGAGCTTGCGTGGCGCGAGCGCCAATTGATGTTCCGGTTCGGCGACACGCTCGCGGACGCCGTGGAGGAATTCAACCTGCGCAATCGCGTGCAGTTGCGGCTGGATCCGAGCGCAGCGGCGCTGCCGGTACGCGGCAACTTCGATGCATCGGATCCCGTCGCGTTCGCGCAAATCATGGACGGTATGTCGTCGATCGCAGTAGCAAGACTTGCGCCGGATCTGCTGCTCATCAAGGCACGATAGCCAGGCAGTGTCGCGGGATCATCGCGCGAGCAAGAGGGGTCTTAACTGTTGGGTCGCGTCTTCGAACGCTGCAGTTGCGACGACACAATAATCATGGGGGCATACCGGTCCGCCGCGGCAGGAGAGCTGCGGGCGCGTGGGTCGACGACGCGCCGATCCGCGCCGTCGCTCGATGATCCGCGTTTCGAAGCGCGACTGCTGCGTCTGCACGCCAGCATCGACATCCGTCAGTTCTGGGCCGCGTTGCTCGCGATACTCGACGGCTTCCTGCCGCACGACGCGTGCGTTGCGTACCTCGATTACGTGGACTACGCCAGGACCTGGGACGCCTCGCGCATCCTGACGACGCCGAATGCGCGCAGGTCGCGCAAGTGGCTGGAGCGCCGGCGCGAAGTGAACATGATGCCGGCGTTCGCGCTGTCGAATCCCGGCATCAAGCTCTATCGGCTCTCCGAGGTCGTGCCCGATCGGCGTCGGCTGCGAGAATCGGAGTTCTTTCGCCGCTACATGGCAGCGGAAGGCTGGTATTACTCGGCGTGCGCCCTGTTCTGGCGCGCGGACAGACTCGCGTCCGAGATCGCAATCCGCCGCACTGCTCAACAGGGAGAGTTCACCGCGCGGGAGATGGCGTTCCTGCAGCGCCTGCATCCGCATCTCGAGACGACGCTGCAACGCTTGTCGGCCGCGCAACGCCGAGCCGGCTCGGCCGCGTCAGCGCCCGACGCGATGCTGAGGCACGACACGATGCGTGCGTTGCCGGGCGAGCTCACTGTCGCCGAGCGCGAGCTCGTGCAGTTCGTGCGCATCGGGTTCAGCAACAAGGAGATCGCTGCGCGCCTCGACAAGAGCGTGCGCACAGTGAAGACCCAGCTCACTTCCGTCTACAAGAAGTGCGGCGTGCGCAGCCGCAGCCGGCTGCTCGCGCTGATGATGCCGCGCCTGTCATACGACTGAGAACATCTTCAGGTAGAAAATATCGCGGAAAATTTCCACTTTGCGGGCACGCCCGCGCGTGCCGGCGGCTGCAACCGCCTGTGACATTCCGGCAAAATCCTGCACCGTCGGGGCTGACGTTTGCCGGTGCGGCGGTCTACAGGTTTGGAAGGGACCACCCGTATGGAACGTTTCGACGACGGCACGCAGTTTTCGATCAGGGAGCACGCGGCACAGTGGTTCCTGCGCCTGCACGCGCACGACTTGAGCGTTGCCGAGCGCTTCGCGTACCTGCAGTGGTTGAAGGCCTCGCCGGCTCACATCGGCGAAACGCTGCAGATCTGTCAGCTGTATTCCATTCTCTATCCGATGAAGCAACAGCTGTTCTTCACGAACGAGGACGACGTGTCGAATGTGATCGACCTGCCGCGCGACGACGACGCGGCGCCGCCGGCCAGAACGCGCAGCAGCTGGCACATACGAGCGCTCGTCGGCGCGATGGCGGTCGGTCTGCTGCTGGTCGCCGCATCGGTCGCGCAGCGCGCCTGGCTCGATCGGACGATCGAGACGCAGGCGAGCGAATGGCGCAGCCTCGCGCTCAACGACGGCAGTCTCGTCAGCGTCGGGCCGCGCACGCAGCTGCGCAACCAGTTCGGCGGCCGGCAGCGCTTGCTGCACCTGGCGAGCGGCGAAGCGCTGTTCGAAGTCGCGAAGGATGCCTCGCGTCCTTTCATCGTCGATGCCGAGCTTGCCGTGGTACGCGCGACGGGCACGAGATTCGGCGTCTCGCGACGCGATGTCGAAGTGATCGTCACGGTGGAGGAGGGCACCGTGGTCGTCAGCAGAGATCGTCCTCGATCGAGCCCGGTCACGATCGAGGCTGGGCAGCAGGTGATCGTGGCGGAGAGCTGGCCTCCGGTCGTACGGCACGTGAACGCTGCACGCGCGCTCGCCTGGTCCAATCGACATCTCGTGTTCGCGAGCGACACCGTGGCGGCCGCTGCCGCAGAGTTCAATCGCCGCAACCGCGTGCAGATCGTCGTGGATCCGGCGCTGGGTGCAGAGCGCGTGCTGGGTCAGTTTCAAGCCGACGATCCGGTGTCCTTTGCCGAAGCGATTGCTGCCGCGAAGAAGGGCGTCGTCGTGCACCAGTCGCGCGACCTCATTCGCCTGCAACGCGCGGATGCGGCTCCGGAATCGCAACCGGCCCGCCCCCTGGCACCCATCGCCTGAAAACCGTCGCGTAACCTCGCTAGAATGCCCGGCCGGGAAGCGTCCCGGTCTGTTGCGAGGTACGACCTTGGTCTCATACGTGCTGCCAGAGGCGTCCGTTAGTCTCGATCGCGAATGGAGTCGGACGGAGCCCGCAACGTGCATAGGGATGTGCCCATGAGCCTGGTCCGCGTCATCGATTCGCATACTGGCGGCGAGCCGACCCGGCTGGTGCTCGAAGGCGGACCGGATCTCGGCAGCGGGCCGCTGAGCGATCGGCTCGGCCGCTTCCGTGACCACTTCGACAGCTACCGTTCCGCGATCGTGAATGAGCCCCGCGGCTCGGATACGGTCGTCGGCGCGCTGCTGTGCCCGCCGCATCGGGCCGACTGCCGCTTCGGCGTCATCTTCTTCAACAACGTGGGCTTTCTCGGGATGTGCGGCCACGGCACGATCGGCCTGGTCGCATCCCTCGCCTTCATGGGCCAGGTGCAGCCGGGCCTGGTCAAGATCGATACGCCGGTCGGTCCGGTCGACGCGGTGCTGCATGCGGACCGTCAGGTCACGATTACGAACGTGACCAGCTTTCGCAAGCACAAGCAGGTCGCCGTCCAGGTGCCGGGCGTGGGCGAGGTCCGCGGCGACATCGCCTGGGGCGGAAACTGGTTTTTCCTGGTGGAGCGCCACGAGCTGCGCATAGACCTGCAGAACGTCGATGCGCTGACCGATTTCACCTGGCGCGTGCGTCAGGCCGTCAACGCTGCGGGCTATCCGGACGTCGATCACGTCGAGATGTTCGTGCCGTCGGCCGCCAGTGGCGCGAACAGCCGCAATTTCGTGCTGTGCCCGGGCAAAGCGTACGATCGCTCTCCGTGCGGGACCGGGACCAGCGCCAAGCTCGCGTGTCTCGCCGCCGATGGAAAGCTGGCAGAAGGC
Source organism: Steroidobacteraceae bacterium (assembly GCA_035275585.1). Lineage (GTDB taxonomy): Bacteria > Pseudomonadota > Gammaproteobacteria > Steroidobacterales > Steroidobacteraceae > Steroidobacter. The sequence continues at coordinate 6,260 of DATEML010000058.1, read as the reverse complement.
GAGGTCTGGGTGCAGGAAAGCGTGATCGGCAGCGTGTTCTCCGCCCGGTATCGCTGGTGCGATCGTCGCACCGGCGAGATCGCCCCGTTCATCACAGGCTCCGCGCACGTGACCGCCGAAGCCACGTTGCGCCTGGACCCGAACGATCCTTTCCGTTGGGGAATTCGTCCGCCGCGCTCCGATAGCGGCGCATGAAGCATGTCCTGATCTGCGGCGCCGGCGCCGTCGGGTTGTGCTCCGCGCTCTTTCTGCGCGAGCGCGGCTACGAGGTCACCGTCGTCGAGAGGGATGCCGCCGGCGGCGACGGGTGCTCGTTCGGCAACGCCGGCATGATCGTGCCCAGTCATTTCACGCCGCTCGCTGCGCCAGGCGCGATTGGGCTAGGCCTGCGCTGGCTGCTGGATCCCGGTAGTCCCTTCTACATTCGTCCGCGGCTCGATCTGGCGCTCGCCGCCTGGATCCTGGACTTCGTGCGCGCTGCGAATCGCGAGCACGTGGATCGTGCCGGGCCTGTCTTGCGCGACATGCTGCTGGCCAGTCGCGAGCTGTACGAGCAGCTCGCCGATCGCTGCGACAACGGTTTCGGCCTGGTCAAGCGCGGCATGCTGATGCTGTGTCGTACGCGAGCCGGGCTGGAAGAAGAGACTCGGCAGGCTCGGCGGGCGCGCGAGCTGGACCTGCCGGTGGAGATCGTGTCCGCGGCGCGTGCAGCCGAGATCGATCCGGACATCGACATGGACATCACTGGTGCCGTCTTCTATCCACTCGATTGTCATCTCGATCCGCGCCTGCTCATGCGCAAGCTGACGGAGCTGGCCAGCGGCGCCGGCGTCACCGTGCGCTGGTCCACACAAGTCGAGGGCTGGCGAACCGACGGCACACGGGTTACCGCGGCCGTGACTGCGCAAGGCGACCTCGCGGCAGATGAGTTCGTCCTGGCTGCGGGCTCCTGGTCGTCGGAAGTCGTGCGCGCTCTAGCTTGCGAGCTGCCACTCCAGGGCGGCAAGGGTTACAGCTTCACGGTGCCCAACCCGCCGCAGCTGCCGAGGCTGTGCTCGATTCTCAGCGAGGCCCATGTCTCCGTCACACCGATGGGCGCCTCGCTGCGTATCGGCGGGACCATGGAATTCGCCGGCCTGGACCGTTCGATCAGCGAGCGGCGGACTCAGGCCATCGCCGCAGCAGCGGCGCGGTACTTTCCCGCGCTGCGGGCCCAGGATATCGCGCAGGTGCGGCCGTGGGCCGGCCTGCGTCCCTGCTCGCCGGACGGCCTGCCGTACATAGGCAGATTTGCGCGATACTCCAACCTCTGCGTCGCAGCCGGTCATGCGATGCTGGGCATCAGCCTGGCGCCGATCACGGGGCAGCTCGTGGCGCAGATCCTGACGGGCGAGCGGCCGCGCATAGCGCTCGAGCCGTTCAGCCCGCAGCGCTATCAGTAACAGACGACTACACGGGGAAGCTGTAAATGAACTGGAAGGGCGTCATTCCGGCGATTACCACGAACTTCCATGCGACCGGCGCGATCGATCATGACGCGCTCGGCCGGCATTGCGAGTGGATGATTCGTAGCGGATGCACCGGTATCGTTTGCTGCGGCTCGCTCGGCGAAGCGGCCACGGTGAGCTTCGACGAGAAACTTGCTATTGCTGCCACGTGCGTGCGCGCTGTCGGCAGCCAGGCGCCGGTGGTGCTGGGTATCGCGTCATTGAGCACGGCTGAGGCGGTGCAACTCGCACGCGGCGCGGAGCAGGCCGGATGCGCCGGCCTGATGGTGCTACCGCCGTACGTGTACAGCAGCGACTGGCCGGAGATGAAAGCGCACGTCGGCGCGATCCTCAGCGCGACCCAATTGTCGTGCATGCTTTACAACAATCCGCCGGCGTACAAGACCGACTTCCTGCCGGAGCACATCGTCGAGCTCGCGGCGGAGCATCCCAACCTGCATGCCGTCAAGGAGTCGAGCGGCGATGCGCGGCGCGTGACCGCGATCCGTGCATTACTGCACGATCGGCTGACGATCCTCGTCGGCATGGATGACGCAGTGGTGGAGGGCGTCGCAGTCGGAGCGGAGGGCTGGGTCGCGGGGTTGGTGAATGCGTTTCCGGAAGAGTCGGTGGCGCTCTTCGACGCGGCGTTGCGCGGCGACAAGGTGCGAGCGCGCGAGCTTTACAACTGGTTCCTGCCGCTGCTGCGCCTCGACACGGTTCCGAAGTTCGTGCAGTACATCAAGTGGGTGCAGGCGCAGGTCGGTCGCGGCACTTATGTCGTGCGCGGTCCGCGATTGCCGCTGGACAAGCGCGAGCTCGAAACGGTGCAGGGAATTCTGGCACAGGCGTTGAAGACCCGTCCCGCAGTCAGGCGCTAGCGCGGCGTGACCACGGCACACGTCCTTCTCGCCGTTCTCGCTGCGCTGGCGGCTTTCTTCGCGTGGCACTGGTTTCGGATCGAGCGCGCGGGAGCGCGCGCCGCCCCGTCCGCGAACCCGGGCGTGCTGCGTCTCGCTATCGGCTTCGTTACGAACTTTTTCGACACCCTCGGCATCGGCTCGTTTGCGCCGACCACCGCCGCGTTCAAGGTCCGGCGCCTCGTCGCCGACGAATGGATCCCGGGCACGCTGAATGTCGGCCATACGCTGCCCACGATCGCGCAGGGGCTGATTTTCATCGGTGTCGTACGCGTGGGCCCGGCCACGCTCGTTTCGATGATGGCGGCATCCGCGATCGGCGCGTGGCTCGGCGCCGGAGTTGTCGCCCGCTTGCCACGTCGGGCGATTCAGATTGGCATGGGCGCCGCGCTGTCGGTGGCGGCGATTCTGTTCGCGCTGATGAATCTCAAATTGATGCCGAGCGGCGGTGTGGCGCTGGAGCTCACCGGCGCGACGCTGGTGGTCGCCGTCGCAATCAACTTCGTGCTGGGTGCGCTGATGACGCTCGGCATCGGTCTGTATGCGCCGTGTCTGATTCTCGTCAGCCTGCTTGGAATGAATCCGCTCGCCGCGTTTCCGATCATGATGGGCTCTTGCGCCGTGCTCATGCCGGTGGCTTCGCTGCGCTTCATCCAGAATCGCAAGTACGATCTGCGCGCCGCGCTTGGATTGGCCCTCGGAGGAATTCCTGCCGTGCTGCTCGCAGCCTACGTCGTGCGCTCGCTGCCGCTCGACTGGCTGCGCTGGCTGGTCGTCGTCGTCGTTTTGTACGCTGCGGCGCTGATGCTGCTTTCGGCGCGTGCGAAATCGCCGGCCGCTGACATAACTCCGCAAACGTCTGCCGATTCTTCGCATCGAAGCGCGATAGTGCCTGGCAGCGGCGAGCGATAGAACCGGAGCGCGTGCGCGTGCAACTCAAGGCGAAAGCGGCCGCGAAAATATCTGTCGGATGGAATCCGCCGTACGTATTCATCGCAGCGCCGGAAATTGCCCAAGGGGCTTATCACCAGACGTGAGCCGGTCTACATTTAAGGCAGTTCAGCTTTCCTGACATCCATGCTCAGCGGACCCCGAGCGGCTCGGGGCGACGGATCGAAGAGCGATGTTGCAGGTTCAGCATTTCGACAACAACAGCTGCTGGTGTGCAGTAATGGGGAGGGTGCCTCGATGTCCGATGCGCGAGGTGACGTAGGAGAACGTGCGCAGGACCCTCGTGACGGCCGGCTGATTTCCTGGTTCCAGCGCTGGCGCCGCCCGATCCGCTACTGGTTGTCGAGCCGCTCATCAGTGCCGTCCGCGGAGATCGACGATCTCGCCCAGGAAGTGTTCCTGCGACTGCTGCGCTATAGCGACGACATCGCGATCGAGAATCCACAGAGCTATCTGTTTCGCATCGCGTCGAACGTCGCCAACGAGTGGCGCGATCGCGCCCAGCGGCGTCAGCCGCACGACAACAGCTGGCTGGAGGACTTACAGAGTGCGCCCGGCGCGGAGCCGGAGAACGCCGTTGCGTACGGCCGCGCGCGCGAGCACGTGCAAGCAGCTGTGCAGAGACTTCCACCGCGGCAGCGCGAGGTGCTGCTGTTGCATGTCAACGAAGGACTCACCTACAAACAGATTACGGACAGATTGGGGATCAGCCCGCGCATCGTGCTGCGCGATCTCACTAAAGCGTACAGCCATTTGCGGACCCAGCTGAATCTCGAGGATCTGGAGGACATGGATCAACGCTGAGGTAGGCTGTCATGACGGACCGCATCGACGAGAATCCGCCCATGTCGATCCCGGAGCAGGCGGCGGAGTGGCTGCTGCGCTGGCACTGTGGCGATCTGAGCATCGCCGAACGTTTCGAATACCTGCAGTGGCTCAAGACCTCGCCGGTACACATCGCCGAGACATTGCGCATGTGCCGGCTGTATTCGTGGCTCGAGAACACGAAGCTCAAGCTGTTCATCACGAATGAAGACAGCTTTTCGAACGTGGTCGAGCTGCCGCCGCGCGAGCGCGAAGCCGTGGCGGCGCGCGGCGTGCGCGCGGTGGGATTGTGGAGGGTGAGAATCGCCGCGGCGGCTGCAGCGATCGCCTTGATTGCAGTGCTCGGTTTCGTGGCGAAGGTGACGTGGCTGGACCACTCGCTGCAGACGCAGGCGGGTGAGTGGCGCAGCCTGCCGCTCAGCGACGGTAGCTCTATCACGGCCGCGCCTTATACGAACTTGCATCATGTGATCGGTGACGAGCAACGGCTCATCACACTAGCGCAAGGCAGGGCAGTGTTCCGGGTCGCGAAGGATTCGTCGCGACCATTCCTCGTCGACGCCGGCGTGGTCGTTGTCAAGGCGACTGGAACGCAGTTCACCGTCGAGCGCCGCAGCGACCAGGTCAGGGTCACGATGAGTGAAGGTACAGTCGTCGTCTGTCCGCCGGCCGGCGCCGAGCGCACGTTCGCGAAAACACTGGTGGCCGATCAGCAGCTCACGGTATCCCGCTCCGGCGAACCCGCCGTCGAGCATGTCGATGGCAAGGCATTCACCGACCGAGTGCTTGGCCGCCTGATCTTCAACTCGGGCTATACGGTCAAGGCCGCTGCTAGCGAGTTCAACGAAGTCAACGCCATGAAGATCGTCGTCGATGACGCGACGGGCGCGCGGCCAATGCGCGGCTCGTTCGAAGCCATCGATCCTTTCTCGTTCGCTGATGCAGTCGAGCGGATCACGGGAAGCGCAGCGGTGCGGGAGTCACCCGAACTCCTGCGCATCGGATCGGAAGAGCCGCACAGCCGCTGATCCAGTTCGCGGGCCGCAATGAACCGCCACGCGAATGGATCTGCGCTACGGATGCTCCTTGCGGGTGCGTTGAGCTGCGTTGCGCTGTGCTGGCTAGCGCCTGCGCTCGCCCAGTCGAACGAAACTGCACACGATTTCGACATCCCGGCGCTGCCACTGGCGCAAGCCCTGGAGATGTTCTCGGGGCAGGCGGGGCTGCAATACGCTTACATTCCGAGCGACGACGCAGAGGAAGCGGTCGTGGTCCGCGCAGTGAAGGGTCGCTACACCGCCGCAGAGGCGCTGGCGATCCTCCTGCCCGAGGGCTTCACGTTCTCGTGGGTCAATCCGCACACGATCTCCGTTCTGTCGCCGCAGGCGAATGTGCCGCCGGGCGGCGTGAACGAGGAGGTCGCTGTCAAGGATCAGCAACGGTCGGAGCTGTCGAAAGAGCAGCAGCTGGCCATGGCGAACGGCGGGGGGAAGAGTGGCTCTGCGCGCGCGCCGCGCGATCCGGACGTTCTGGTCGAGGCCTCGCGCATCGCTTTCGGCAGCCTCGATCTCGATATTCCAGAGATCGGATTTGACCGCGGAGACATCGAAGCATTGGGCGTATCGTCCATCACCGATCTCTTCCGATACCTTCCGCAGCAGCCGCACACCATGCCGGAGTCGTATCTCGGTGACGGAACCCAGTTTGCCGATCTGCGCGGCCTTGGGTTCGACAGCACGCTCGTGCTCATCAACGGGCGCCGAACCATCGCGACAGCGAGTGCGCTGACCGTCAACGCTTTCGATTTGAACAGCATTCCGCCTGCGGCGGTGGAGCGCGTCGACATCGTGTCCGATTCGAACTCTGCCATGTATGGCGCAGACGCGATTGGTGGCGTCGTCAACATCGTGCTTCGGAAGAACATTCCCGAGCCTAGGTTGGACATCGACTACGGCGCTGCGGATGGCGGCTCGGTCGAGCGGCACGCCGCGTTCAGCGCATCTGGCACGCGCGGGCGTGCGTGGGGGTCGATCGTCGTGGACTACTTCGAGCGGAGCCCGCTGCTTGGTCGTGAGCG
>DATEML010000057.1:0-7131 GCA_035275585.1 Steroidobacteraceae bacterium | reverse complement strand
CATGCATCGCGCGGCATGCTCTATATCGGCAAGCCCGTCGGCCAGGACTACCGGACTTTCGCGCTCGCTCGGGCGATTCACGACCGCTACGGTGCGTTTGCCGGCGTCGTGCTCGTGCGCGTCGCGTTCGAATACCTGACCGGCTTCTACTCGACGATCAACGTCGACTCGTCGATCCGGCTGGTCCGCGAAGACGGTGTCGTGCTGGCGCACTACCCGACGGTCGCCAGCGATGAGGACATCAGCAGCTCGCTGATCGCGGGAATCCGCGGCCTGGAGCTCGTGCGTCGTGATCCGCAGTCGAGCGCCAGGCCTCAGCTGCGTGTGTTCCGCAGAGTGCAGAGCTATCCGTTGCTCGTCGAGCTGGGGCAACCCATGTCGAGCGTGCTGCGGTCGTGGCGCCACCAGGAGCTTTCGAGCGGCGCTCGCACACTGACACTCGCGGCGCTCGCCGGCGTCCTGATCGTCGTATTGCGTCGCGTGCTACGCCGGCGCGATCGGTTGGAGGAAGAGCGGCAGCGGCTCGAGCGCGGGCTGCGCGACAGCCAGAAGGCCGAGGCCGTCGGCTTCCTCGCGGCGTCCATGGCGCACGATTTCAACAATGTCCTCGGTGCAATCGTCGGCTATGCCGAACTTGCCCGCGCGCAGATCGCCCGCGATGCACGCGCCACTGAGACCATCGACGGCCTGCTTGCCGCAAGCGAACGCGCCAGGCAGCTCGTGCGCCGCGTGCTCACGTTCGATCCCCATCGGAGCGTGGTACACGGCGCGCTCGCGATAGAGCCGGTCGTGATCGAAGCGCTCGAGCTGCTTCGTCCCGGCCTGCCGCCATCGATCACGATACGGCCGCCCGAGCCAGGGTCCGCCGGCCTGATCAACGGCGATGCCACCGAACTACATCAGGTCGTCATGAATCTGTGTACCAACGCGGTGCGCGCGATGCCCGCCGGTGGTCAGCTGACAGTGCGTGTCGAAGCCGTGCAGGTCGACGCTCCACGCGATCTCACACTGGGCGCACTGCAGCCTGGCCGCTGGCTGCGCTTGTCCATCGCCGACACAGGCATCGGCCTCTCGTCCGAGCAGTTGCAGTCGATCTTCGCTCCGTTCTACAGCGCGCGCGCGAACGGCGACGGCTCCGGCATCGGTCTGACGGTCGTGCGGAACATCGTCAGCGGAATGAAAGGTGCGATCGAAGTCGAGAGCCGGCCTGGATCCGGTACTACGATGAGCGTGTACTGGCCGCAGGTGGAACCGGCGAGCGCAGGCACGAGCGCGCCACGGGCAACGCAGCCGGTCGGCGCAGGTCAGGCAGTTCTGATCGTGGACGACGAGCCGGAGCTCGTGCGGCTCGCGGAGGAAATCGTCGCATCGCTCGGCTATGAAGCGATCGGATTCTCCGACGCAACGGCGGCGATCGACTCGTTCCGTCGCGCGCCGGCGCGCTTCGACGCAGTCCTGACCGATGAGCGCATGCCGGCGCTCCAGGGCACGACGCTCGCGCGGATGATCCACGATCTGCGCGCAGACATTCCGATCCTGCTCGTCACCGGACATCGGGAAAGGCAAACGGATGCGCGCGCGGTGCGAGCCGGCATCATCGAGGTCCTCGACAAACCGCTGCGCGCAGGCGATCTGCGCGAGGCGCTCGGACGCGCCTTCGCCATGTAGATTTCACCTGAAACGCCCGCGTCCGCACCTGAAACTGCGGCGCAATCGCGCGGGGCGAGCCTGTGGCGGTCTGCAACCACAGGAGTATCCAGTCATGTTCTCGAAAGTTTCCATTTTTCCCGTCGCGCTCCTCGCGCTCGGCGGTACGCAGCTGGCGTCGGCGGCCGGCAGCTACGACGAGGGCCAGTGGGTGACGACCTTCATGGCGGGCAGCAGCTTCATCCAGGAAGGGTCATTCAATCCGCACGTCCAGAGCGGCGTCGCCGACCTCGGCAGCATCGATCCGGCGTTGAGCGGCATCGCCGGCGTTTCGGCGATTGATCACCTGCAGTTCAAAGATGCCTTCCGTCCCGGTCCATCGTTCGGTATCGAGACCGGCTACATGGTGCAGTCGAACATCGAGCCGTTCGCGCGCCTCAGCTACTCGCAGATGCGGGGCCGCGATCAGGAGATCGGTTTCCTCAGCGCGCCCACGCTGGATACGGCGACGCCGATCCGAGGGAACTTCGACGACATGACCTCGTGGGCTCTCGACTTCGGCACGCGCTACTTCCTCAGCGACACCGGCACCATGCGCACGTATGTTGCTGGCTACCTGGGTGCGACCCGCACGGACGCACTGGACGCGCACTTCCACGTCGTTGGCCTGACGGCCTCGCCGAGCGAGGAAATCCTGCCGCAGAAGACGCAATTCGACGCTGGCGTCGAAGGCGGCCTGGCCTGGCAGCTTTCCGACAACGCGGGCCTCAGCCTGTCGGTTGGCGCGCAGTATCTCGATGCCCGGAGCGAGGAGACCGACGCGTTCGCACCGCTCGGTATCAACGAGGTGCGCTTCACCGATCCGCGCTGGTCGTTTCCGGTGAACCTCGGCCTGAACTTCCACTTCTAGAAGATGCTCACGCCAAGACCGCCAAGATCCCCAAGTCGGAAGGATCAACTTCTGCTTGGCGGTCTTGGCGATCTTGGCGAGAGATCATCTGTCTCCGCTCGACCTAGTGCTTCCCGCGAATCGTGTCGCTCGGCAACGGCGGCGTGCTCGCGGGCGGAACCCGATGCTTCGTCGCCTGTTCGAACGCGTACGCGAGCGCGATCAGCTTCGGCTCCGAAAACGCTCGCCCGGCAAACGTGATGTCTGACGGGAACGGTACGCCGATCGGCGGATCGGTCGGCGTCAGTGTCGAGAGCGCGTTGAAGCCGCCCGGCACTGCGACGCTCGGATAGCCCGCCTTTGCCGTGACGTTTGCGTTGGCGTTGCCGAGATGCAGGATCGCATCGAAGTCGTCGTCCGTTCCCGGCGCACCGTCCGGTCCGTTGAACACGCCGTCGAGCGCGAGCTTCGAGCGGCGCAGATCCTCCGCGCGATCCGCGACGTAACGCGCCGTGTCCGCGCTGCCCGGCGAAACATCGAGCGCATCGGCTCCGATCGCGATCACCTGGCCGTACTTCATCGGCGGCACGAAGGTGTTGTTGAACGCGATGATTTCAGCGAGCGTGCGCGAGGGCGCCGCAGGCGTGGCCGCGAGATAAGCGTTCAAGTCGCGCTTGAAGCCGTACAACAGCACCGTCGAACAGGTCAGATCGGTCGGCGCAGGTCTCGCGATGCACGAGCCCAGTTGCGGCACGCCAATCCGCGCATCGTAGGTGTCGATCAGCTCGACAGTTGCGCCCTGTGCGCGCAGCACGACGATCGCAGCATCCATCAGCGCCTGGCGATTTGCAGGCACCGGCGGTACGGCCAGCCGCGCTCCGCGCAGCGCCTTGCTGTTCAAGAATCGCGTGTAGTCCCGGAAGCAGTTGCCGGGCTTGAGACACGCCGCCGTCGCCGGATCGTTAGGATCAAAGCCGGCGAGCACACCGAGCAGAATAGCCGCGTCCGTCACCGTGCGGGTGATCGGTCCGGCTGTGTCCTGATCCGCGGTGATCGGAATGATGCCATCGCGACTCACCAGGCCCACTGTCGGCTTGATTCCCACGACGCCGTTCGCGCTCGCGGGGCTGAGAATAGAGCCGGACGTCTCCGTGCCCACGGCGATCGCGACGAGATTCGCGTTCACGCCGATGCCAGGGCCCGAGCTCGATCCGCCGGTCTGCAGCACCGGACGGCCGTCGTTGTTGGGCGCCTCGGTGCGTGGATCGACGCGCGGATCGTAAGGATTGAAGCCGAAGCCTCCGAGCGAGCTGTAACCCGTCGGCATGCCGACGGCGAGAAAGTTCGCGAACTCAGTGAGCGTGCCTTTGCCGAGGATGATGGCGCCGGCGTTGCGCAGCTTCCTCGCGATGAACGCGTCGTCGGGCGGAATCGAGCCCGCGAGCGCGACGCTGCCCGCCGTCGTCGGCATGTCGGCGGTGTCGATGTTGTCCTTGAGCAGCACCGGCACGCCGAACAGCGGCAGCCGCGACGGCCGGCCGTGATGATGATCGTTCAACGCGTCGAGCTGGCGGGCTTCGCGCAATGCATTCTCGTTGATATGCAGATACGCATTGATGCCCGGGCCCGCCGCCTCGTAGGCGTCGATGCGCTTCATATACATGCGCGTCAGGCGCTCGGCCGACAGCACGTTCGTCTGCATCGCCTTGCGGATCTGCGGAATCGTCGCTTCCACCAGCTCGAACTTCACGCGCCCACGATCGCGATCGTCGTCATCGTGGTTCGCGGAGGCCGGAGCGTTGGCGAGCAGCATCGCCGAGGCGATGGAGAGCGTCAGGAGTAGTCGCTTCATGTAACTATCTCCGATGAATGGGAGGGAGGAATCGCGGCGCATGATCCGTCTGCGTCGCGATCAGGTCAACGCTGTAAAAGGTTCAACGCCGTTGCAAAGTCAGCGCAGCGCGCCGCGGTCGATCGCAAGCACGGTCCGCAACAGCACGTTCGCGCCGTTCGCCATGTCCTGCTGCGAGGTGAACTCTTTCGGCGCGTGACTCACGCCGCCGACACTCGGTACGAAAATCATCCCTGTCGGCGCGATGCGCGCGATCTCCTGTGCATCGTGGCCCGCGCCGCTCGGCATGAGCTGGTGCGAGAGGCCGAGTGAATCCGCGGCCTTTGCGATGATTTGCCTGAGGCGCTCGTCCGTGGGCGCCGGCTCCGAAGAGACCTGCAACTGCGCGAAGCTGAACGGGGTCTGGCGCGCTTCGGCGATCTTCTGCGCCTCGGCACGGATTGCGTCGAAGACCGATGCGATTTTCGCCGCGTCGAGATCGCGGATCTCCAGGCTCATCACGACCTTGCCGGGAATCACGTTCGGCGCGCCGGGCTCCGCGCGAATCCTGCCGACCGTCGCGACCTGGCGACCCGGCGTCGAGGTCGCCACGCGATTGACCGCGAGGGCGAATTCCGCGGCGCTCAGCATGGCGTCATGACGACGGTTCATCGGCGTCGTGCCGGCGTGATTCGCGACGCCCTCGACAGTGACATCCCACCAGCGAATGCCGACGATGCCTTCGACGACGCCGATGTCGATGTCAGTCTCGTCGAGAATCGCGCCCTGCTCGATGTGCAGCTCGACGTACGCCTTGAAGTCACCGGGCTTGCGTTGCGCCTCGGCCAGACGCTCCGGATCGCCACCGACCGCGCGGATGCCCTCGCGAATCGTCTTGCCGCTATGGGTCATCAGGTCGAGCGCAGCCGGCTGCAGGTGGCCGATCATCGCGAAGCTGCCGACCGTTCCACCCTCCTCGTCCGCGAAGTCGACGACTTCCAGGGGATGCTCGAGACGAACACCGCTTTCCTGCAACGCCTGTGCAACCTCGATCGCACCGATCACGCCGACGTCGCCATCGTAGTTGCCGCCGCTCGGTACGGAGTCGGTGTGCGAGCCGATCAGGATCGGCGGGAGTTTCGGCTGCTTGCCGTCGCGCCGGCCGATGATGTTGCCGGCCGTGTCGACGCGCACGGCCAGGCCGGCGTCCTGCATGAGCTTCTTGATGTACTCGCGGCCAGCGATGTCCGCGTCGCTGAACGCAACGCGGCTCACTCCACCTTGCGGGTTCGCACCGAACTTCGACAGATCCGTAATGTGCTGCTGAATTCGTGTTGCGTCGACGCCGGGTTGTTTCTTGTCGGCGGCGTGCACCGCGGTCGGCAGCGCGAGCAGGCAGAGGACCAGGTAGTGAAGTTTGTGCATCGAATTTACTCCCCCTTCGCGGCATCATACTGTAGTGCCCATGTCGAAGTGGCTCCTGACGGCCGTTCTCCTGTCGAGTGCGTCATCTGGATCGCACGCGGCCGACTGTCTGTACTTCGGCGACGCGACCCTCACGGGCCGGCTCGTGCAACAGACCTATCCGGGCCCGCCGGATTTCCGAAGCGTGACCAAGGGTGACGAAGCGCGGGTCATCTGGATCCTGCAGCTCGACCGGGGCATCTGCGTGATCAGCTCGGACCCCAGCTATCCGAATGCATATGGCCAGAAGGAAGTACAGCTCGTGTTGGGGACCGATCAGTATGCGCGCACCGATCGCTACGCGCAGTACCGCCATCTTCTCGGACAGGAAATCACCGTGACGGGCACGCTGATGCCGGGCGGGGCGAAGTACGAGAAGCGATACGTCATGGCAACGGATGCAATCACGAGAGCGCGGCCATGATCAGAACGCGTATCCCATTTTCAGGTAGACGCCATAGTTCCCGTCCTTGCCCTCTGCGTACTCCAGGTTTGCGACGATTCCCTGGATGGGTTTGAGAACGTATTGAAAGCCACCGCCCCACGCGGGATATCGGTTCTCGCTGTCCGAACAGGACTGGTCATCTCCGTAGGTGCAGGCAACTCCCGCGAAAAGCGTGGTGGTCCATTTCTCTGCGATGCGCCAGCGTTCCTCGAACTCAATCGAGGACATGTACTCGCCGTTGTACTGCCCTAGCTTGTAACCGCGCAGCTGAACTGCGGCGCGTACCTGAGTGGGTGCGTCTTGGGTGAAGTGATTCAGCTGACGAATGGCGAAGACGTGCCGCTTGCCGTGGGGCAGGAAGTAGCGGATATCGGCGCGGTACACGTCGAAGTCCTCTTCGCCGCCGAGCGATTCCCGGTAGGCCATGTTGTTCAGGCTAATTACCCATCCACGCGTCGGCATGTTCTCGTTGTCGCGAGAATCGTAGTAGGCCACAGCTCCGATCCCGCCCGACCTGTACGGTCTCACCCCCACGACATCGAGGATCTGGTCGTCGAACGCCGTCTCACCGCCGATCGCGAAGTTCTGATAAATGCCCTGTGCACCTGCGAACCAATTGCCTTTGACGCGGTACAGATATCTCGCGATGACCGAGTGCAGCTCTGCATTGGATTTCAACGGCACGCCGGTGCCGAGGTAGTCGTCGTAGTCGTTTTTGACGTACCCATACATGAGGCCAGCGATCAGCCGTTGTCGGTCCTCATCGAAAGATGTCTTGGCGAAGCCTCCGGCGATGATCGAGTCAGTGCTCGTGTACTGACCTTGCACCGCGAAGATGGAAGGCCGCGACTTCGC
>DATEML010000056.1:0-15782 GCA_035275585.1 Steroidobacteraceae bacterium | reverse complement strand
GGTCTTCGCATCCACCCAGCGGACTGTAGGTCGGGCTTCAGCCCGACTCAAGACGTTGGGCCAAAGCCCAACCTACTCGGAGCGGCCGCTCGGTTTCGGCGCCGAGCTGGCGACGAATGTGTAGGCGCGGGTGAGTTGCGGGAGCTGCGGATCGTCCAGCACGGGCGCGGCTGCGACTGTCGGTGGGATCTGCGTCGCGCCGACGCTCAGTGTTTCCCGCGCGCGCTCCTGGTACTGGATCGCTGCTTCGCGCAGGTTGCTCCCTTCGACGCGGAATGGAGTCTGCGCGACGTATGCGAGCGTGCGCGGCACGCCGAACTCCTCGATCAGCGGCTTGATCAGCATGATGCCGCCGTAGCGCTGCACGTCGAGGTATTCCTGATCGGTGCGCCATACGCGCTTGCGCAAGGTTGCGAAGTCTTCCGGCCAGATCTGGTCGACACGGTTCACGTTGAACAGCGGCCCGCGCAGCGCCTTGACGTTCTCGGCGATGCCCTTTACCAGCATCTCGCACGGCAGTCGCCTGCCGACGTCGACCGCGCTGCATTCCTTGTGCGGCCATTGCCCGCCGCGCGCCGTCGCTGCTTCCTGCAGGAAGGCGTTCCACAGCACGTTGTCGATCACCTCGACGACCGGAAACTGCAGGCGATACTGCTCATTCTGGTAGAACGGCCAGTAGTAGGCGGCCCAGCGCAGCGGGTTCGGAGTCTTGGCGCCGAGCACGCGCCGTGGAAAGATCAACGTGCGACGCTTGAGGTCGTAGCCTTCGCGGCCGCCGAACAGCACGTACTCGGGATCTTTCGCCGTGACGAACTTGATCTGGATCTCGGCAGGCAGCGCGCCGAACAAGTCGCCGAACGCGGTGTCGATCGCCTGGGCGCGGTAGGAAACCAGCTCGCGGAACTCCTTCTTGCACTCGCGCCGGTCCGTGCCTTCGCACGCCAGTCCGGCCAGGGGAACGACAAGGGCCGCCAGCGCAATCCATCGTCTAATCGCAATCCGCCGTCTCATCGCCGCGCTCCGCGAGCAAGCAGTTGCTCTTGGTCATACTCCGCCTGTGTAGGCTAAGCAACTAACGGAAGATCTAGGGCGAAGTTCCGAAATCGTCGTGCAGGCTGTTGTGGCAGCAACGTGCGGCAGCGCCGTCGTTGTCGCGATTGAGTTGCAAAGGCGCTGCGCGGACGCGCGGTCCGCTGCGACGCGCCGAACAATTCTCCTTGCGCCAAGCCTAGATGCACGAGACATCGCCGGGACATAGTTGCCGTGTCGCGCGGTGCAGCGCCGACGCAACGTGCAGAAAGGACCCGGCTGCTGGCACGCGCCGTGCGCTCGCGCCGTTCTCACTGAAAAGAATTCGATATAGATGTGCGCTCTGTCACAGGCGAGGGCGCGCTTATGTCGTCTGCTGCGCAAGCGGGCGGGTGGCCACCGTAAACAAACCCGACATCGCAGCGTTGCGACGCACAGTGTCGCCAGCCGCGGACATGCCCGTCCGTCAGATTGAAAGCGGGCGCACGCTTGTCCATAGTCGCCGCCAAACGAACAACACCCACAAATAGAACAACGACCCGCACGCGTGGACGAGCTCTGGCAACGTCCTGACCCCGCACTGGCAGCCGCTGGCGTCGAAGGCGAGTGGCTGGTCGCGCGCGTGCGCCTGTTCGCCGTGACGCTGCTGCTGATCACGCCGACCTACAAGCTGATCCAGTATCCGCAGATCCCGGTGTTCGTGTGGGGCTTCTGGGTGACGTTCGGCGCCGCGCTCGCGGCGCTCGCCATCTGGCTCGCGCTGCGTCGCGGTTTCTGGCGGCCGTGGCTCGGCTTCGCGTCGAGCACGCTCGACGTCTCCCTGGTGACGACGGCGCTCGTGACGTTCGTGTTCGTCGGCTCGCCGCTGGTGGCGCTGAACTCGAAAGTGACCTTCGAGATCTACTTCCTCGCCATCGTCGCCACGAGCCTGCGCTACGACGAGCGCATCTGTATCTCCGTCGGTCTGCTGGCAGTTGCGGAGTACGCGGCGCTGTGGGCGTTCGCCGCCTTCAGCTACGATCTCAGCGACCCGGTGTACGCGCAGGGGCTCGGCGAGTATTCGCTCGTCGACCAGACCACTCGATTGATCCTGCTCGCCGCTACCGTGATGCTCGCGTACGCAATCGTGCGGCGTGCGCAGCGACTGCTGCATCTCGCGGCGCGCGACAGGTTGACCGGCGTGTACAACCGCGGCCAGTTCGATGTCGCCCTCGAGTTCGAAGTCGGCCACGCGACGCGCCTGGGGCACGAGCTCACGGTCGCGGTGCTCGATCTCGATCGCTTCAAGAACATCAACGATACGTTCGGTCACGCGGCGGGCGATCGCGTGCTGGTCGAAGTCGCCGCGCGACTCACGCGCGGCATGCGCGCATCCGACATGATCGCGCGTTACGGCGGCGAGGAATTCGTAGTGCTGTTCCCGCAGACGAACCGCGCCGCGGCCGCCGTAAGAGTAGAGACGCTGCGCGCGCAGATCGCAGCGTTCCCGATGCTCACTGCGGAGGGCGAAGAGCTCACGATCACGTGCAGCGCGGGAATTGCGGAGATGCCGCTGGACGGGCTCGATGCAGGCACGCTGCTGGCGCGTGCGGATCGGCGCCTGCTGGCGGCGAAACGCGCTGGACGCGATCGCGTCTACGCCGACGATTCAGAAGAATCCCTACTTCCTCTCTGCGCCGATCGGCAGCGCTGACACTCTTCTCATCTCCTCGTTGTCGAGCACGCTCGCATCCGCGAGGTACGCGCGTGCGAAGTCCGTTGCGTCGGCGCCCCAGAACACCTCGCCGTCCACGACCAGCGTCGGCACACCGAACACGCCTTGCGCGATTGCGGCGTCCGTGTTCGCGCGCAAGCTCTCCTTTACGCGCGGCTCAGCGAGCTGTTCGCTCGAGACACCGAGCGACGTCGCCAGCTCCTGAAGGATGCGCGCGTCGGTCGGGTCCGCACCCGTCGTCCACAGCCGCTCGAAGATCGTCCGGATTGCTGCCGGCGCGCTGTTCGCGGCGATCGCGAGCCGCAGGTAGCCGAGCGGATTGAACGGATGCGTATGCGGGAACTTGAACGGAATGCCGCGTTGCGCGGCGTGCCAGGTGCACCAGCGATAGGTCCAGGTCCGCTTGCCGGGAATTTCCGCCGGCCCGCGCTGGCCCCAGTGATTGAGCATGCCCGCGAACAACACCGGACGGCAGTCGACGTGCACGCCCGCGCCGAGGCGCTGCAGCTCGAAGAGACCGAAGTAGGAGTACGGCGAGATGAAGTCGAAGTACCAGATTACCTGACGCATGCACGCTCCACTGCAGGCGCGCGGGAACATTCGCGGCTCCGAAATGATATGACACAGGGCCGGACGAAAAGTACATCCTGGAGCTCGGGCAATGGTCGATCTGCGCTGCTTGCGCAATTTCTACGTGCTGTGCTGCCTGACAGCGCTCGCGGCCTGTTCGAACGGCCGTGGGAGCGTCGACTCCGAGCAACCGCCGCCGCCGCCGCCGCCGAGCGGCGGCGCGCAGGGAACATTCTCGGTCGGCGGCATGATCGCCGGGCTCGACGGCGATGGCCTCGTGCTGCAGCTCAACGGCGGTGGCGACCTCGCCGTCGCGAATGACGGCAGCTTTACTTTCACCGGCGAGCTGGCGGATGCGGCTGCGTACGATGTCACAGTTCTGACGCAGCCTTCGGCGCCCTCCCAAACCTGCAGCGTTGCCAACGGCAGCGGCACCATCGCGGGTGCCAACATCACGAACGTCAGCGTCACCTGCGCGACAGGCGCGTTCGCATTGCGCGGCAGAGTCAGTGGGCTCGCCGGCACCGGGCTGGTTTTGCAGAACAACGGCGGCGACGCGCTGCCGGTCAGCGCCAATGGTGCGTTCGCGTTCCCGACGCCGCTCGCCTCCGGCGCGCCCTACAACGTCACCGTCGCGACGCAGCCTTCCGGACCCTCGCAGGCGTGCTCCGTCAAGAACGGCAGCGGCACGATGGGCGGCGCCGACGTCACCAATGTGACCGTGACGTGCGCGACCGGTTCGTTTGCAATCGGCGGCACGATCTCCGGGCTCGCGGGCTCGGGATTGGTGCTGCAGAACAACGGCGGCAACAATCTCGCCGTCAACGGCAACGGCCAGTTCCAGTTTTCCGCGCTGCTCGCCTCCGGCGCGGCTTACAACGTTACGGTCAAAACCCATCCGACCGGTCCGACGCAAAGCTGCTCGGTCAGCAACGGTTCCGGAACCGTCGGCAACGCGAGCGTGACGAACATCGCGGTGACCTGCGCGACCGACCGGTTCACGATCGGCGGCACGACCGCCGGACTCGCGGGCTCGGGCCTGGTGTTGCAGCTGAATGGCGCCAACGATTTCCAGGTGCCGGCGAATGGTGCGTTCGCATTTCCGGTCGCCGTGCCGAGCGGCACTCCCTATGTCGTCAGCGTGCGCACGCAGCCGAGCAACCCGGCGCAGGATTGCCGCGTCACGAGCGGCGTCGGCGTCGTGCAGAACGCGAACATCACGAACATTGCGGTCACCTGCACGACCAACAGTTTCTCGATCGGCGGCACTGTCAATGGCCTGCAAGGCTCGGGGCTGGTGTTGCAGAAGAACGGCGGCGACGATCGCGCTATCGCGTCCGACGGCAATTTCACTTTTGAGACGGAGCAAGCGAGCGGCACGACGTACACGGTGACGGTGCGCACGCAACCAGCGAATCCATCGCAGAGCTGCACTGTGGAGAACGCCAGCGGCACGGTCGGCAGCGGCAACGTGCGCAACGTTCGCGTGACGTGCTCGACGAATACGTTCTCGATCGGCGGCACGGTGAGCGGCCTGTTCGGGACCGGGCTCGTGTTGAGCAACAACGGCGGCGACAATCTGCCCATCGGGGCCGACGGCAGCTTCACGTTCCCCGCGCAGCTGGCGAGCGGCGCGACGTTCAACGTCACCGTGCAAACTCAGCCGGGCAGTCCCACGCAGGCGTGCACCGTCGGCAACGGCTCGGGCACGGTCGGCGCCGGCAACGTAACCAGTGTCGTCGTGAGCTGCAGCACCAGCGACTTCACCGTCGGCGGCAGCGTTGGCGGCCTCGCCGGTTCAGGCCTCGTGCTCCAGAACAACGGCGGCGACGATCTGCCCATCGGGGCCGACGGCAATTTCATCTTCCCGACCGCGGTCCCGAGCGGCGCGCCGTACAACGTGACAGTCGCCGCTCAACCGACCGGTCCGGCGCAGTCGTGCACCGTTACCAACGGGTCCGGCGTCGTCGGCGCCGAAAATGTCACGAACGTCTCGGTGAGCTGCGTGACGACGGAGTTTTCGATCGGCGGCTCGGTGTCCGGGCTGAAGGGTAGCGGCCTCGTGCTCCAGAACAACGGCGCCGACGATCTTGCGATTGCATCGGACGGCAGCTTCACGTTCCCGACGTCTTTGCCCACGGGCACGCCGTACAACGTCAGCGTCGCGACGCAGCCGAGCACTCCGGTGCAAGTCTGCTCGGTCGTGAATGGCGTCGGCATCGTCGAAGGCGCGGACGTCGCGACGGTCGCAGTGAGTTGCGTGGACGTGCCGCCGATCTAGCAGCTCGCCGTACGCTCAGCCGCGCATCACTTGACGCGCAGCGCGCATGCCGCTCTGCAATGCTCCCGCCACGGTGCCGGATTCGCCAGCCGTGTTCGCGGCCTCACCCGCGAAGAACAAAGTGCCCTCGACTGGAGCCGCAAGCGTCTTGCGCGCCGGTCCGCCACCCACCGTAACGTAGCTGTACGCGCCGCGTGAGAAAGGATCGGTCTGCCAGTCGTGCAGGTACGCGCGTTCGAGCATCCTGCGAATTCGCACTTTCTTCCCGAATGCGGACTGCACGCTGTCGATCGCCGCGCGTGTCAGCTCCGCTTCGTCCTTGCCGCACAGACGTGCCGCGTTCGGACCGCCCGCCCACGCATTCAGTAACGTGCCTCGCAGGGGTCGCGAGGACCAGAACGTGGGGAAGGGAGCGTCGGGCGAATGGAAGAACGCGGTGTTCCAATACCGGCCGCCGTCGATCGCTTCCCAGAACGGCTCGCGGAAATGCAGCACGACTCTTATCACGGGGCCGGAGGCGAGCTGGGCCAGTGCTTTGCGCTTGCGCGGATCAGGCGCGAAGTGCACGGCTCCGGGAGCGCCGGGCGGGAGCTGCAGCACGCCAAGCGGCAACGTGATGATGGCGCGTCGCGCCTGGACGATGGTGGGCTGGCCGTGCTTCATCGCCTCGATCGTGACGCGCCCGCGCTGCCACTGGATGCTGTGCACGATCGTGTTGAGCCGGATGCGGACACGGTCCGTGTCGAGGCCGCTGACGAGACCGTCGATCAGCGCGGCGTAACCGCCGAGCGGGCGGAACGACGGTGAGTCGGCGGCGCTGTTGCCGCTCCATTCGTCGAGCGTGGCCAGCGTGCTCACGCGCGTCGCGTCTGCAGCGTCGAAGCCTTCGACCAGACGACGCGCCAGCTGCCGGGCGGCGGGCGAGAGCTTGCGACGCGCGACACGCTCGAGAAATTCGCTGAAGGGCAGATCCTTGCGAGGGCGAGGGATGCTGCGCAGGCCGCGCGTCATCTGCGCCCACGCGGCGTCATTCGGCTGCGGCTTGCCGTCGCGCAGGATCCAGCGATCGCCGCCCGCATCCACGATCGCCGTATTGGACCTCGCGAGCCACGCGAGGGTCGCAGGCGGCCGGCCGTGGATGAATTCGGCGCCGAGCTCGATCGGCAGGCTGACCCCCGGCTCGCGGCGCGTGAAAATGCGGCCGCCCAGCCGATCGCGCGCCTCCAGCACGCACACGGTGCCTGGATGCTTGCCGAGCTCGGCAGCGGCCACCAGGCCGGCGGCTCCGGCGCCCACGATCAATGTGTCGAACACTTCAGCGTCGGCCATGCGGCCGCAACTATGGCACACTACGCGCCCCGAACTCCCCACCCCCCGGGCGTTTTGTGCCTCAGCAGTAGCAGATCTCGGTTTCCCTCGGCCTCTCCGGAGCACAGCGCATAGCGTGCGCACCGGAGTCGTCGTGCGCCCGCCCAGCGCGGGCGCACGCTCACGAAGCAAGGCGCGGTCGGCACAACTGAGGTCTGGCACGAACCGCGTTGCTGTTGCTGCTCTCGAATCGCCTTCATTGGCGGCGTTTCTCGCCGGATTGCTTACCGCGCAGTGCTTCCTGTCTGGAGCACTGCTATGGACCTTCGGTCCGAACGATGGAGCATCCGTCCCCTGGAGCTGCCGCGTCCCTGGCGCTATTGCGCGTCGTGTGCGACGCCGCGCGCGTTCGTGTGCAGCGAACGGTTTCGCGTCAACGCACAGAAGAAGTCGCTCGATGTCTGGCTCAACTATCGCTGCGAGTGCTGCGAGGACACCTGGAAGTTTCCGCTGCTCGAGCGGCGCCCGGTCGGCGAGCTCGGGCCCGCTCTCGACGACTTCGCGCGTCACGATCCGGCGACGGTGTGGAAATACGCTTTCGACATTCCGCGGCTGCGGCCGCACGTCATCAGGATCGATGCCGACATACGCGTGCAGATCGAGCGCACGCCGCGTGCGGCTCCGACCGCGGCGTCGGGTTACGTCTGCATCGACTTCGACGTGCCGTTCCCCTGCGACATCCGGCTCGATCGGCTGCTGGCCGGCGAACTGGGGATCTCACGCAGCATGCTGCAAGCCTGGTACGAGCGCGAGCAGCTGCGGGTGTGGCCCGCGCAGCGCGGCGCGCTGAGCAAGCGCGTTCGCGATGGAATGAGCGTCGGGCTGAAGCCCGACCTACAGACCGTCGAAGAACGACTTGACTGCCGATAAGCAGAACGGCGGTACGAGCGTGCTGTGATAGGACTCCTGCACGACGGCGTCGCCGCCGTCGGCCTCGATGGCTTCTTTCGCGACAGCGAAGGCGGCTTTGCGAGCTGCGTCCGGATCGCTGGAAGTGATCGGGCTCTCGAGGTCGAGCACGGTCACCGGCGCCGTCACGCCGTTCGCGGACCAGTAGGCCTGGATGAGCTGCGTGTTCATGAAGAGCACGGTCGGATCGTCGGCCCCGCCGCACAGAAAGACCGGCGCGGTCGGCACCCATACGCGCAGGTCGTTGCGCTTGAAGGCGCGCCGCAGTCCGTTCGCCGGATTCGCGGCCGGCCGATTGTCGAGCACGGTCGGAAAGCTGCCGTCGGGATTGGCCTGCGCATCCTGCAGGTAGCTGAGGCGGAACGCGTTCGTGACCAGATGATCCGGGCCGAAGCCTTGCGCGAAGACCGATGCCAGGTTGGCCGGCGTCGTCGCAGGCGTGAACGGCGCGAAAGCCGGGTCCGGCGGCGTGCTGTCGAAGAGCTGATCGCGTGGCAACTTGCCCTCTGCGAACAGCTGCGTGCGCGGCACCGCGCTCGGCAACAACGTCTCGATGCCGGTCGCGTAGCGCGCCTCGAAGAGATCGGTCGGACTCGTGTACACGTCGCCGTACGCCTTCTGGTAGCCCGTCGACGTGAACACCAGGAACAACGGCGTAGTGCGCGTGACCTCACCGAAGAAAACCGCATCGGCGAATGCAGCGACCGCGTAGGGCCCGGACATCGGCGCGGAGGCCGTGATCGCTGCGCCGGTTTCCTGCAGCAGCTTATGCGTGGCCATCGCGACATGGCCGCCCTGCGAGTAGCCCGTGACGAACAGCTTGCCGGAATCCGTGACCGGCGCGGGCAACGCGCTACGGGCAGCAGTGAGCGCATCGACCATGTCCTTGGATTCCTGGTCGGCGTTGAGATACGGGTTGTACGTCAGCGTGGAGATGTCGTAGCCGGTGTAGTTCGGCGCGATCAGCACGTAGCCCTGTGTCGTGAACATCGTCGCCGCCAGCAATCCTTCGAGGTTGTCCTCGTTGGAGATGTCGGCGAGGTTCAGCGTTTTCTGCGCGGCCGTGCCGTGCGCATAGAGAACGACCGGCCGTGGACCCTGGCACGTCGCGTCGCTGCCCGTCGGGATCATCATCGCTGCGGAGGCGGTGGTTGCGGCGCCGGCCGGATCGACTGTGTTGTAGCGCACCTGGTAGACGTCGATCCCGCACTTGGGCGGGACGACGAGGTCCAGCAGGTACTGTGCGCCATCGGCGGAAGTCAGGGCCGCGGCGATGGCGTCAGGAGTCAGCGAGGCGGTGCGAACCGGAGCCTCGATCAGCGAGCCCCGGGGCGGCGGCATTGCCGGAGCCGGCGCGGCCATGTCGTTGTCGTCGTCATGACCGCCGCATGCTGACAACGTCAGCGAACCTACCACCAAAAGCAATCCCGGCACCCTGTTCATCTATCGTCCTCGCTGTTCGGTGCTTCAACGCACGAGCACGGCCGATTGTTACGGCGTCGGTTACTATCCCGGCCGAGGTACGCTCATGAGCATCGCCATCCGCACCGTTCGCCTTCTCATCGCCGCTGCCGCTGCGCTGGCGTCGCTCAGCGCCAGCGCCGATCCTGCGGAGCTGCGCAAGCTCGCGCACGAGTACTACCAGTGGCGCGACGCCGCGCTTCCCGTGCAAACGAGCGGGCAGGGCGATCATCGCTACGACGATCGCCTCACCGATTATTCGCCGGCGCAGGTGAACGCGCGCCGAACGCACGTGAGCGAGCTGCTCGCGAAAGTGAAGGGCATGTCGACGCAAGGCTGGAGCCGCGACGATCGCGTCGATGCGATCCTGTTCCAGGCGCAGCTCGAAGGCGCGGATTTCTTCGGCCGCACGCTCGATGCGACGGCCACCGATCCGCAGACCTACGTCAGCGAATGCGCCGGCGCGATCTTCACGCTGCTGCAGAAGGACTATGCGCCGCATCGCACGCGCGCACTCGCCGCAGCTTCACGGCTCGAGCAGATGCCCGCAATGCTGCGCACGGGCCGCGCCAACCTGACCAGGCCGGTGAAGCTGTACGCACAGCTTGCGATCCAGGCGGCGCGCGGCGGCGACGATCTCTATCAGTCGAGCCTGATGACGCTCGCGGACGAGCTCTCGCCTGGCGAGCGCAAGCGCCTGGTGAAGGCGCGCGACAACGCCCTGAAGGCGCTGCATGAGTACGCGGACTGGCTCGACGCCGGCCTCGCGCGCATGCCCGATTGGACCCCGATGGGCGAAGAGACTTACAACCATCTGCTGAAGCGCGTGCTGCTGCTGCCGTTCGATGCGCGCGACGTCGCGACGCTCGGCGAGATCGAGCTCGGCCGCTATCGCGCGCTCGAAGCGATGCTCAAGGATCCGCGGCTCGCTTCGCCGGATCCGGCGCGCGCGCAACACGTGCCGAAGGATCAGGCCGAGTTCCTCGCAGCGTACGAGGCGCGTCAGCGCGAGATCGTCGAGTTCCTGCAGCAGCACCGGTTGCTGACGATCCCGTCGTACATGGGCGAGTTCAAGATTCGCCAGCTGCCGGAAGCGTTCAAGCCGACCAGTCCCGGCGGCTTCATGAACCCGCCCGGCGTCTACGACCAGGATCCGGTCGGGTTCTTCTACATCCCGACGTACAACCCGCAGAGCGGCAACTTCTATATCCGCGCGGCGATCGAGGATCCGCGACCGATCCTCGGGCACGAGGGCATTCCCGGTCACTTCCTGCAGATCTCGATCGCCAATCACGTCGCCAGCGAGATCCGGCGCCAGCACGGAGACTCGGTGTTCGCCGAAGGCTGGGCGCTCTACACGGAGGAGATGCTGACGCGCGCAGGGCTGTACCCGCAGAACTCAGCGGCGCAGGGACAGGTGTTGCGGCTCAGCCGCTATCGCGCGGCGCGCATCGGCGTCGACGTCAACCTGCACACGGGTCGCTGGACCTTCGAGCAAGCGGTCAACTACTTCATGGAAGGCGGCGGCCTCGATCGCGAAGCGGCCGAAGGCGAAGCAGCCGGCGCGGCTTCGAGCCCGTCGCAAAAGATCTCGTACATCACCGGCAAGTGGCAGATCATGCGGCTGCTCGGTCGATACCGGGACCAGCAGGGCGACGCGTTCCGCCTCGGTGCTTTCCACGATCAGCTGCTCAGCTACGGAACTTTGCCGGTATCCGTCGTCGAATGGCTTATGTTCGACGACGACGCCTCGCTGCGCAAAGCGCTGCAGTAAGCTGAAATCGTCGGGCGGATTGGAGGCGGGGCGAGGTTCGCGCCTTAACCCTGCCGTGCGTGCCTGAACGTTGATAGCAAGAAGAATCAGGAGTTCGCATGCGCCGCTCAGCATTGGCTCTGCTCGCCATCGTCCTGTGCTACTCAGCTGCCGTCCCCGCTCAACAGACCCCGATTCCGCCGGACCTGAAACCCTGGGAAGCGTGGGTGATGTACGGCGAGGAATTTCGCCGCTGCCCGCTGCGCAACGGCGCCGCTGCTCAGGACGCAGGCGCGTTCGCCTGCGCCTGGCCCGGGCGCCTGCACGTTGCAGTGTCATCGGGCGGCGGAGAATTCCGCCAGAGCTGGCGCATCTATGCCGACAGCTGGGTAGCGCTGCCGGGCGATAGCGAGCACTGGCCCGAGAACATCCGCGTCGACGGCAATCCTGCGCCCGCGATCGAGCGCGGCGGCGTGCCGCAGGTACGCCTCGGAGCCGGCGATCACACGATCAGCGGCAGCTTCACCTGGATGCGCCGGCCCGAATCGCTGCAGATTGCGGCGACGACGGCACTGGTCGACCTGAGTATCGACGCGCAAACGATCGCGCCGGTCGAGCTGCGCGCCGGACGCTTGTGGCTTGGCGCGGTACGCACGGTCACCGTGCCGCGAGCATTGCAGGTGCAGGTCTACCGCTTGCTCGAAGACGGCATACCGCTGAGGCTCATCACGCGACTGCAGCTCAAAGTATCTGGAGACGCGCGCGAAGAAGTGCTGGCGCACGCGCTGCCGGGAGGCTTCGTGCCGACTGCGACTTCCGGCGAGCTGCCGATGCGGTTCGAGCCCGACGGCCGGCTGCGAGTGCAGGTGCGATCGGGGGAGCATCAGTTGACGGTCGTGGCACGCGCCACGCCTGCGGCTGACGGGATCGCGGTCCCGCAAGGCGAAGGCGCCTGGGCCGACGAGGAGGTGTGGAGCTACCGCAGCGACGACCGGCTGCGCATCACGGCGCTGGAAGGCGCGCCGCCGATCGATCCGATCCAGGCCGGCGTGCCCGAGGACTGGCGCGGCATGTCTGCTTTTCGCTTGCAGCGCGGCGCGAGCGTGACGATTGCCGAACGCAGCCGTGGGTTGAGCAGCGCCGACGCGCATCGCCTGGCGCTCGCGCGCGAGCTCTGGCTGACGTTCGATCACGCCGACTTCATCGCCGCGGACCACATCACGGGCACGATGCAGCAGGGCTGGCGCCTCGACATGGTGTCGCCATATCGCCTGCTCAATGCGCGGCGCGCTGACGAGATGATGCTCGTCACCGACGGCGCGGACGGCCGCACCGGTGTCGAGGTTCGCACTGCCGACGTGAACCTGACGACGCTGGCGCGCGTGCCGCGGGACAGCGCGCGGGCCGCGACAGGTTGGGGCGCACGGTTCGACAACGTGCAGACGACTCTGCATCTCCCGCCCGGTCACCGACTGCTCGCTGCCTGGGGCGCGGATGACGCGCCCGGCGCCTGGGTGAACCAATGGCGCTTGCTCGATCTGTTCCTGCTAATGCTGGCCGCGGCCGCTGCCTATCGTTTGCTCGGCTGGAGCGGTGCGGCGCTCGCAGCCGCCGTCATCCTGCTCACGCACCAGGAGTCGGGCGCGCCCGGCTGGCTCTGGATCAATCTGTTCGTCGCCGTTGCCCTGGCGCGCTTCGTGCCCGAAGGGCGGCTGCGTGCCTGGGTGCGCAGGTATCAATTCGTTTCGCTCGTTGCGATCGGCTTCGTGCTGATTGCATTCGGCGTGGAGCAGTATCGATTTGCACTCCATCCGCAGCTGATGTCGGCGGAGTTCGGGCCGAGCTACTCGTTGCTGACCGTCAGTGATGACCTGAGGCGCAAGTCCGAGATGCCCGCAGAGGCAGCGCTGGAAGCAGTCGTAGTGACGGGCTCGCGGGTAGAGCAGAACTACATGGTGGCACCGTCCGCGGCGCCTGCGATTTCGTCGCCGCAGACGCCAGAGCAGCCCAAGCGACTCGAGCGCTACGCGCCCGACGCGATGCTGCAGACCGGCCCGGGCATTCCGAACTGGTCCTATCTCACGTACCGGCTGCATTGGAGCGGCCCCGTCGACGAGACACAGGCGGTGCGCCTGACGATCGTGCCGCCGTGGTTGTTGTCGGTATGGCGCATTGTCGGCGTGCTCGCTGCGGCAGCATTGCTGCTCGCGTTGATCAGGCTCGCATACGGCGTCCCGACGAATTGGCGCCTGCCTCCGTGGCGCTCCGCAGCCGCCGCGGGCGTGCTGATCGCCCTGTTTACATCGTCCTTCGCGCCGCGCGTACATGCACAGTCACCCGATCCGTCAGTGCTCAATGAATTGAAGCGGCGGCTCAGTGAGCCGGCGAAGTGCGTACCGAATTGCGTGGAAGCGGTGATGGCCACCGTGAGCGTCAGCGGCGACCGGCTGGACGTGCAGATGGAAGTGCACGCGCAGGCGAACGTCGTGCTCGGCATCCCGCAGGCCGGGCCGCAATGGATCATCGAGCGCGTCGCGATCGACGATCGCGCGGCGGACACGGTCGCGCGCGCCGACGAGCAGTTGCAATTGCCGGTTACGTCCGGCGTCCATCGCATCAGCATCGCTGGACGCATCGCACAGGCCTACGAGCTGGCGCTGGAGTTTCCGACGGTGCCGCGCCGGATCGCTGTGCGCGCGGAAGGCTGGGATGCGGCGGGCATCAGCGAAGGTCGTCTCCTGAACACGTCATTGCAGCTGACGCGGCGCACGACTGCAGGAACGCCCGACCGAATGGTGACGTCGCAGCGCTTCGCGCCGTTCGTGCGTATTCATCGCCGCGCATATCTGGGACTCGACTGGACGGTGACGACGACGGTCGAGCGCCTTGCGCCGGAAGAGGGCGCGTTCACGTTGCGCTTGCCGTTGCTGCCGGGCGAATCGGTGCTCACGCCGGGCCTGCAGGTCGGCGACGCCGGCGTGCTCGTGTCGATGCCGTCCGGCGAGAGCAGCGTCAGCTGGGAATCCGCGCTCGAGCGACTCGACCAGCTGCACTGGACCGCGGCGCCGAGCGATCAACCATGGGTCGAACAGTGGGAGGTCGTCGTCAGTCCCACCTGGCACGCCGAGTTCGCCGGCACGCCGGCGATCCTGCCGAGCGAAGACGCCGGCGGATTGTGGATCAACCAGTTCCTGCCGCGGCCCGGCGAAACGCTCGATCTCACGGTCGTGCGGCCCGCGGCGAGCCCGGGCGACACGGTCGCGGTCGACACCGTCAATCTCGCGACTCGCTTCAGCGAGCGCGTCGCGGATACGACGCTGAACTTTTCCTATCGCAGCAGCCGCGGCGGTCGGCACGACCTGCGCATTCCGCAGGACGCCCAGGTGAAGCGCGTCGTCGCGGACGGACAGACGTTGCCGCTGCGTCCTGCCGCCGGTGTGCTGCCGCTGACGCTCATGCCGGGCCAGCACCAGGTCATGGTGGAGTTCAGTCGCGGCGACGGCATCGGTCTCGTCAGCCGCTCGCCGGCGATCGATCTGGGAGTCGAAGGCACCAATGTCAACACGAGCCTCGCGTTGCCCCGCGATCGGTGGATCCTGTTCGCGGGAGGCAGAGGCGTCGGTCCCGCGATCCTCTACTGGGGCGAGCTGGCGGTGTTCATCGTCGTCGCGTTCGCGCTCGGCAGAGTGCGGCGCACGCCGCTGCGGACGCGCGACTGGCTGCTGCTGGGTTTGGGACTGAGCACGTTCTCGTGGTGGGTGCTGATCGTGTTTGGCGCATGGTTGTTCCTGCTCGATCGTCGGTCCGAGATCCGCTGGGCGAAGCGCTGGCAGTTCAACACGGCGCAGATCCTGCTCGCGGTGTTCTCGCTCGCCGCGCTCGCAGTACTGGTGAGCGCGATTCCGTACGGCCTGCTCGGCGAGCCGGACATGGGCGTGCTCAACGGTGGCGCGGACTTGCTGCCGTGGTTCATGGACCGCACGGCCCCGCAGCTGCCGCAGCCTTTCGTACTCTCCGTGTCGATCTGGTTCTACAAGCTCGCGATGCTGCTGTGGGCGTTGTGGCTGTCGTTCGCGCTGCTGCGCTGGCTGCCGTGGGCGTGGCGTCAGTATGCGAGCGAGGGGGTGTGGCGCACTCAGAGTCAGGCTGAAGCCTGACCCACACCACCTCTCGGCCACAGGCTGATAGCATTGCGCTCCTTCACTTTCGAAGGAGCCTTCGTGAACGCACCGGCCATTCTGCGCAACGTGTGCATCGTTGCGATCCTCTCGTGCGGCGTGGCGCTCGGCGCGCCTGCCGATGACAAGACCACGTCGCTGCCGAGCGAGACGCCGGCGACCTTCACGCCGACGAACGTGGACTTCGATTACGTCAAGCGCGAGGAAATGATTCCGATGCGCGACGGCGTGAAGCTGAAGACCTTCATCCTGATCCCGAAGGGCGCGAAGGATGCGCCGATGCTGCTGAATCGCACGCCGTACGACGCGGCCGGTCGCGTGTTGCGCTTCAACAGCCCGCACCTGATCGCAGCGGTGCCGCAGATGGACGACACGGCGGTGCAGGCCGGCTACATCATCGTGTTCCAGGACGTGCGCGGGAAATACGGTTCGGAGGGCGACTACGTCATGACGCGGGCGCTGCAAGGTCCGGCGAATCCGACGAACGTCGATCACGCGACCGACTGCTACGACACGATC
>DATEML010000055.1:0-14081 GCA_035275585.1 Steroidobacteraceae bacterium | reverse complement strand
ACGCTTGCTGCCCATCGTCGAGCGCAAGGCCGGTCGATTGATCGCGAACGGCTGGCCGACCGGCGTCGAGGTGGCGCACGCGATGGTGCATGGCGGACCGTTCCCGGCGACCTCGGACGGACGCAGCACATCCGTCGGGACGCTCGCGATCGAGCGATTCCTGCGGCCTGTCTGCTATCAGGACTTTCCCGATGCGCTGCTGCCGCGTCCGTTGCGCCGCGAAGTCGTGGAGTCGTTGCCGCATCGGCTCGATGGCGTCTATCGCGAAGGTCGGACGAGCAAAGAACAATGAGCATCCGGCTCATACAGTTGCGCTCCAATGATGGCGTCCGCATGGTCGCTGCTGCCGACGACAGTGGCGATGCATGGCGGATCGACGGAGTCGCGAGTACGTATGAGCTGGCGCGAGCGGCCATGGAGAGCGGCTCCACTCTCGAAACGCAGGCGCAGCGGCATGCATCCGCAGAGCGCATCGATTTGGAACATGCGCTCAGCGAGCAGCGGATCCTCGCGCCGATCGATCATCGCGACAGCGCGCATCTGCATCTGACAGGCACCGGCTTGACGCATCTCGGCTCCGCCGAGGGCCGCGATAGGATGCATCGCGCGGCTGCGGCTGGCAGCGCGACGGATTCGATGCGGATGTTTTTGATGGGCGTGCAGGGAGGCAAGCCGCGCGACGGCGAAGTGGGCGTGCAACCGGAATGGTTCTACAAGGGCGACGGTTCGTGCATCGTCGCGCCGGGGGCAGCGATTCCCTCACCCGACTTCGCACTCGACGGCAGCGAAGAGCCGGAGATCGCCGGAATCTATGTCATCGGGGACGACGGCCAGCCGCGGCGTCTCGGCTATTGTCTGGCGAACGAGTTCTCCGATCACGTCACGGAGCGGGCCAACTATCTATGGCTCGCGCATTCGAAGCTGCGCCCGGCGGCGCTCGGCCCCGAGCTGCTCACCGGCAAGCTGCCGCCGGATGTGCGCGGCACTTCCCGTATCGTGCGCGAAGGCCGAACGCTCTGGGAGATGCCGTTCCTCACCGGTGAAGCGAACATGTCGCACTCGCTGCGCAACCTCGAGCATCACCACTTCAAGTACGCGTTGTTTCGTCGTCCTGGCGATGTCCACGTGCACTTCTTCGGAACAGCTACGTTGTCGTTTGCCGCCGGCGTTCAGGTGCGTGACGGCGACGTCTGCGAAATCGCCGCGCAGCCGTTTCGTCTGCCGTTGCGCAATCCGATCGCGCGAGCAGACTCAGCTGCGACGCCGGTACAGGCGCTGTAGGTCAATGATTGTGCCGTGGCGTCCCCATCTTTTGCGCCAGACGCTGATACTTCGTCGCAGATTCCAGCACCGCGCCGGTATCGAGCTGTCCCACGCAGCCGCGCTGAATCTCCTGCCACGGCGTCTGATGCGGCGGCGCCGGATAGCCGCCGGATTGTTCCAGCTCGCGACGTCGTGACTGCAGTTCTTCGTCACTGATGAGGACGTTCGCTTCGCCGCGCCCGAGATCTATGCGCACGCGATCGCCGGTGCGCAACAGCGCGAGACCGCCGCCAGCCGCAGCTTCGGGCGACGCATTGAGAATCGATGGGGATCCAGAGGTGCCTGACTGGCGCCCGTCGCCGATGCAGGGCAAATAATGGATACCTGCTTTGATGAGCGCGGCCGGCGGCCGCATGTTGACCACTTCGGCCGCGCCGGGATAGCCGATCGGCCCGGTGCCGCGCATGAACAGTAACGTGCGATCGTCTATAGCGAGCGCGGGATCGTCGATGCGCGCGTGATAGTCCTCCGGTCCGTCGAACACGACGGCGCGCCCCTCGAAGGCGAGCGGATCGGCCGGGTTCGAGAGATAGCGCGCTCGGAAATCGTCGGAGATGACGCTGAGCTTCATGATCGCTGCATCGAACAGGTTGCCGTGCAGCACCGTGAAGCCAGCCTTCTGTTTGAGCGGCCGTCCGAACGGACGGATCACTTCGGTGTCGAGAATCCTCGCGTCCCGGCAGTTCTCGCCGATGGTGCGGCCGTTCACTGTCAGCGCCGCTTCATGGATCAGCCCCTGTCGCGTCAGCTCGGCGATTACTGCCGGGACACCGCCCGCCCGGTAATAGTCCTCGCCGAGGTACTCGCCGGCCGGTTGCAGGTTCACGAGCAGCGGAATGTCCTCGCCGTACGTCTGCCAGTCGGCGAGCGTCAGCTCGACGCCGATGTGTCGCGCGAGCGCGTTGAGATGGATCGGAGCGTTCGTGGAACCGCCGATCGCAGAGTTGACGCGGATCGCGTTGATGAATGCCTCACGCGTCAGAATGTCGGACGGCTTGCGATCGGCAGCGACCATTTCGACGATCTGCTTGCCGGTGAGATATGCAGCTTCCTGCCGATCGCGCAACGGCGCCGGAATGGCAGCCGAGCCCGGCAGCGACATGCCCAGCGCTTCAGCCAGGCTGTTCATGGTGGTCGCAGTGCCCATCGTGTTGCAGTAGCCGGTCGAAGGCGCCGACGACGCGACGAGCTTGATGAAGCCCTGATAGTCGATCTCGCCAGCTGCAAGCAGCTCGCGCGCACGCCACACGATCGTTCCCGAGCCCGTGCGGCGGCCGTTGTACCAGCCATTGAGCATCGGGCCAACCGACAGCGCGATCGCCGGCAGATTCACCGTCGCCGCGGCCATCAAGCACGCCGGCGTGGTCTTGTCGCAGCCAATCGTCAACACGACGCCATCGAGCGGATAGCCGAACAGCACTTCGACCAGGCCGAGGTAAGCGAGATTGCGATCCAGGGCGGCGGTCGGCCGCTTGCCGGTCTCCTGGATCGGATGCACCGGAAACTCCAGCACGATTCCGCCTGCCTCGCGCACGCCTTCGCGTACGCGCTCGGCAAGGACCAGATGATGACGATTGCACGGCGACAGATCGCTGCCGGTCTGCGCGATGCCGATGATCGGCTTGCCCGACTGCAGCTCGGCGAGCGACAAGCCGAAGTTCATGTAGCGCTCGAGATAGAGCGCTGTCATGTCGGTGTTGGCGGGATCATCGAACCAGGCGCGCGAGCGCAGGCGCCGCGTGGCCATACGGTCATCGTCGTGGGAGTGAGTCATGGGCGTGAAACCGAAAAGCGGAAAACCATCATGTTCACGTACTCACGGCCCGGATCGAGCCGCGCGCTGGGAAAATCAGGATGATTCGGCGTGTCGGGGAACAGCTGCGGCTCGAGGCACAGCGCATCGCCCTGACGATAGATGCGACCGCCCTTGCCGACGACCGTGCCGTCGAGAAAATTCCCGGAATAGAACTGCACGCCTGGCGCAGTCGTGAGCACTTCCAGGACGCGGCCGGACATCGG
Organism: Steroidobacteraceae bacterium; assembly: GCA_035275585.1. Classification (GTDB taxonomy): domain Bacteria; phylum Pseudomonadota; class Gammaproteobacteria; order Steroidobacterales; family Steroidobacteraceae; genus Steroidobacter. The sequence continues at coordinate 10,739 of DATEML010000055.1, read as the reverse complement.
ATCTTCCAGCCACGCTGCCGATCGCAGCCCCTGCGGGCTCGGCTCACCGGCTATCAGGAAGTTGTGATCGTAGCCGCGCCCGATGCGCAGCTGTTCGTCACGTCCAACGCGAATCGACTGGCCGATGGTGCGCGGTTGCCGAAAGTCGAAGGGCGTGCCGGCGACGTTGCGGCGCTCGCCGGTAGGGATCAGTGTTGCATCGACCGGCATGTAACTGTCAGCGGACAGCTTGAGTCGATGACCGAGCACGTCGCCTTTGGCAGCGAGGTTGAAGAATGAGTGATTGGTGATGTTCACGATCGTCGGCCGATCCGTCCTCGCACGGTACTCCACTGCCAGCTCATTGCGCTCGTTCAGCGTGTAGGCGGCGGTGATCGTCAGTGTGCCGGGATAGCCGCCAGCACCGTCCGGACTCACGTGACTGAGTACGACGCGCGCAGGTGGGCCGCTGCTGACGTCGTCGATCTTCCACAGCACCTTGTCGAGACCGTGCACTCCGCCGTGCAGATGATTCGGCCCGTCGTTCGTCTCCAGCGTGTACTCGCGGCCATCGAGCGTGAATTTGCCGCGCGCAATGCGGTTGGCGTAGCGACCGACCGTCGCGCCGAAGTATTGCGGCTTCTGCACGTACTCGCGCGGCGAGTCGTGGCCCAGGACCACGTCCTCGCTCACGCCGCGACGATCGGGAACGCTGAGCGACTGGATCGCAGCGCCCAATGCGATGATGCGCACGGACATGCCGGCGCTGTTGGACAGCTCGGCCGCAGCCACGCGCGTGCCGTCTTGCAGCGTGCCGAAGTCCACGCGTTTTGCTTCCACAGCGGCAGGAGCAAGTGCGGGCAGGCTGAATGCCGGCAGCGAGACCAGGACCGCTATCCAGCGTCGGGCCCGACCGAGTGCCATGCCGACCTCCGAGACCAGGGAACCGCAGTATTTCAATACTCAGACAAAATGTCACTAGCCAGCCGGCGCCGCTCAACGCTAGTGAGCGAACAGGTTTGCCGGCAGACCCGGCGTATCCACCCGCGCCGCGAACAGTCCACCTGCAAGCGGCTGCTGCGCGCGCTGCTCGGGGGTGAGACCTTTCCAGGCGGTCGTGATGTACAGCGTTTGCAGATCGTCGCCGCCGAAGGCGACCTTGGTGCAGTTTGCGACCGGTAAGGGAAGCTTGCTGAGCAGCTCGCCCGCCGGTGAATAGCGGTTGACGCCCCAGCCGCCGAACAGTCCGACCCAGATACAGCCCGTTGCATCGACGACCGGACCGTCGGGATAACCGTCGGTTTCGGTCAGGCGCGCGAACACGCGTCGTTTCGATAATGCGCCGTCGGCGGCGAGAGCGAACGCGTAGATCACGCGCTTCAGCGTGTCGATGTGGTAGAGCGTTCGTCCGTCCGGACTCGTTGCGGGCCCGTTGGTGATGACGTAGTCGTCGTCGCAGCGGTGCAGTTGCTTCCCATCGAAGCGATACAGCGCCCCGTTCGGGCTGGCCTCATCGTCATCCATCGTGCCGAACCACAACCGACCGGCAGCGTCGACGTGCGCGTCGTTGAGTCGATTGCGCGGGTGCTCGGCATCGACGAGTCTGAGCAGGTGGAATCTGCCGCCGTCGGGATCGAACTGGTAGAGCCCGCTCTTCAGACCGCAGATCCATCGGCCGCCGCTGACAGCTACGATGAAACCGACATCTTCCGGTGCTCGCCAGCTCTGTGTCGCGCGAGTGACTTCATCGTAGCGATGAACGTGGCGTCCCTTGATGTCGATGAACCACAGCGCTCGTTCGCGCGCCGACCAGATCGGGCCCTCGCCGAGCTTGGCAGCGAGCGCCCAGACGCACTCAACGCCAGCCGGCGTCGACGAAGTACTCATGTGACGTGCACATGCGCGCGTCGTCCGACGCGAGGAACAGGACCATCGCGGCGACGTCGTGCGGCTCGATGCGTACCTTCAGGCATTGCTGCTCGATCGTGCGCGCTTCTTCTTCCGGCTTGAACCACAGCTTCATTTGTCGCGGCGTACGCACCGCGCCGGGCACGACGCAGTTGACGCGAATGCCGAACACGCCCAGGTCGCGCGCCAGCCCGCGCGTCAAGCCTTCGATGCCCGCCTTCGCCGTCTGGTAGATGGCGAGGCCCGGCAGCGCCAGGTGCCAGGAGACTGAGCCGAGATTCAAGATGGTGCCGGCGCGAGCCGTCTTCATGTCGGCGATGACGGCCTGCGCGCAGAAGAAATAGTGGCGCAGGTTGACCGCGATGCGCTCCTCCCAATAGGCCGGCGTGACTTCTTCGACGTTGTGCCGATCGTCGTTCGCTGCATTGTTGATGAGCACGTCGATCGGCCCGAGCTGGCTGCGGATGCGCGGAAACAGCTCGCGGATCGCTGCGGTATCCGTCAGGTCGCACTTGTAATAGCGCGGCGGCGTCTCGCTGTCCGCGAGACGTCGCTCGAGCTCGCGCGAGTCCGTCTCCGCGATGTCGAGGAATGCGACGCGAGCGCCTTGTTGAGCGAAACGCTCGACGATGGCCGCGCCGATGCTCGAACCGCCGCCAGTGACGACGACGCGCTTGTCTCGCAAGGAGGGATAGACGGAGTGCGCAGTCATCGATCCTCCTGCGAACGGGGGAGCAACCCTCGCTGTGCCAGATTGCGCATCAGCCAGGCGATTCCCAGCTGCCACGGCGGTGCCTCTTGCGAGGTCGTTACCTTGTTCACGAGTGTCCCCAACGCTGGTGCAGAGACTCGCACGATATCGCCGGACTTGTGCGTGAAGCCGCGCCCGGGCGCGCCGCGATCCTGCGTCGGCGCGAACATCGTGCCCAGGAACAGCATGAAGCCGTCCGGATAGTGATGCTGATCGAGTGTCTGCCGCACCAGATCGGCGGGGTCGCGGCTGATGAGCGACATCGAGCTGCTGCCTTCCAGACAGTAGTCCTCGACGCCTTGCACTTGTAGCGCGACCACGGTGCTGCGGACCTCATCGAGCGTGAAGCGCCCGTCGAACAAGCGGATGAACGGCCCGATCGCGCAGCTCGCATTGTTGTCCTTGGCTTTGCCGAGGAGCAGAGCGCTGCGTCCTTCGATATCGCGGAGGTTCACGTCGTTGCCGAGAGCGGCGCCGAGGATGCGGCCGCGCGCATCGCACGCCAGCACAATCTCCGGTTCAGGATTGTTCCACTGCGACTCGCTGCGCACGCCGATCCAATCGCCCCAGCCAACCGACGACAGCACCGGGGACTTCGTGAACACTTCTGCGTCGGGCCCGATTGCGACTTCGAGATACTGCGACCAGAGACGATCGGCGATCAGCGCGTCCTTCAATCGTGCTGCCTCGGCCGAGCCCGGCCGCACCGCGCGGATGTCTGCGCCGACCTTCTGACCGAGCGCATCGCGAATAGCTTGCGCCTGCGCCGAGTCCCCGCGTGCACGCTCTTCGATGACTCGTTCGACGGCCGAGACGGCGAAGGTGACGCCGCAAGCCTTGATGCATTGCAAGTCGCACGGCGCCAGCATGCGCAGTGTAGGCTCGCCGGCGAAGGCCGCCGTGATCGGCAGCTCGTCCAAGGAACCGAGATCCTCGCCGGCCGGCACCGAGCCGGACCACGCGTTCAGCAGCTCGCTTACCGTCGGCGCGCTGCGCGAAACATCGCGGACGCGCCCGTTGACGACCATGACGGTGGCGGGGCCGGCGCCCGCATCCAGGCGGCCGACCAGTAGCGCGTCACGCCAGTCCTTCGGAAGGTGTTGAACGAGATTCACGCCTGGCACCGTCACGGGCCTGTCTCAGCCAAAGGGCCGTCGTTCAGCAGGGTAGTGGTAGCGCTATCAGAATACAAGTCGCACGCCGGTCGCCGGGGCGCCCGGCGGCCTGGAAGGTCAGCTCTTGCGCGGGGCTGCCACGGAATCGCGCTTGATCAGCATGTGGGCCATGACGTGGTCCGAGACCAGGCGCGCTTCGCCGTCCTTGCGCAGACGGATACTGCGCAACAACAGCTCGATCGCGGAGCCAGCCATGGCAGCGATCGGCTGGCGAACGGTCGTCAGCTCTGGCCAGACCGTCGTCGCAATGGGCGTATCGTCAAAGCCGACGACGGACAGGTCGCGGGGCACGTCCAGGCCTCGGCGATGCGCGACCGAAACGGCAGCGGCGGCCATGTCGTCGTTGCTGGCGAAGATCGCGGTCGGCGGGGTTTTGCGACTCAACAGCTTTTCGCTGGCTTCCAAGCCGGAGCGATAGGTGAAGTAGCCCTGGTGGATCAGCGCGGGATCGATCGCCAGGCCCGCTTGCGTCATCGCAGCCTGGAAGCCTTCGTAGCGCAGGGCGCTCGCCGTCTGATTCGGATCGCCGCGAATGAAGCCGATGCGCTGATGGCCCAGGGCGATCAGATGCTCGGTCATTTCGTGGCTTGCACGGAAGTCGTCGATGCGCACGCTCGACAAGTCGGTCTGAAAACGGCCCGACGCGATCGCGACTACAGGAATGTCGGCGGCAGTCAGCTCGGACAGCACGACCTTCGACTCGCACAGCGGCGGTGGCAGGATCACCCCAGCGACGCTCTGCGCAATCTTGCGCGCCGCTGCACGCTCAGCGGCGTGGCTCATGTGGTCCCAGGTATCGAGCACGATTTGAGCGGCAGTGCGGCCGGCGCCGGCCAGTGCACCCACGAGCAATTCGCTCAAGTAAGCGGCGCTCGGATTCGTGTAGATGAGCGCGATGCGAGTCCCTTGCGCGGCAGCCAGCGAACGAGCGGCGGCGTTCGGCGTGTAGTTGAGCTCGCGCACAGCGCGCATGACGCGTTCGCGCGTCGTGTCACGCACGTTGCTGTTGCTGTTCATCACGCGCGACACAGTCATCGGCGAGACGCCAGCGTGCCGTGCGACCTCGTGGATCGTAACGGCATCGCCCTTGCGTCGCTCGGTGCGCGCGGCGTTCTTTACTCGCATGGGCCGGATTATTGCTCACGCTGCCCGCAGGTGGAAGCAAATAAGCTCGGCGTGTTACCGTTACCAGTGCACTGGTAACGTTGGCGGTGGCTGGCGTGGGCGCTCGTCGGGTGGTATGCCTCGTGGTCGTGCTGTGGGTCGCGGGGCTCGCGGCAGCGTCGGTCGCCTCGGCCGAAGATGGCTACGACGTGTGGATGCGTTACCGGCCTGTCGAACAGCCCTGGGCGGACCGCTACCGCGCGGCATTGACGCAACTCGTCGCTGGAAGTGCATCGCCCACGCTGCGGGTGGCACGTGCAGAAATAGAACGCGGGCTGCAGGGACTGCTCGGAGTTTCGCTCGTCTCGGTAAGAGGTGTATCGCAAGACGGTGCACTCGTCATCGGTACCCGGCGCTCCTTGCCGTTGCTCGCGGAGCTGCCGCTGTCGTTGCCGCCCCCGGGATCGCAGGGGTATGCGATTCGCAGTACCACGAGCGATGGGCATGCCATTCTGGTCATTGCTGCGGAAGACGATGTGGGCGTTCTGTACGGCGTCTTTCACCTGCTGCGCCTGATGCAGACCCGGCAGCCTCTAGACCGGTTGGAGCTGCAGGAGCGGCCAGCCATCCAGCTGCGCGTTCTGGATCATTGGGACAATCTCGATCGCAGCGTCGAGCGCGGCTATGCCGGCCAGTCGATCTGGGATTGGCACAAGCTTCCCGATTACATCGATCCGCGCTACGTCGACTATGCCCGTGCGAACGCTTCATTGGGCATCAATGCGACGGTGCTCACCAACGTCAATTCGAACGCGGTCAGCCTCCGGCCCGATTACCTGGCGAAGGCAGCGGCGCTTGCCAGTGTGCTGCGCCCCTACGGCATCCGCGTGTTGCTGACGGTACGGTTCGCGGCGCCGCTCGAGATCGGCGGCTTGCGCACGGCCGATCCAGCAGACCCGGCCGTCAAGCAGTGGTGGCGCGCCAAGGCCGCCGAAATATACCGCTCGATCCCCGACTTCGGCGGCTTCCTGGTCAAGGCCAACTCCGAAGGTCAGCCCGGGCCGCAGGATTACGGACGTTCGCATGCCGACGGCGCGAACATGCTCGCCGATGCGGTCGCACCTTTCGGCGGTGTAGTGATGTGGCGCGCCTTCGTCTACTCCAACGAGCAACCGGACGATCGCGCCAAGCAGGCCTACAGCGAGTTCAAGCCGCTGGACGGCAAGTTTCGCGACAACGTGATGGTGCAGGTCAAGAACGGCCCGATCGATTTCCAGCCGCGCGAGCCGTTCCATCCGCTGTTTGGCGCCATGCCGCGCACGCCGCTCGTGTTGGAAGTGCAGATCACCAAAGAGTATCTCGGCTTCGCAACGCATCTCGCGTATCTGGGCACGCTGTACGAGGAAGTGCTGCGCGCGGACACTTACGCGCGCGGCCCGGGGTCCACGGTTGCGAAGGTCATCGATGGCTCGCTGCACGGCTATGCACACACCGGCATCGCCGGTGTTGCCAACATTGGTACCGATCGAAACTGGAGCGGCTCGCAGTTCGATCAGGCCAATTGGTATGCGTTCGGCCGGCTCGCGTGGAGCCCGACCTCGTCTGCCGAGGACATCGCGCACGATTGGGTGCGCATGACATTCAGCAACGACGCGATGTTCGTGGCGCGAGTCGTCGCGATGATGATGAGGTCGCGTCAGGCGGTCGTGGATTACATGACGCCGCTCGGGCTGCACCACTTGATGGCCGAGGGTCATCACTACGGCCCGCAGCCGTGGTTCGATGGCGGCAGGCGTGCCGACTGGACGCCCGTGTATTTTCATCGCGCGGACGCGCAAGGCATCGGTTTCGATCGCAGTGCGAGTGGCAGCAACGCCGTCGCGCAGTACGCCGCACCCGTCGCTGCGGAATTCGGCGACTTGCGGCGCGTCCCGGAAGATTATCTGCTGTGGTTCCATCATGTTCCCTGGAGCTATCGGATGCATTCGGGCCGCACGCTCTGGGACGAGCTCGTGTATCGCTACACGCGCGGCGTAGATGTCGTGCGTGAGATGCGCAAGACCTGGGATGAAGTCGGACCGCTGGTGGATGCGGAACGTCGCGAGCAAGTCGCAACGTTCCTGCGCATCCAGGAGCAGGAGGCGACGTGGTGGCGCGACGCGTGCGTCGCATACTTCCAGACCTTGTCACAGCGGCCAATTCCGTTCGGCACGCCGCCGCCCGAGCATTCGCTCGACTACTACGAGTCACTGAGCTTTCCGTATGCGCCCGGGCACTAGACTGTGCGCGCTTGCGTGCTTGAGCATTGCCGGCGCCGGCAACGCCGCAACGCTGCTGAACCCCGTGTTCCAGGATCACGCAGTGCTACAGCGCGACCAACCGATCAACGTGTGGGGCGAAGCATCGCCGCGCGAGACGCTCAGTGTTTCGCTTGGCATCCAGACTGCCTCGGCTCGAGCTGACGAGCACGGACACTGGCATGCGACGCTGCGCGCGATTCCGGCCGGTGGCCCTCACGAGCTCGCGGTCCGCACTCAGTCGGGGCAGGTTCAGACCGCAAGCGATGTGCTCGCCGGCGACGTGTGGCTGTGCTCCGGACAGTCGAACATGGTCTTGCAAGTGCATCGCTCGCTCGACTCCCGCTCTGAGATCGCAAACTCGGCGAACGATGCCATTCGCATGCTGACGGTAGCGGAGACCAGCAGCCCGCACCCTCTCGATCGGTTCGCGCAGCCGGTGATGTGGAAGGTCGCAACCCCCGCGACCGTGCCAGATTTCTCGGCTGCGTGTTTCTATTTTGCGCGCGAGTTGCGCAAGACGGTCGACGTTCCGATGGGTCTGATCGTCTCGGCGTTCGGTGGATCCAGGATCGAGACCTGGATGAGCGAAGCGGCGTTGCGCGCAGCAGGAGGGAACGACGCTGCACTCGATGTTCTCGCGCTGTACGCGGAACGACCCGCTGCGGCAAACGCGCGTTGGGGCGTGATGTGGGAAGCATGGTGGCTGCAACGAACGCAAGGCCGCCGTGAGTCCGCGCCGTGGGCCGTCAAGCCAGCCGGAGCGTGGCGCGTCGTGCCACGCGCACTCGGATACTGGGAACAATGGGGCGTCCCGGAGCTGTCGAGCTACGACGGCATGCTGTGGTATCGCACGACAGTGACGTTGTCTGCCGAGCAAGCGCAGCAGCAGGCCGTGCTGTCGTTGGGCAACGTCGACGAAATGGATCAGACGTGGATCAACGGCAGGCCGATCGGCAGCGCGGCTGGAGCATCGCAGGCCGATACAGAGCCGGTGATTCTGCCGGGTCCCGGACGCGCATATGGGTTGCCGCGCGGCACGCTGAAGGCCGGCGAGAACGTCATCGTCGTGAATGTCCTGGACACGTATTCATTCGGCGGACTCGTCGGTCCCGTGGCGCTGCAGCTCACCGACGGTTCGACCGTGCGCCTCGACAATGAGTGGCGCTACCAGCTTCCTCCCGCGGGAATCGAGGAGCCACCGCGTCCCCCGTGGGATCCGACGCGCGGCAAGACTGCTCTGTACAACGCCATGATCGCGCCGCTAGGCGATCTATCGATGCGCGGCGTCGCGTGGTACCAAGGCGAGGCGAACACCGCCACGTCCAGAACCTACCGGGACCTGCTGACGCGGTTCATGGCCGACTGGCGCGGGAAGTTCGGCGCGGAGCTGCCATTTCTGATCGTGCAATTGGCGAACTACGGACAGCCGCCGACGGCGCCAGCCGACAGCGGTTGGGCGGAAGTGCGCGAAGCGCAACGCCTGGCTGTCGCGAACGATGTGCATGCTGGCCTCGCCATCGCGATCGATATCGGCGAGCGCTATGACATTCATCCACCGAACAAGCAGGAAGTCGGGCGCCGCCTGGCACGAGCTGCGCGACGCGTCGTCTATGGCGAGCAGATCGCGCCGTCAGGTCCCGTCGCGCTCAGCGCGCGCCGAAACGGCACGGACGTCGTCGTGACATTCGGCGACGTCGCCGATCACTTGATTGCTTACGGCGCAGACGGACCAATCGGCTTCGAGCTGTGCACACGAGATGCAGGTTCATGCCGTTACGGCAAGGCGTCAATCGAAGGCGAACGCGTCTACCTCGATGCGGCCGAGTTCGCGGCGGCGACTCGCGTGCGCTATTGCTGGGCCGACAGCCCCGTCTGCACTTTGTTCGACACGGCGCGACTCCCGGCCGGTCCGTTTCAGATCGAGGTTCAGCCATGACTCCAGAGCGGCTGGCGGACGGGACGATGTGGCACTGGTGATGCTCCGTCGTCTGTTGCTTGCGTTCGGCGCGCTGTTCGTTGGCAGCTTCGCGCAAGCCGAGCCAGTCGTTTACGACTGGTTCGAGTACACCGGACGCGATGCTGCCTTCGAGCAGCCGTTGCCGCCGGGGCACTACCGCAATCCCATCCTGAGCGGTTTCCATCCGGATCCGAGCATCGCGCGCGCCGGCGATCGCTTCTATCTGGTCCACTCGACGTTTGCGTATTTCCCCGGCATCCCGGTTTTCGTCAGCCGCGATCTGGTTCACTGGAGGCAGATCGGCAACGTCATCGATCGACCGTCGCAACTCGACTTCAGCAAGCTCGGTGTGTCGCGCGGCGTGTTTGCGCCGAGCATCGAGTATCGCGACGGCCTGTTCTACGTGTTCAACACGCTCGTGGACGGCGGCGGCAACTACGTCGTGACTGCGAAGAATCCCGCGGGACCGTGGTCCGATCCGACGTGGTTGCCGGAGCTGGAGGGCGGTATCGATCCGTCGATGTTCGTCGACGACGATGGACGTGCGTACGTGCTGAACAATGGTCCGCCGGAAGGTACGCCGCGCTACGACGGCCATCGCGCAATCTGGATCCAGGAGTTCGAGCGGGCGACACTGCAGCTGCAAGGTCCGCGCAAGGTGCTGGTCGACGGCGGCGTCGAGCCGAGCACGAACCCGATCTGGATCGAAGGGCCGCACATATATAAGAGGGCAGGCTGGTACTACTTGAGCTGCGCCGAAGGCGGCACGGGCCCGCAGCATTCGCAGGTCGTGCTGCGCGCCCGCTCGCCGTGGGGACCGTTCGAGGCGTATGCGGGCAACCCGATCCTCACGCAGCGCGACTTACCGGCCGATCGCCAGCAGCCAATCACGAATGCAGGTCATGCCGACCTGGTGCAAGCCCCTGATGGATCCTGGTGGGCGACGTTTCTCGCGACGCGTACCTACGAGGGCGTGCACTACAACACGGGGCGAGAGACCTTTCTATTGCCGGTCAAGTGGCGCGATGGCTGGCCAATCATCCTCGAGCACGGCCGCGCGATTCCTCAGGTGGTGCGCGGGCCGAATTTCATGGAGGCAGGTGACCAGAAGCCTGTGTCCGGCAACTTCACGTGGCGGGATGAGTTCGACGAGGAAGCGCTCGATAAGAGCTGGTTGCAGTTGCGCGCTCGGGAGTGGTTCGACTTGCGCAGGACTCCGGGCGCACTCAGCATCGATCCGCAAGTCACGCGACTCGATGACGTCGCGACTCCTGCACTTCTCGCACGTCGTCAGCAGCACTTGGTGTTCGACGCGACAACACAGTTGCGCGTGCCCTCGCAAGCGGGCACGGCAGCGGGGCTCGCGGCATTTCAGAACGAGGCGCATTGGTACTTCCTCGGTACCCGTCGCATCGGCACGTCGGTCGAGGTCTTTGTCGAGAAGAGGATAGGCGAGCGCCTGGAGACGCTTGCCGCAGCGACGCTACCGGCGGCGACTCGGCTCGAACTCAGGATCGCAGGCAACGCCCGTGCATACTCGTTCTGGTATCGAGCGCCGGACGGCA
>DATEML010000054.1:0-4166 GCA_035275585.1 Steroidobacteraceae bacterium | reverse complement strand
GCTGCGCGTCGGCTGCTCGTAGAACAGGCCCATCTCGCCGAAGAACTGCCCCTTGTTGAGGTAGGCGAGCACCATCTCGTTGCCTTCCTCGTCCTCGATCATGACTTCGACCGAGCCGCTGACGATGTAGTACAGGACGTCGGGGAGATCGCCGGCGTGGATGACGACCGTTTTGGAGGGCACGGTGCGAATCCGGCAGTAGCTCAGGAACCGGTTGATCGCCGGAATATCGCTCAGTGGCCTTGCGCCCTCTTCCATACTCACCCCGTTGTGTTGTGCTTTGGTGTTCGCTAACCGACTGATCGAGCGGCACGGGACAGCATTTGTCTTGCGCGCCTTTTAATACAGGATATACCCGAACCGCAAGCGTTGTCGGCCTTTACCTGTGGCACGCTGCTGCTACAACCAGTACGCGGTGCGCGTCATGATTCGCGCAGTCGCCTGCATCAGTACGCGCGCCGCTGCAGGCAGCTTCGCGCCGCCGGCGCTCAGCGCGTTGTTACCGTGACGCTCTTCGTCCGCGCTCATCTGCTGCACGATCGCGCGTGTGCGAGCGTCCGTCTGCGGCAAGCGATGCAGCAGATGTCCTTCGAGATGCTCGACCACCTGCCGCTCGGTCTCCGCGACGAAGCCGAGGCTGGTGCGGTCGCCGGCCAGTCCGGCGAGCGCGCCGATCGCGAATGAGCCCGCGTACCAGAGCGGATTGAGGAGGCTGGTGCGACCGCCGAGCTCGCGGATGCGGGTTGCGCACCAGGCGAGGTGGTCGGTTTCCTCGCGGGCCGCCTCGGTCAGCGCCGCCTGGGTCGAGGGGCTGGAGGCCACCGCCGCCTGCCCCTGATAGAGGGCCTGGGCCGCGACCTCGCCCGAATGATTCACGCGCATCAGCGCGGCGGCGTGCCGGCGCTCGCCGGGCTGATCGACGGTTTCGGCAATGCCTTCGGCCGGGTAGGGCCGGGCGGCCGAACTGCCGCCGAGCAGGGTCCGCAGGGCCTGGTCGATCGGTCCGATCAGCCGGTCGACGGGACCGTAGTGGCGGTCTGGAAGGTGCTCCATGGGGACAGTATAGGAGCACATTTATATATGTCGGTTGATCAGGCCGGCCCGGGTTTGCAAAGGTGGGGGTCGTCCTTTAGACTTGCCGGCCTTTTCGCCCTGGGCTTGACGATTTTCCCGGAGAATTCAATGAGAACCGTCTTCGCGAATGCGGCTACGGTACGTCGCGATTGGTATGTTGTCGACGCGACCGACAAGACGCTGGGCCGGCTGGCTTCGCAGCTTGCCGTGCGCCTGCGCGGCAAGCACAAGGCCGCCTATACGCCGCACGTGGACACCGGCGACCACATCGTGGTCATCAACGCGGGCAAGATCCGCGTCACCGGTCGGAAGTTGACGGACAAGCTCTATCATCACCACACCGGCTACCTCGGCAACCTGAAGACCACGAGCCTCGAGAAGCTGCTCGACAAGCATCCGGAGCGCGCCATCGAATTCGCGGTCAAGGGCATGCTTCCGAAGAACCCGCTCGGTCGCAAGATGTTCAAGAAGCTGCACGTCTTCGCGGGCGCCGAGCACCCGCACACCGCGCAGCAGCCCAAGGCCCTCGAGATCTGACCTGAGAACCTGACCCAGAGCCATCGCACCATGCCGACTACGTCCAATTACGGCACCGGCCGCCGCAAGACCGCCACCGCCCGCGTCTTCCTGCGCAAAGGCAGCGGCAACATCCGCATCAACGAGCGCACGCTCGACGAGTTCTTCGGCCGCAAGACCGCACGCATGATCGTCCGGCAGCCGCTCGAGGCCGTCAGCCTCGACAAGAACTTCGACGTCGAGGTCACGGTGAAGGGCGGCGGCATCACCGGCCAGGCCGGCGCCATCCGTCACGGCCTGACCCGCGCCCTGATCGAATACGACGAGACGCTGCGCAAGGCGCTGCGCGATGCCGGCTACGTGACGCGCGACGCGCGCGAAGTCGAGCGCAAGAAGGTCGGCTTCCGCAAGGCCCGCCGCGGCACGCAGTTCTCGAAGCGCTAAGATCCCGCTGCTGCTGTTGGGGGATCGTCTAGCGGTAGGACTACGGACTCTGACTCCGTCAACCTAGGTTCGAATCCTAGTCCCCCAGCCAAAACGACGAAGGGCCCGGTTTCACCGGGCCCTTCTTGTTTTGGGTGACGGGAGTGACGGGAGTGACGGAGTGACGAGCGGAGCGATATCTTCGTCACTCTCGTCACTCTCGTCACTCCGTCACTTGTCTCTTCCGATGCACTTCTACCCGCTGCTGCGCCCGCTGCTCTTCACGCTCCCGCCCGAGCACGCCCACGCATTTGCACTCTCTGCACTCCAGCGTGCGCACTCCCTCGGTCTCATTCGCGATCGAGCTCCCGATCCACGCACTGCGGTCACGCTGCTGGGCCTGCGCTTTCCGAATCGCGTCGGCCTCGCCGCGGGCTTTGACAAGAACGGGCGCTACGTCGATGCACTCGGCGCGCTCGGATTTGGTTTCATCGAAGTCGGCACGGTGACGCCGCGCCCGCAACCAGGACAACCGCGCCCGCGGCTGCTTCGCGTCAGCGCCTCGCACGCACTGATCAACCGCATGGGATTTCCCAACGACGGTGCGGGCATCGTCGCAGCGCGTCTGTCACGACGGCGCTTCGCCGGCGTATGCGGAGTGAACATAGGCAAGAACGCTGCGACGCCGATCGCGAGCGCGGTCGATGACTACGTCGAGTGCTTCCGCACCGTCGCGCCGCACGCGGACTATGTGGCGATCAACGTGTCGTCGCCGAACACGGAAGGGTTGCGACAGCTCGAGGAGCCCGACCAGCTGCTGCCGATCGTCAACGCGCTGAGCGCAGCGCGTCGCGAGATGCATGCGGCGACTGGCAAGCGAGTGCCATTGCTGGTCAAGGTATCGCCGGACCTCGCACCCGCGGACCTCGTGCGCAGTGCACGGCTCGCATGCGAGTCGGGTATCGACGGCATCATTGCGACGAACACGACGTTGAATCGCAGCGGCGTCGCGCAGCGCTGGCGTGCTCAGACGGGTGGACTGAGCGGCGCTCCGTTGCGACCGCTTGCCCTGCAGGCGGTGCAATTGCTGCGGGCTGCGCTCGGCGCCGGCGTGCCGATCGTTGCGGCAGGCGGAATCGATTCTGCCCGCCATGCCCAGGAGGCGCTGGCGGCGGGCGCCGACCTGGTGCAGCTCTACACCGGTCTCATCTATCGCGGACCGGCGCTGGTGAGAGAGATAGCGGAGTCGGGCTAAGGCGCGACCTACGTTCTCTTCTTCGTCTCGGTGCCGCTCTCGCGCGCGACGATGAGGATGTCCGCCGGACGTCGTGCGAACAGGCCGACAGTCACGACCCCCGCGAGCTGATTGATCGTCTGCTCCAGCCCGACGGGATCCGCAATCTGCAGGCCGTGGACATCCAGGATCTGGTTGCCGTTGTCGGTCACGACCCCTTCGCGGTAGACCGGATGCCCGCCGAGCCGCACCAGCTCCCGGGCGACGTACGAGCGCGCCATCGGGATCACTTCCACGGGCAGCGGGAACCGCCCGAGGACCGGCACCAGCTTGGAATCATCGACGATACACACGAAGCGGCGCGATGCCGCGGCGACGATCTTCTCGCGGGTCAGCGCGGCGCCGCCGCCCTTGATGAGATGCAGCTGCGGATCGGCCTCGTCGGCGCCGTCGACGTACACCTCGAGGTCGCCGACGGCGTTCAGATCCAGGACTTCGATGCCATGCTGCTTGAGACGCGCGGTGGAGCTCTCCGAGCTCGACACCGCACCCTTGATCGGCACTTTGCGCGCAGCCAGCGCATCGATGAAGAAGTTGACCGTGGAGCCGGTGCCGACGCCGAGCACTTCGTTGTCGGGGACGTAGGCCAGTGCCGCTTCGGCTGCCGATCGCTTCTTCGACTCAGCGCTCATGTCGTTTCCTCTTCGCGCGTGTGTGCAGGAAATGCCTTGTTTTGCAGTGGCCGGAAACGACTGTGCCCGCTTTCGCGGGCACAGTCTTCATCACAATCGTCCAGAAGAAGTTCTACTTCTTCTTAGAGGCCTTTTTCTTGCCGCCTTTCTTCTTGGACGATTTCTTCTTGGTTGCCATAGTCGTAGATCTCCATGTCGAGTTAGTCCGGGCGCAGTATATACATAAA
>DATEML010000053.1:0-19670 GCA_035275585.1 Steroidobacteraceae bacterium | reverse complement strand
TTTCCGCAAGCGTGCCCTGCACAAAGGCTCCGCGATCGGCATGCACGTGCTCACGCACGACGAGGTCTATTACGTCGTGAGCGGCCGCGCCCGGCTACGGGTCGACGATCGCCAGGTCGATGTGGGACCGGGCACTGCGGTATTCATGCACGAGGGGGCCGACGTCGGGATCTGGCAGGAAGGTGACGAGGAACTCGTCGTCATTGTGGCGTATCCGCCGGCGGAGCAGTGACGGAGTGACGGAGTGACGAAGTGACGTCCTCCTCGTCACCCCGTCACTTCTTCTTCGTCATGTACCTCAGGTCCCACTCGCTCTCCTCGAACGGCGCGCGGGTCTCCTGGTACTGCGGATAGCCGCCGACTTGCGCCTGGTCGTCGATGATCTCGCCGCGACCCTCGATGGTGTCGGCGACGATGCGAGCGTCGATCGGATCGCGATCCCACGGCCGCGCGCCGACTGTGCGAATCACCGCATCCTGCACGTCTGCCGCGTGCAGCAACTGCACGTTGAACGGCAGCGCCGGCCGTGCCATCGGCACGATGCGCGCGCTCGAGGTGGTGTAGCGGCCGAACTTCTCGAACGGGCGTCCGACCCAATCGACCGCGATGTTGTCGTCCTCGTATAGCTCGATGTCGCCGGAGCCGCCGAGCATGAACAGCGCGAGCCCGGGCGGCGTATTCGGGCCGCCGCGCAACACGTTACCGATCAGCGTCATCTGCCCGACCTGGTAGGGCTGGCCGCGCCATTCCTCGGCAATCAGGTTGTAGTGCACGGCGCGCGGGCCGGGGTTGTAGATCAGGTTGTTGAGCACCATGCCGCGCACGCCGCCCTTGAACAGGGGATTGCGCTCGTAGTTGTGCGCGTACAGATTGCCGACGATCAGGATGTCCGAGGCGTTGTCGTGGATCAGCGAGCCCTTGGAATGCTCGCCCTTCGAGTGCGTCGAGGACTTCAGGCCCTCGGCGACGATGTTGTTGCTGAAGGTGACACGGTAGGAGGTGCCGCGGCGCCAGTCCTCGGGTGTCTTGCCGGTGAAGCGCGGACCGGAGGCGGACAGATTCTCGTCGATCGCCCAGGTCATCGAGCAGTGATCGACGATGACGTCGTGCGCCCCGATCGTCGAGAACGCATCGGGTTCCCAGCCGCCGCGCTTTGGCGCCTCGGCGGAACCGGTGCGAACGCGGATGTGCTGCAGCACCACGTCGTGCGTGGCGACATCGATGCCGGTGCGAATGAGCGTGATACCTGGTGCAGGCGCCGTCTGGCCCGCGACCGTGAGATACGGCTTGGTGATCTTGATCTCGTGCCGCGCGAGGTCGATGACGCCGCCGACTTCGAACACGACGATGCGCGGGCCGTCCGCTTCGAGCGCGGCCAGCAGCGAGCCCGTTCCGCTCGGCGCGAGAGTCGTGACTCGCAGGATCTTGCCGCCGCGCCCGCCGGGCGTATGCGCTGCCGCGCCTTGCGCTTCGGGGAAGGCCAGCAGATCGTCCGCCGCCTGCGCGGCTGGCAGCGCTGCGGTCAACAGCAGGATCGCGAGCAGAGAAGGATGCGAGCGCATCGATGGCCCTCTGGTAAATGACACCGGTTTCCTCTATACAATACCGCAATAACATCATGGCGAGCAGTCCGGTGCATCTGCAATCGACATCGAGCGACGCCGACGCTATCGCGGAGCAATTCGTGCGCGCGCGGCTCGGCGCGCGAGCGCTGCCCGAGTATCCGGGCGTCGTGCCGCCCGATCTCGCGACCGCGTATCGCTGCCAGGATCTCGCGCTCGCGCGCTGGCCCGAGCCGTTGGGTGGCTGGAAAGTCGCGCGCATCTCCGAGGCGCACCAGGCGCACTACCGCGAAGAGCGCCTGATCGGTCCGGTCCTCGCGCCCAACGTTCGCGTCGGCGCGCCCGGACGCAGCGTCGATTGCCCGGTGTTCGAAGGCGGCTTTGCTGCGGTCGAAGCGGAGATCGTGATCTGCGTCGGCCGCGACGCACCGTCCGACAAGACCGAGTGGACGATCGAGGAGGCTGCCGAGTTCGCCGGCGAAGTGTGCATAGGCATCGAGATCGCGAGCAGTCCGCTCGCGACGCTGAACGATCTCGGCCCGGGCGCGGTCATCTCCGACTTCGGCAACAATTGGGGCGTCGTCGTCGGCACCGCTGTGAGCGACTGGCGCAACCTCCACGAGATAACAGCGCAGACGTTCATCGACGATGAGTTCGTCGGGCGCGGCGTAACCTCGCTGCGTCACGGACCGCTCGGAGCTCTCGCGTTCACACTGGCGAAATGCGCGCGACGCGGCCGGCCGTTGCAGGCTGGCGCAGTGATCACAACGGGCATGATCACCGGCGTGCACGACATCCGTCCGGGCCAGCGTGCGCTCTGCGTATTCCAGGGCCTGGGCGAAGTCGGCTGCCGCGCGGTGCGGGCCACACGTCGATGAATCGGCGCGATGCACTGATCGGCCTCGGAACCTTGTGCGCCGTTCATTCGCGAACTGCCGCGGCACTCAGCGCCGACGGATTGATGACTGCCGCGGACGTGCACGTCGACGGCTATCCGACGGTGCAGGCAGTGCGCTGGATGGGCGAGCGCATCGCTGCACAGACTGACGGCCGTTTGCGCATTCGTGTCTACTTCGCGGGCCAGCTGGGACGCGAATCGGATACGGTGGATCTCGCGCGCTTCGGTGCGCTCGACATCACGCGCGTGAACTTCGCGCCGCTGAACAATGCATTTCCCTCGACACGTGTCTTCTCGCTGCCTTACGTCTTCGAATCCGTCGAGCACATGCGGCGCGCCGTGGACGGCAAGCCGGGCGCGGAGGTGCTCGAGCAATTCCAGCAGCGCGAGTTGATCGGACTGGCGATCTACGACGCCGGGTCGCGCTCGTTCTACAACGTGCGGCGCCCGGTGCACGAGCCGGCCGATCTGCACGGTCTGAAGATCCGCGTGCCGCCGTCCGACATCTTCATTGCTGCGATCGCCGCGCTGGGCGGCAACCCGACACCGCTGCCGTTCGGCGAAGTCTATTCGGCGATGCAGACGCACCTGATCGAGGGTGCGGAGAACAACTGGCGTACGTTCCACACCAGCCGGCAATTCGAAGTCGCGCACTACTGGTCGCAGACCGATCACTCGTACTCGCCCGAAGCGCTGCTGCTTTCCCGGCGCACTTACGCGGCGCTCTCACCGCGCGATCGCGAGATCGTGATGGAGGCTGCCCGGGCGAGCGTGCCGTACATGCGCACGCTGTGGGACAAGATGGAGGCCGAGTCGCAGACTGCCGTGCTCGCCGCCGGCGTGAAGGCGAACGACGTCGATCTGCCCGCATTCCGCAAGGCTGCCGCGCCCATCCACGAGCGGTATCTCGCAGACCCGGCGCTGCGGGCGCTCTTCGACGGCATCCGCGCGCTCGCCTGAGGAACTGCGAATGAGTCACGCGCCGGCGACACCGCCTTCCACGCTCGCACCTCTGGCGCGCGCCGCGATCGCCGTCGCTGGCGTCGCGCTCGTTGCGATGGCAGGCATCCAGGCATGGCAGGTGTTCGCGCGTTACGTGCTGAATGACGCGCCGAGCTGGACCGAGCCGCTGGCACTGCTCTGCATGAGCACGACGATGATGTTCGGTGCCGCCGCCGGAGTGCATTCCGGCCGGCACTTCGGCTTCTTCATCGCCGTCGAGCACGCGCGGCCAGCGTTGCGGCGGCTGATGCAGCTCATCGCGCGCGCCATCGCGGCCAGCGTCGGAATCCTGTTCGCGCTCTGGGGCGGCGACATGATGATCGACGCCTGGGATTACGAGATCGCCGGCGCGTCGTTGCCGCAGGGCATCGTGTTCCTGCCGCTGTGTCTCGGCGGCGTCCTGATCGCGCTCTTCTCGATCGAGCAGCTGATACGCTTATGGCAATCGCAATCCTCTTCGGCGTCCTGATCCTGCTGTTGTTCCTCGGCGTGCCGGTGGGCTTCGCGCTGCTCGCGGCCTCGCTCGCGACGGTGACGTATCTCGGCATTCCGGCGATCGTAGTGGTGCAGCAGACTGCGGCGGGTGCGAACACCGCCTCGCTGATCGCGATTCCCCTGTTCATCTTTGCCGGCGAGCTGATGATGCGCGGTGGCATCTCCGAGCGGCTGATCGCGTTCGCATCGTCGCTGGTCGGGCACCTGCGCGGCGGCCTCGGCCAGGTCAACGTGCTCGCGTCGCTGTTCTTCGGCGGCGTTTCCGGCTCCGCGATCGCCGACGTTTCCGCGATCGGCGGCACGATGATCCCGCAGATGGTCAAGCGCGGCTTCGATCGCGACTTCGCGGTCAACGTGTCGATCACCGCAGCGCTCGTCGCTTTGCTCGTGCCGCCGTCGCACAACCTGATCCTGTACTCGGCGTCCGCGGGTGGCTCGATCTCGATTGCGGACCTGTTCGCGGCCGGTATCGTGCCGGCGCTGCTGCTGACGGTCGTCCTCATGATCACCGGCTGGGCGATCGCGCGGCGCCGCGGTTACGCAGTCGAGTCGTTCCCGGGCTGGCGCGAGGTCATGGTGCGGTTCGTCGCAGCGCTGCCCGGCCTGTTGCTCGTGGCGCTGATCTTCATCGGCATTCGCGCGGGCGTATTCACTGCCGTCGAGAGCGCCGCGATCGCGGTCCTGTACGCGATCCTGGTGACCGGCGTCGTCTACCGGGGGCTGACGCTCCAGGTGTTTCTCGAAACGTGCGCCGGCGCGGTGCGCACGACCGGGCTGATCCTGTTCGTGATCGGTGCGGCCGCATCGTTCGGCTGGCTGCTCGCATATCTGCAGGTCCCTGCCGCGGCCGTCGACGTGCTCACGGCCGTGGCCGACAACAAATACAGCGCTCTGCTCGTGATGATCGTCGTGTTGCTCGTCATCGGCACGTTCATGGACCTCGCGCCGATGATCATCATCTGCACGCCGATCTTCCTGCCAGTGGCCAAGGCATTCGGCATCGACCCGGTGCACTTCGGCATCATCCTGATCCTCAAGGGCGGCATCGGGCTGATCAGCCCGCCCGTCGGCTCCGTGCTGTTCGTCGGCACGGCGATCGGCAACATCAGCGTGACCGACACGCTGCGCTCGATCTGGCCGTTCTACATCGCTTCGTTCGTCGTGCTGCTGATCGTGGCGTACGTGCCGCAGCTCTCGCTATGGCTGCCGCACCTGTTGAAGTAGCTGCGTGTAGCTCTCGGTCAGCGCTTGCACGAATCCTGATGCGCGCGATGGAACGCGCCGGGGCCGAAGTGGACCACGCCGATTGCGACGCGGTCGCGATCGTACGCCGGGACTTGCACGCCGCGTGCGGCTAGCGCGCGCAGCTCCGCTTGCTTCAGCACCGTCACAACGTGACGCCATCCTTCCAGATGGCGATCTCGCGTTCGTCGTTGAGCTCGTTGCGCGCGGCGCGCCCGGAAGCCACGTCGACGATCAGGCGCATGAAGTCCTCGGTCAGCGCATCCGGATCGCCGGTGAGCATGCGACCCGCATCGAAGTCGATCCAGTGCGGCTTGGTCTGCGCCAGCGGCGAGTTCGAGCTGATTTTCAACGTCGGCGCGGGAAAGCCGAGCGGCGTGCCGCGGCCAGTCGTGAACAACACTATAGTCGCGCCCGCCGCGACCAGCGCCGTCGATGAAATACCGTCGTTGCCTGGCGCTTCGAGCAACGCGAGGCCGGGACGCTCGACGAGCTCGCCGTACCGCAGCACCTGCGTCACCGTTGCACGGCCGCCTTTCTGGACGGCGCCGAGCGATTTCTCCTCCAGCGTCGTGATGCCGCCGGCGATGTTGCCCGGGGACGGATTCTCGTGCACCGGCTGACCGTTCTCGAGGAAGTAGCGTTTGAAATCGTTCACGAGCCCGGCGATTCCCGCGAACACTCGCTCGTCGGCGGCGCGCTCCATCAGCAGGCGCTCCGCGCCGAAGATCTCCGGAATCTCCGTCAGGATCGCGGTGCCGCCGGCGCTGGTGACGCGATCGGCGACGCGTCCGAGCAGCGGGTTCGCCGTGATACCGCTCAGGCCGTCGGAGCCGCCGCATTTCAGGCCGACGGCGAGCGTGCCGATCGGGCACGGCTCGCGACGGACGCGCGCTGCACCGTCCGCAAGCTCTTCGACGAGGCGCAGGCCCTCTTCGACTTCGTTCACGGTAGCCTGCGCCGCGAAAGTGCGGATGTGCCCACGCTGCGACTGCGGAATCTCCTGCAGCAGCGGCTCCAGCTGATTCGATTCGCAACCGAGTCCGAGGATCAGCACGCCGCCGGCGTTCGGATGTCGCGCCAGTGCAGCGATGAGCTTGCGAGTGCGATCGAGATCGCCGCCGAGTTGCGAGCAGCCGAACTGATGAGGGAACGCGTATACGCCGTCGACGCGATCCTTGCAGCGTTCGGCGGCCAGCCGCGCGATGCGCTCGGCGGTGCGGCCCACGCAGCCGACCGTACACAAGATCCAGATCTCGTTGCGAGTGCCGACGCGCCCGTCCGCGCGACGGTAGCCCATGAAGGACAGCGACTCGGCAGGTGCCCGTGTGGTCGCGGCTGCCTGCGGCGAGAATCGATACTCGTCCACGCCGGCAAGGAGTGTCGCGAGGTTGTGCGTGTGTACATGCGCACCACTAGCGATCTGTGCCGTGGCGCGACCGATCACCTGACCATACTTGCGGATTGACTCCCCTGCATTCACGCACCGCAGTGCGAATTTGTGGCCTCGTGGGACGGCATCGACCAGGTCGATCGGTACACCCTCCAGCTCGATGTGTTCGCCGGCCGCGAGATCGCGCAGCGCGACCGCCACGTCATCGCGCGTGGAGATGCGATAGCAGGGCGGCAGAGAGGGGGTAGCGCTGTCCATGGGAGATAGGGCATCTTACCGCCTGGAGGAAACCGGTGTCAGTTCGGCCCGCCCCCATTCCAGGCCGCTCCGATCCGGCACAATTCGCCCCGCATGCCCAAGAAATCCGCCGCCAGAATCGTCCGACAGCCAGCGAAAGCGCGTCCTGAGCCCCGTGCTCATGCGTCTGGGCAGCCCGCTCCCATCAGCGTCGAGCGCAAACACACGATCAACGACATCGCGCGGCTCGCGAACGTCTCGAAGAAGACCGTGTCCCGCGTCATCAACGAATCGCCGTTCGTGCGCGAGGAAACCCGTGCCCGCATCACGGAGATCATCAAGCGCGTCGGCTTTACGCCGGACCCGCAGGCGCGCGCGCTCGCCTTCCGGCGCTCGTTTCTGATCGGGCTCATCTACGACAACCCGAATGCGCCGTACGTGATCAACTTCCAGGAGGGCGCGCTCGTCGCGCTGCGCCGCGCGGGCTACGAGCTCGTGGTGCATCCGTGCGATCGCCACAGCGATGATTTCCTGGTCGACATCCGCCGCTTCATCAGTCGTCAGAAGCTGGACGGAGTCGTGATGTTGCCGCCGGTCTCGGAGAATCCCGTGCTCGCGGACATGCTGCGCAAGCTGGAATGCCCGTACATCCGCGTGATCTCCGCCGCGCTCGACGATCCGAAGAACCTGATCATGTCGATGGACCGGCAGTCGGCGGCCGAGGTCGCCGAGCACCTGGCGAAGCTCGGTCACCGGCGCATCGCGATGATCATGGGTCCGCGCACCTATCGTTCGGCGATCGAGCGGCTCGAAGGCTTCTCGAACGCGCTCGCGGATCGCGGCCTGTCGCTGCCGCCCGAGTTCATCGCCGAAGGTGCGTACACGTTCGAGTCGGGCGCCGCCTGCGCCGACGCGCTGCTGGCGCGCTCGCCGCGGCCGACTGCAATCTTCGCAGGCAACGACGAAACCGCGGCCGGCGTCTATCGCACGGCGTATCTGCGCGGCGTGAAGATTCCGGACGACCTCACGGTGGTCGGCTTCGATGACAGCCCGCTGGCATCGCGGCTGTGCCCCTCGCTCACGACCATGCGCCAGCCGATCCGCGACATGGGTCGCATGGCCGCAGAAAAGCTCGTCGCCAAGGTCGCCGGGATCGACGGCGGACCCGCTATCACGGCCACGACCGTCCTGCCGCACCTGGTGGTGCGCGAGTCTTCGGGCCCGCCACACAAGTAAACCCGAGTGCGGTTGCAGTTGGCTTGGCTCCAGCCATGACACCGGTTACCATGCCGGGACAATTGGCGGTCCCCGGCGCACGCCGGGCGCAATGCACTGCAACATCGGTCGCGTAGCGAAAGTGACGAAGCCCCTTCCACTGCACGAGGACAGACTGTTTCCGGCGGAGCCGACCGCACGCGGCGTCGCGCAGCGTCTGTGTCGCGAAGTTGCGGACCTGCCGATCCCAGCCCGCACGGTCACACTGACCCGGAGTGGTTCGCCGTCAACGAGCGTGGGCGTCGATCTCGGCGCCCTCGGCGTCGGTTCACGCAGCGGACCTTCATCGGCCGATCCACGCGCCGCGTGGCGCTTGTTCGCGGAGCGCTTTCACCTGTTTCGCGGCACGCCGTCCGCGCTGCGGCTGAACTACGTGTTCGCCAAAGTGTTCGAGCTCGAGGTGAGCCTCGCAGCCGACACCGCCGACTACTACTTCAACGTCATCGTCGATCTTGCGTATCGTCTGCCGAAACGAGCGTACAAGCTGTAACTATGTTCAAGAAAACCTATCACGCAACGCATCCCGACATGATGGCCGGCGCCAGCAATCAGCAGCTGCGCGACCGCTATCTGGTCGATGGCCTGTTCGCGCCGGACGCGATCGTTCTCAACTACGCACACTACGAGCGCTTCGTGATCGGCGGCGCGATGGTTGCGACGCGCGCGCTGCGCCTGCCGGATCAGACCGAGCCTGCGTCGGCCGCCGGCAAACCGTTCCTGGAACGTCGCGAGCTCGGCGTCGTGAATGTCGGCAAGTCCGCCGGACGCGTCACGCTCGACGGCAAGGCGTTCGATCTGGCGCCGCGCGACGGGCTGTACGTGCCGATGGGCACGAAGGACGTCACGTTCGCGGCGGTCTCGTCGGGTGCGCCGGCGAAGTTCTACCTGATCTCGACGCCGGCGCACGCACGCTTCGAGCCGGTGCAGATTTCGATCGACCAGGCCGTGCCATTGCAGCGGGGCGCGCTCGAGACGTCGAACGAGCGCACGATCTACCAGTACATCGTGCCGGCGACCTGTCGCTCGGCGCAGCTGCTGCTCGGCTTGACGATGCTCAAGCCCGGCAGTGTCTGGAATACGATGCCGCCGCACCTCCACGACCGCCGCTCCGAGGTCTATTTCTATTTCGACCTGGAAAGCCCGCCGGGAGACAAGACCGCGCAGCGCGTGCTGCATTTCATGGGGGAGCCCGACGAAACGCGCAGCCTCGTACTGTGCAACGAAGAAGCCGTGATCTCGCCGCCGTGGTCGATCCACATGGGCGCCGGTACCCGCAGCTACAGTTTCATCTGGGCGATGGGCGGCGAGAACCTCGACTACACCGACATGAACGTGCTCGACATCTGCCAGCTCAAGTGATTGCCCGCAAGTAACACCATGACCGCACAGAACCCGGCGAATCCGTTCTCACTGCATGGCAAGGTGGCGCTGGTAACCGGCGCGAGCACCGGGCTGGGGCAGGGCATCGCGATTGCACTCGCGCAGGCCGGCGCGGACATCGTCGGCGTCGCGCGCTCCAGCACCGCGGACGCCGACCGCGGTGTAACCGCGGCGGGACGCAAGTTCCACGCAGTGCATGCCGACTTGGAGCGGCGCCACGAGCCCGCGAATGTCGTCGCACAGGCGATCAAGACCGCCGGCCGCGTCGACATTCTGATCAACAACGCCGGCATCATCCGGCGCGACGATGCGCTCACGTTCGGCGAAGAGGACTGGGACGCCGCGTTGAATCTGAATCTCAAGGTGCCGTTCTTCCTGGCGCAGGCTGTCGCGCGCGCGCTCGTGCAGGCCGGGCGGGGTGGCAAGATCATCAACATCGCTTCCATGCTCTCGTTCCAGGGCGGCATCCGCACGGCGTCCTACACCGCGAGCAAGAGCGGCCTCGCCGGCATCACGCGGCTGCTCGCGAACGAGTGGGCCTCGCGCGGCATCAACGTGAATGCGATCGCGCCCGGTTACTTCGAGACCAACAACACCGTCGCGCTGCGCGCTGACGAGCAGCGCAACCGCGACATCGTCGGGCGCATTCCGGCCGGCCGCTGGGGCAAGCCGTCCGATCTCGGCGGCGCCGCCGTGTTCCTCGCATCGGCGGCTTCCGACTACGTGCACGGCACGATCATTCCGGTCGACGGCGGCTGGCTCGCCCGCTAGCATTTCCCGAATAAGACATTCCCTGAAAGCGGTCATCGAGGCGAAAAGTCTCTGTGATTTCCGTCACTTCGTGCGGCGTCACAGGCAGACGTGACGCTCGCGTCCGAGTAGGCTGTCGAGCGCCAACAGGAGGATGCGCGTGTTCCGGCGTGAGAGGAATCTGTTACTGGCGGTCGACGACGAGGCCGACTTCCTGGAGCTGATCGAGCAGATCGGCCAGGGAATCGGCTGCGACGTCATCACGGCCGATACGGCCGCGACGTTTCGCGAGCAGCTCGCCAATCGCCAGCCGTCACTGATCCTGCTCGATCTGCAGATGCCGGGGATGGACGGGATCGAAGCGCTGCGCTACATGGGCCGGCAGGGCGTCACTTCCGGCATCCTGCTCGCCAGCGGCATGGACCAGCGCGTGCTGGCCAGCGCGCGCCAGCTCGGCGACTCGCTCGGTTTGAAGATGCTCGGCACTCTGCAGAAGCCGATGATGCTCGAGGAGATCGAAACTTTGCTCGCAAAACACCTGGAACCCGGCGCCCGCATCTCCGTCGACGAGTTGCGCAGCGGCATCGAAGAGCACGAGCTGCTGGTTCACTACCAGCCAAAAGTCGTGCGTGCGGGAGGCGACTGGCAGGTGCGCAGCGCCGAGGCGCTGGTGCGCTGGCGTCATCCGCGGCTCGGCCTGCTCTATCCCGGCGAGTTCCTGCCGCTGGCGGAGCAGTCCGGCCTGATCGTCGGCGTCACCGACTTCGTGCTCACCGACGCGATCCGGCAGATCGGTCACTGGCGGCAGCGCGGGCTCGACCTCGCGGCCGCGGTCAATCTCTCGCCGCGCCTCGTGCAGGACCTGGAGTTCCCGGACCGCCTGACGCGCATCTTCCGCGAATTCGAAGTCGCGCCCGAGCAGCTCACGCTCGAGGTGACGGAAGCGGCGTCGCTCGACGATCCCGAGCTGGTGATGGATATCTTCACGCGCTTGCGCGTGAAGGGCGTCGGGCTGTCGCTCGACGACTTCGGCACCGGCACGTCGTCGCTGACGCAGCTCTACAAGATGCCGTTCAGCGAAGTGAAGATCGACGGCTCGGTGATCTCGGAGATCGCGACCACCAAGGCAGCAGCGACGATCGTGCGCGCGATCATCGACCTCTCGCACAACCTGTCGCTGACCGTCTGTGCGGAAGGCATCGAGAAGCCCGACATCTTCGAGTTCCTCGACCAGAACGCATGCGACGCCATGCAGGGCGACTTCATCGCCTCAGCGATGCCGGCCGCGGAGATCGAGAACTTCATCCAGGTGTGGAACGGCGCGGATCACACGCTCGTGCCGGTCATGCGCAAGTAGCTCGGGCTGAAGCCCGAGCTACACGGCTCGCCGCAGCTTGTCCTTCGACTGCCGCAACAGGTGCAGCGGCGCCGAAAGCACGATGCGCGTGCCCGGGTTCGGCTCTTCGAAGTTGATCGTGCCGCCCAACATGCGCGCGCGGTACTCCATGATCTTCAGGCCCATCCCCGGCCGGCGCTGGGCGAGGCCGGCCGACAGCCCGATGCCGTCATCCGCGATCGAGAGCTGGAGCTTGCGCCCGGTCGAGCGCAGGTCGATTGCGATCGTTTTCGCTCGCGCGTAGCGCGCGGCATTGGTCGTCGCTTCCTGCGCGATCCGGTACAGGTGCGTGGCCGCGCCTTCTTCCAGATCCGGCAGCTTCGGACTGCCGTTGCCGAACGTGCATTGCAGGCTGTACATGTCCGTGCAGCGTGCCGCCAGATGCTTCAGAGCTTCCGGCAGGCCTCCGCGCTCCAGGTTCACCGGCGCGAGGCCGCGAGCGAGCGAGCGCGTGCTCTGGATCGCGTGCGCCAGCAGGTCGGTGATCTTCGTGATGTGCGACGTGTACTGCGGCGCTTCGCGCGACAGCTGCACCTCCAATCCCTTCAGCAGCAGCGACAGACCGGTGAGCTCCTGGCCGAGGCCGTCGTGCAGGTCGCTGCCGAGCCGGCGCTGCTCGCGATTGGAAATTTCGAGAATTTCCTGTTCCAGCTCGCGCCGCGTCGTGACTTCCTGCACGGTGCACACGAGGCCGGAAACCGTGCCGTGATCGCGCAACGGCACGTGCGTGAAATTGAACCAGCGCACCGAGCCGTCCGCCGAGATCCACGCGCGCTCCTGGTCGGTGAGCGGCCGCCCGGTGCGCATCGTCGTCGCGGCCTGCGCCTCGACGTCGGCGACGTTCTCGTCGCTGGAGATCTCCGCGAGCGTCCGGCCCACTACCTGGTCGCGCCGCCGGTTGAGCGTGTCGAGCAGCGCCTTGTTCACGACCTTCACGCGATTGTCGGTGTCGACCGCGTAGATGATCTCGGGCAGGCTGTCGATCAACGTGCTGAGCAACACGCGCTGCTCTTCGAGCGCCGCCTCGGCCTGGCGCCGCTCGCGCCGTTCGCGTGCCTCCATCAGTGCGCGCATCACCACCGCCGGCAGACGCTGCAGCCGGTCTTTCAGCACATAGTCGGTCGCGCCGCTCTTCAGCGCCTCGATGGCGCGCTCCTCGCCGAGCGAGCCGGAGACGAAGATGAAGGGAATGTCGGGCGAGTGTTGCAGCAGGATCTTCAGCGCCGCGAGGCCATCGAAGCCGGGCAGCGTGTAGTCG
The DNA here is from genome assembly GCA_035275585.1 of Steroidobacteraceae bacterium. Taxonomy (GTDB): domain Bacteria; phylum Pseudomonadota; class Gammaproteobacteria; order Steroidobacterales; family Steroidobacteraceae; genus Steroidobacter. The sequence goes on along the minus strand of DATEML010000053.1, from coordinate 6,782 downwards.
GCGAGCACCAGGTCCGGCGGCGCGCCCACGAGCGCCTCGCGGAAGTCGCGCTCCGCGACCACGTGCCGCCACTCCACCGCGATCCCGTCCTTCGCCAGCTGCAACCGGATCAGCTCGGCGTCGTTGGGATCGTCCTCCAGCAGCACGAAACGCAGGGGTGCGGTCGTACCTTTCTTCATAAGATGCCGTCGAGCTTCCGTCCGTGACCGGCAGCAACGCTATCACTGTGCGGCGCTCGTGGAAAATGAGGATTGCCCCACGCAGAACCCGCCGCAAGACTCGCCTCAGTATGTCTGCAGAGGACGACGCATGACCGAACAGACCCGGATCGTAATCGTCGACGATCACCCGTTCGTCCGCGAGGGCTTGAAACAGCTGCTGGCGGGCCAGAACGAGTTCCTGCTGGCGGGCGAAGCGTCGTCGATCGCGGACGCGCGCACCGCCATCGCCTCGCAGAACCCCGACGTGGCCGTGGTGGATCTGGCGCTCGGCGCCGACGACGGCGTCGATCTGGTGCGCTGGATCCGCAGCTCGCACCCCAGCGTGCGGGTTTTGGTGCTGTCGATGCAGGACGAGGCTCTGTACGCCGAGCGGCTGCTGCGACTTGGCGTCAGCGGTTATGTCATGAAGAACGTCGCGGGCACGGACTTCCTTGGTGCACTGCGAAAAGTCGCGCGCGGTCAACGGCACGTCAGCGCCGCGATGGGCGAGAGGTTGCTCACGCAGGTCGCGCGCGGGCGCGCGCCCGGCGTCGACGAAGATCCCGTCTCGGCGCTGACCGAGCGTGAGCTGGAAGTGTTTCGCCTGATCGGCGAGGGCATCAGCACGCGCGAGATCTCGCAGCGGCTGGACCTGTCGATGAAGACCGTCGACGCGCACCGGCGCCACATGCGCGAAAAACTCAACCTGCGCTCGACCAGCGAGCTGATCCGCTACGCCACCCAGTGGGTCTCGGACCGGGGCGGTGGGCCGGGCCTGAGCCAGGGTTCGGCCTGAGCAGCGCCCAAACCGGCAACACCTTGTTCCGCCTGAAGGATTCGGGGAGCGAGCCCGTTCGCAGGTTCGTACGATGACTGGCGCGTCGCCTGCGACATTAAGGGAATAGCTGATATCCCCTACACGAGGCCTCCAACACCATGCGGCGTGTCCTTCGACCCGTCCGGTGCCTGGCCTTGAGCGTTGCGACGAAAAAACCCGCGGTCCACTCAGCAGCTGCGCCCACCGACCTGTCGTCGCCGGCCGCGTGGGCGAGCGAGCCTTTGCGCGAGCTGATCGCGTCGGTTCCCGACTACGTGCTCGTGCTCGATCGGCGCCTGCGCGTGCTGCTCGCGAACCGTGGCGTCGGCCGCCGCAACGCGCAGGAACTGGAAGGCATGGCCGTCACCGAATTCTTCCCGCGCGAGCTGCACCCGCAGGCGCTGGCGGCGATGCATCGCGTGCTCGCCACCGGCCAGGTCGACGGCTACTCCGCGATGCTCGATGACGGCGATGCGCGTCACTTCGATATCCGCATCAGTCCGATCCGCCAGCACCAGCAGATCGTCGCGATCACGCTGATCGCTTCGGAGACCACCGAGCAGGTGCGCGCCGAGCGTGCCATTGCCACGCAGGCGCGCATGATCGAGTCGATGCTCGAAGGCGTCGCGGTCGTCAGCGACGAAGCGATCGTCGAGATCACGAACCCGGCCTTCGACACGATGTTCGGCTACCGCCGCGGCGAGCTGATCGGGCGCGCCATGACCTCACTCGCCGGCTGGCCGTTCGAGCAGCCCGAGCGCTGGCGGGAGCTGGCGAGCGATCGGCACGGGCACGGCTCGATGCGCGTGGAATTCGACGGGCTGCGCAGCGATGGCAGTCATTTCGCCGCAGCCGGGCTGCTCTCGCGCTTCGACGTCGCGGGGCGCAGCCATTGCCTCGTGGTGTTGCAGGACGTGAGCGAGCGCAAACAGCTCGAGCGCGCGATCCTGCAAGCGGTGAACCGCGAGCAGTACCGCATCGGCAACGATCTCCACGACGGCCTCGGGCAGGAGCTGACCGGCATCGCGTTGATGCTGCGCGGCGTCGCGGGACGGCTCGCGAACGAGTACGCACCGATCCTGCCGGAAATCGAGGGCATCACGCGCCTCGTCAACAACGCGATCGAGAGCACGCGCGCGCTGGCGCGCGGCCTGTCGCCGGTGAACCTCGAACGCGGTGGCCTGCAGGACGCCCTGGAAGGCCTGGCGATGCATGCGGCGGAGCTCTACGGTGTGCAGATCGTCTGCACGCATCGGGTCAAGACGATCCGGCCGCTCGGCGCCGAGCTGGCGAACCACCTCTATCGGATCGCGCAGGAAGCCGTACGCAATGCGGTTCGGCATGGCCGCGCGCGGACTATACGGCTGCACTTGCACGGCGCCCGCGCTAAGGTGCGCCTGACCGTAACCGATGACGGCACTGGCATGCCGATCGACGCTGTGGACGCAGCCGGTATGGGACTCAAAATAATGCAGTATCGAGCGCGCATACTCGGCGGCGAAGTCCGCTTCGAGCGGGCCGAGCCGCAAGGCACGCGCATCGTGTGCGAATGTCCACTGGAACCCCTGGTACAACCCATCCGCGCGCGGCGCACCCGTCGTCGCAGCCGGCTGACCACGGCGGCCGGCTGACGCCGCCGGAACACTACAAGGAACAATTGCGAGGAGTGATGCAATGACCGTTGGCCCCTCTCTGTTCAAGCCTGCGCACCGGCCGTCCGGCAGCGGCGTGTCGAAGGACCGCAAGCGACGCGTGCTGATCGTCGACGACCATCCGATCGTGCGGCAGGGCCTGCGTCGCCTGATCGAGGCGGAATCCGACCTGGAGGTGTGCGGCGAGGCCGAGACGGCGCGCGAGGCGAAATCGCTGATCCGCGAGCTCGAGCCGGATGCCGTGATCGTCGACGTGTCGCTCAAGCAGGGCGACGGGCTGGAGCTGGTGAAGGATGCGCGCGCGCACTATCCCTCGCTGCCGCTGCTCGTGCTCTCCATGCACGATGAAGCCATCTACGCCGAGCGCATGCTGTCGGCCGGCGCGAACGGCTACATCATGAAACAGGCCGCGTCCGACCAGTTCCTGGTGGCGCTGCGCCGCGTGCTCGATGGCGGCATCTACGTGAGCGAAGCTGTCGGCAACAGCATGATCGAGAAGTTCGCGTCCGGCGGCGCGTACATCTCCTCGAACCCGGTCGACAGTCTGACGAACCGCGAGCTGCAGGTGCTGCACATGATCGGCAAAGGCCTGTCGACGCGGCAGACCGCCGAAGCACTGAACCTCAGCGTCAAGACGGTGGAGTCGCACCGGCAACGCATCAAGCGCAAGCTGTCGCTGCGCACGTCGGCGCAGCTGATGCAGTACGCGGTGAACTGGTACGCGGGCCGGGAGCCCGGACAAAAACCTTGAACGAAGCCAGGCTGCGATTCGGATGAACGCTCTGCAGGGACTGCTCACCGGCGCCGGGATCGCAGGTCTCGTCGCCGGCCTGTTGCTTGCGGGACTGCCGCTCGTGTGGCTGTTGCTGCGCGGCCGCCCGAGCAAGGCCGGCCCGTCGCGCGGCAAGGATCTCGCCGCGACTCACCGGCGCAACCAGGCGATCGTCGAAGGCGCGGGCGAGGGCGTGCTCGAGCTCGACAACGTCGGCCAGGTGCGCTACGCGAACCCCGCGGCCGCGAAGCTCCTCGGCTACGAAATCGAAGAGCTGCCGGGTCTCGACTACCGCGTCCTGATCAACACGCAGAGCGATGACGACAACCGGACCGATCCGGTGCGCCGCGTGCGCTACACGACGGACATCATGCGCGGCGTCGGCGCGCTGCTGCGCCGGAAGAATGGCCAGTTCCGGCCCGTCGAGTATCGCATCGTGCCGGTGACCGAGCAGGGCGCGACGGTCGGCACCGTGCTGGTGTTCCACGACGTCGGCGAGCGAGTGCGGCTCGACAACCTGCTGAAGGACATGCAGACCACCGCACGCATCGGCGGTTGGGAATACGACGTCGAGACGAAGAAAGTTCACTGGACCGAGGCACTGTACGCGATCCACGACCTGCCGTTCGGTCAGCCGATCGAGATCGAAGCCAGCCGCGAGATGTTCCATCCCGAGGACCGCGCGAAGCTGATCGAAGCCTCGCAGCAGGCGACCGACACCGGCACCAGCAGCGATTTGCACCTGCGCCTGACCAGCGCGCGCGGCCGGCAGCTGTGGGTGCGCATGATCATCAAGGCGGAGCGCCGCAACGGCAAGATCGTGCGCCTGCACGGCACCCTGCAGGACGTGACCGATCGCGTCGTCGCCGAGCGCCAGCTGCGCGAGACGCGCGACTTCTTCGAGCAGACGCTCAACGCCGTGCCGACGCCGATCAACTATTTCAACCGCGACTTCGTCATGACGTACGTGAATCGCGCGTTCGAGGAATGGGTCGGCATGTCGACGACGAAGCTGATCGGCAAGAGCCTGCGCGAGCTGCTGCCGACCGAGATGTTCGCGACCGTGATGCCGTATGTCGACAAGGTGATGGCCGGCGAGCGCGTGCACTCGCGGCACACCGGCATGCGTCACGGCATCATGCGCGAGTGGCAGAACCACTACGTGCCGCAGGTCGATGCGAGCGGCGCGGTGCTCGGCTTCTTCTCGATCATCTACGATCTCACCGAGCAGCGGCGCCTCGAAGCGCGCCTGCTGCAGGCGCAGAAGATGGAGGCGATCGGCCAGCTCACCGGCGGGATCGCGCACGACTTCAACAACCTGCTCGGCGTGGTGATCGGCAATCTGCAGTTGCTCGAGCGCAGCGTCTCGGAGACGCCGACGCTCGCGCGCAAGGTACATACGGCAATGCGCGCGGCGGTACGCGGTGCGGACCTGACGCGGCGCCTGCTGGCGTTCGCGCGCCGGCAGATTCTCGATCCGGTCGTGGTCGACGCGAATCGTCAGCTCTCGGGTCTCACCGAGCTCATGCAGCGCACGCTCGGCGAGTCGGTCGAAGTGCACATGGTGCAGGCGCACGATCTGTGGCACACGCGCGTCGACGCGGGCCAGTTCGAGAACGCGATCCTGAACCTCGCGATCAACGCGCGCGACGCCATGCCGGAAGGCGGCCGGCTGACGGTGCGCACCCGCAACGTCTATCTCGACTCCATTTTCTGCAGCGAGCACCCGGAGATCGAGCCGGGCGAGTTCGTGTCGATCAGCGTCAGCGACACCGGCGTCGGCATCGAGCCGGACGTGCTCAAGCGCGTATTCGAGCCGTTCTTCACGACCAAGGAATCCGGGCGTGGCAGCGGCCTCGGGCTCGCGATGGTCGACAGCTTCGCTGAGCAGGCCGGCGGCGTCGCGACGATCGAGAGCACGATCGGTGAGGGCACGACGGTGACGATCCTGCTGCCGCGCTGCATGGAAGAGCAGAGCGTGCGCGAGGACACGATCGTCACGACCAAGCTGTCGCCCGGCGGTAACGAGACGATCCTGGTCGTCGAAGACGACGCCGACCTGCGCGAGACGGTGGTCACCGCGTTGTCGCAGCTCGGCTATCGCGCGCTGTCTGCGCCGAACGCCAACGCCGCTCTGCGCATCCTGTCGGGCAGCGAGCACGTCGATCTCCTGTTCACCGACATCATGATGCCCGGCGGCATGCTCGGTCCCGCGCTTGCCAAGCGCGCTCGCGAGCTGCGGCCGGATATCGACGTGCTGTTCACGACCGGCTATGCCGACAACAGCGCGCTCGCCGGTACGGCAGGGCTGACCGCGGCCGACGTGATCAACAAGCCGTATCGCAACGAGGATCTCGCCATGCGCATCCGCACGGTGCTGGACCGGGAGGCGCGCGTTGCCTGAGCCGGGGAACAAACTGCTCGTCATCGACGATCAGCCGGATCTGTGCGAGTTCATCTCCGAGGCCGCGACCGGCCTCGGCTTCGAGTCCCTGGCGGTCACCGAGCCCGACGCGTTCCGCCGCGCCGTGCAGGACTTTCAGCCGACCGTCGTGGTGCTGGACCTGCAGATGCCCGGCGCAGACGGCATCGAGTTGCTGCGCTATCTCGGCGAGCGCGGCAGCAAGGCGCAGGTGCTGGTCGCGAGCGGCATGGACCAGCGCGTGCTCGCCACAGCACAGCAGATCGGCAGGGCCCAGGGGCTGACGATGCTCGGCGCGCTGCAGAAGCCGATCCTGCTCGCCGATCTCGAGGTCATGTTGCGCCAGTGTCTGCGCGCCGATTCGGCGATCAATCCGACGGTGCTCGCGGCGGCGCTCGATGCGCAGGAGATCCAGGTTCACTACCAGCCGAAGGCGACGCGCATCAGCCCGAACCGCTGGATCGTCGAAGGTGTCGAAGCGCTCGCGCGCTGGCACCACCCGTCGCTCGGGTTCATTTCGCCGGCGCGCTTCATTCCGCTGGCGGAGAAGAACGGCCTGATCCGGCGCCTCACGGAGCAGGTGCTGGAGATGTCGCTGGCGCAGTGCCGGACCTGGGACGCCGCCGGCCTGGAGTTGTCGGTCGCGATCAACCTGTCGCCGCAGCTGCTCAACGATCTGTCGTTCCCGGACCAGGTCGCGCGCATGGCGGCCCAGGTCGGCGCCGATGCGCGCCGGATCATCTTCGAGGTGACCGAGAGCGCCGCGATGTTCGATCCGGGCACGACCATGGACGTGCTCACGCGCATGCGCGTGAAGAACTTCGGCCTGTCGATCGACGACTTCGGCACCGGCTATTCCTCGCTCAAGCAGCTGTACCTGATGCCGTTCAGCGAGCTGAAGATCGACACCTCGTTCGTG
>DATEML010000052.1:0-4588 GCA_035275585.1 Steroidobacteraceae bacterium | reverse complement strand
GTCCCGACGGATGTGCTGCGTCCGTCCGAGGTCGCCGGGAACGGTCCGCCATGCACCATCGCGTGCGCCACCTCGACGCCGGTCGGCCAGCCGTTCGCGATCAATCGACCGGCCTTGCGCTCGACGATGGGCAGCAAGCGTACGGCGAGTGCATGGTCCTGAGCCGTGAGCTGCAGCGTCGCGGTCAGCTGCCCTTCCAGATGTTCCGCGACCTCGAGCATTTCCGCTTCTGTCGCACATCGAACGATCACCGACGAAGCACCAAAGACCTCGTTCGTCACATCTGCGTGCTGTAGAAGGTCGCGCGCGCTGACCGAGAACAGCGCTCCGCGTCCGCAGTACTTGCCCTGCGACTCGGCAGCTCGCGCCAGCAGCGTCACGCTGTCGTGGTCGAGCAAGTGCTGTACGCCTCGTTCATAAGCGGCGTGGATGCCGGATGTCAGCATGACGCCGGGAGCCACCTTTCCGAGCGCAGCCCCTGCCCCGGCGATGAACCGTTCGAGATCCGCGCTTTCGAGTGCGATCACCAGGCCAGGATTCGTGCAGAACTGCCCGACGCCCAGCGTCAGCGAGCCGACGAAGTCCTGCGCGAGCTGTTCGGCGCGTTCGGCCAGCGCAGCGGGCAGCAGGTATACCGGGTTGATGCTGCTCATCTCGGCGTACACGGGAATCGGCTCAGGCCGCTCGCTCGCGATCTTCACCAGCGCGAGGCCGCCGGCGCGCGAGCCCGTGAAGCCCACTGCCTTCACGTGCGGATGCGCGACCAACGCCGCACCCAGTGCTCGGGAATTGCCGTTGAGCAGTGAGAACACTCCTCCTGGCAAGTCGCACGCCTTGACCGCGGCCGTCACCGCCTGCGCCACGAGGTCACTCGTGCCGGGATGCGCCGAGTGGCCTTTGACTATCACCGGACAACCGGCCGCGAGCGCCGCGGCGGTGTCGCCACCGGCCACGGAGAACGCCAGAGGAAAATTACTGGCGCCGAACACGACGACCGGCCCCAACGGTACTTTGCGTTGTCGCAGGTCCGAACGCGGCAAAGGCTTGCGATCCGGCATAGCCGGATCCACGCGCAAGCCGAGCCAGCCGCCCTTGCGCAACTCATCCGCGAACAAGCGCAGCTGCCCGATCGTTCGGCCGCGCTCTCCTGTGAGTCGCGCAATCGGCAGGCCCGTCTCGGCGTGTCCACGCTCGAGGAGCTCGTCGCCGAGCGCCTGGATACGATCGGCGATCGCTTCCAGAAAGCGCGCCCGCGCGTCTGGCTCCAGACTGCGAAACGGCTCGAAGGCAGACCACGCCAGGGCAGCCGCACGCTCCACCTCGGAGTTGCCGGCGGCACTGAACGACGGCTGCATGGACTCGCCGGTGGTCGCGTTGCGTGCCTGAAACGTGGCGGCGGTCGCGACCTGTTCGGCACCGATGAACAACTTTCCAGAAACAGGCATCGGGATCTCCTTACGCTCAAACCTTCGCCTTGACGCCGGCTCGTTTCTTCCGCGGCCGGCGCGGACCGGTCGTGTCGAGCAGCGCCAGATCGAGCAGCGCTGTCATAGCGCGCTGGGCTGCCGCGGAGTTCCTCGTCCGGACCGCCTCATAGACGCGCACGTGATCCGGAACCGGATCGCGTGCCAGCTGATGGTGGCGCTGCTTGAAAATCGTGGTCCAGGTCACTGCCGCGCCGATCCCGCTGATCAGCGACGCTACGAATGCATTGCCGCTGGCGCGCAACAGTGCCGCGTGGAAGTTCTGATCGGCATCACGCCCCTCCTCCACCGCAAGCGAATGTCGTTCCATGTCTTGCAGGGCTTGCGCCATGGCAGCCAGATCCGCCTCGCTGCGGCGCTCGGCGGCGAGCGCCGCAGCTTGCGGCTCGACCATGCGGCGCAGCTCGAACAAGCCCTGCACCAGACGATCGTCCGGCTCACGCTCGAAAATCCAGGACAGGACGTCCGGATCCAGCAAGTGCCAGCGCTCGGGCAAGCTGACCCGCGTGCCCACCTTGGGACGCGACTCCACCAGGCCCTTGGCAGCCAGAATGCGCACGGCTTCGCGATAGGCCGTGCGCGAGACCTCGAGCCGGTCGCTGGCGTCGATCTCGCCATCGAGGATATCCCCCGGGCGGGCGCGGCCGGAAACGATCCGCACGCCCAGATCGCGCGCGATGCTCCCATGCAGACGCAATGCCTTGCGGCGCGCCGCCTCCGGACCTGCCAACTTCTTCTTGCTCGCCATGCGCGCATAATAACTTAGACAATTAGGACTGGCGCGCGACGGCAATAACTTAGACAATTTACCCAGCACATCGACAGGCAGCGCGCGGCTCCAACCACGAACACCAAGAGGCCGAACTGTATGACCGGAACAGCCGTCACCTTCTCGACGCTGGATTGGACGATCGTCGCCCTGTACTTCGTCGCCAACACGGCCATCTGCGTGTGGTGCGCGCTGATGAAAGAGCGCGACACCACCGACTACTTCCTCGCCAGCCGCACCGCCGGCTGGTTCCTGATCGGCTCGTCGATCTTCGCGTCCAACATCGGCGCCGAGCATCTGATCGGCCTCGCCGGCTCGGGCGCGGACTCGGGCATGGCCTTTGCGCATTGGGAGCTGCACTCGTACCTGGTGCTCGTGCTCGGCTGGGTATTCGCGCCGTTCTACCTGCGCGCCAACATCTTCACGACGCCGGAATTTCTCGAGCGCCGCTACACGCCGGCTACTCGCACGGTGCTGTCGCTGATCTTCTTCGTCAGCTACATCCTCACCAAAGCTTCGGTGACGATCTTCGCCGGCGCGTTCGCGATCCAGACGATCCTCGGCTATCAGTCCGTGCAGTTGCCCGTGCTCGGCGAGGTGGATTTCTTCTGGTTCGCGGCGTTCTCGCTCGTCGCCATCACCGGCGTCTTCGTCATTTTCGGCGGCATGAAGTCCGTGCTGTGGACCGAAGCGATGCACGTGCCGGTGCTGCTCACCGGCTCGATCGTGCTGTTGATCGTCGGCCTGTCGCAGATCGGTGGCCTGGACGCGCTGCGCGCCGCCAATCCCGAAACGATCCACCTCTGGCGACCGTTGTCGACTACGCCCGCGACGCAGGGATTTCCCGGCTTTCTGTTCGATCCGAGCAGCACGCCGTGGCTGGGCGTGCTGCTCACTTCGCCGATCATCGGCCTATGGTACTGGTGTACGGATCAATACATCGTGCAGCGCGTGTTGACCGCCAGGGATCTGCGCGAAGCGCGCCGCGGTACGATATTCGCCGCTTATCTGAAACTGGCCCCGGTCTTCATCTTCCTGCTGCCCGGCATGATTGCCGTCGCGCTGTTCAAGCAAGGCGCACCGGGCTTCCAGTCGATCGGCGCAAATCCGCAGGGTGCTTTCCCGGTGTTGGTCTCCAACCTGCTGCCGGTCGGGCTGCGCGGGCTGGTGCTCGCGGGCATGCTGTCGGCGTTGATGAGCTCGCTCGCTTCGCTGTTCAACTCGACGGCAACGCTGTTCACCGTCGACTTCTACAAGCGCTTGCGCCCGCAATCGAGCGAACGACATCTCGTGCTCGTCGGCCGCCTCGCGACCGCAGTGGTGATCTTGCTCGGCATGGCGTGGATTCCCTTTTTGCAGGACCTCGGCAGAGGCCAGCTCTACACCTATCTGCAGCTGGTGCAATCGCTGCTCGCACCGTCCATCGCCGCGGTCTTCATGCTGGGCATCTTCTCGCGCGGCGTCACGCCTCATTCCGGACTGATCGGCATCGTGACCGGATTCGTCGTCGGCATGCTACGTCTGGTATTGCAGGCGACGCACGAGATGTACCACATCGAGTGGCCGGGACTCGTGCAGGCGTTCGTCGACATCAACTGGCTGTATTTCAGCTTCCTGCTGTTCGTGTTCACCTGCGTGCTGATCTTCGCGGTCAGTGCCGTGACGCAGAAGGCGCCGCCCGAGCAGCTGGCGGGGCTGACCTACGGCTCGGTCACGCAGGAGCAGCACGCCGCCACGCGCGCCAGTTTCGGATTCTGGGAGCTTTTTCACACCGGCGTGGTCCTCGCGATCATTGCCGGAATCTACATCTACTTCTGGTAGCGCCCCGCCCCACCGCAGGTCTTGTATTCAGGGTCGGAGCGACACCACTGTGACCGACGCGGGCGCCAACTCGAGCGTCATTGCGCCGCCGGTTCGCTTGGCCGTAACCGGTTTCGGCACGACCGTGTTCGGTGCTGCGAAGGTATTGACGCTGTCGATCTTCGGAGCGGCCAACGTTTCGCCGCGAAGCGTCTCGTTCTTCTGGCCGCCACTCGCAATGCGGATGCGAACCGCGCGCCGCGGATCGACGTTCGTGATGGCGATCCACACCTTGCCGTCTTTGTCCCTTGCGGCGATCGCATCGACGCGCCGGAGCTCGATAGCGCCATGCGCGTATGTTTGCGGGTCGAGTTGGATCGGCACGAAGGTTGCGTCCTGGAACGGCACATACATGCGAAACACGTGATACGTCGGAGTTTTCACGAGCTTCTCCTGGTCGGTGAGCAGCATGGCCTGAAGCACGTTCACCATCTGCGCGATATTGGCCATGCGCACCCGGTCGGCATGACGTGCG
>DATEML010000051.1:0-14057 GCA_035275585.1 Steroidobacteraceae bacterium | reverse complement strand
ATCCTCGGCGACGAAGATCATCTCGGCGACATGGATTTCAAGGTCGCGGGCACGCGCAGCGGCGTCACCGCCCTGCAGATGGACCTGAAGATCGACAGCATCACGCGCGAGATCATGCAGGTCGCGCTCGACCAGGCGAAGGCCGGCCGACTGCACATCCTCGGCGAGATGGACAAGGTGCTGGCCGAGCCGCGCGCGAAGATGTCCGAGTGGGCGCCCTCGATCATCACGATCAAGATCGACCCGGAGAAGATCCGCGAGGTCATCGGCAAGGGCGGCGCGGTCATCCGCGCGATCACCGAGGAGACCGGCACCTCGATCGACATCGAGAACGACGGCACCGTGAAGATCGCGTCGGTGGACGGCACGTCCGGCCGCGAGGCGCAGCGGCGCATCGAGCTGATCACCGCCGAGGTCGAAGTCGGCCGGATCTACGAAGGCAAGGTCGCTCGTCTGATGGACTTCGGCGCGTTCGTGACGATCCTGCCGGGCAAGGACGGCCTCGTGCACATCTCGCAGATTTCCGACGAGCGCGTCGAGCGCGTGAGCGACAAGCTCAAGGAAGGCGACCTGGTGCGCGTCAAGGTGCTCGAAGTGGACCGGCAGGGCCGCGTCCGCCTGAGCATGCGCAACGTCGACGCGGCGTGAAGACAAAGTGACGAGGTGACGGAGTGACGAATCGCCCTCGTGGCTTCGTCACTCCGTCACTCCGTCACGTTCTCCTTTCGCTGTCGGCGCCTTCGTCGCGCTTCGCGCCGCCGCTCATCGCCTTGAAGATGTCGTCCTGCACCGAGCGCCAGCGCTCGATGTTCTTCTGCGTGAGCGAGCTGATCGCGTCGTAGGCGTCGGTGCCCATCGAGCTGCGCAGGTGCTCGCGGATCTGCTGTTGCTGAGTCGACAGCATCTTCAGGCTCTGCTCGAGATAGCTGCCGACCACGTTCTGCATGGCGCCGCCGTACGAGCGGATCACCTGCGACAGGAAATCCTGGCTCATCAGCGGCTCGCCGGCATGCTCCTGCTCGGCGATCACCTGCAGCAGGATCGAGCGCGTGATGTCTTCCTGCGTTTTCTTGTCAACGACGAGGAAGTCGACCTTGTCCATCACCAGGCGCCGGATGTCCGCGAGCGTGATGTAACGGCTCTCGACGGTGTCGTACAGGCGCCGGTTGGGATACTTCTTGATCACTCTCGATTCGGTCTTGGGCTCGCTCATGGACGCTCCCACGGTGGCTGCGCGCGGCAGCTCAGAACCTTGAACCGGTCGTGTCTCTATGGCGTTCATACTAACTCCATCTGGCGCAGCCCGGCGAGCGGTCGCGCCTGCCAGTGTTCGATTGCCCATTCCCACAACTGTGCCACCGGCGCTCGACGCAGATCCGGCGGCGGTCCCTGTTTCAGAAACTGCAGCGAGCGCCACAACTCGCGTGCCGGCTGGCGCACGTCGATAGCTGCGGCGCCCGTCGACTTGGACAGTTTGATCCCATTCGCATCGATGGCTACCGGCAAATGTGCGTACACGGGAGTGGACACGTCCAAGGCCTCTTGCAGGGCTATCTGGCGCGCAGTGCTGCCGAGAAGGTCGGCGCCGCGCACGACGTGCGTGATGTTCTGGGCTGCATCGTCGACAACGACCGCAAGTTGATATGCGAACAGACTGTCGCGGCGGCGAACGACGAAATCACCCGTATCGCGGGCAACGTCCGCTGCCTGCAGTCCCTGCAGTCGATCCTCGAAAGCGATCGTGCCGGGCGCGACCTGAAAGCGGATCGCGAGCGGCAGGTCCGGCGAGCGCACTCCGTTGCGACACCAACCGGGGTAGTACAACTCATCGGACGGCTCCCGGCCGGGCGGTTGCGCGGCCTCAAGCTCGGTTCGACTGCAGGAGCAGGGGAAAGCGCGTCCGCCGTCGAGCAGCCGGTCGAGTGCCGCCTGATAGACGGCATCGCGCTCGCTTTGTTTGACTATGGACTCATTCCACTGAAAGCCGAGCGCGTCGAGCGTGGCGACGATCTCGTCGGCGCTGCCCGGCACTTCGCGCGGCGGATCGAGGTCTTCGATTCGCAGCAGCCATTCGCCGCCGGCATGGCGGGCGTCGAGATAGCTGGCGGTCGCTGCGACGAGCGAACCGAAGTGCAGCGGACCGGTGGGAGAGGGAGCGAAACGACCGCGGTAACGCGGCTTGCTAGCGGTAGCGGTCGTCTCTGTCACCGTACTGCTTTTCCCGACGTTCGCGGCGCTCCTGCGCCTCGACGCACAGGGTCGCGACCGGGCGCGCTTCGAGCCGCTTGATGCCGATCTCTTCGCCGGTCTCGACGCAGTAACCGTAGGTGCCGTCCTCGATGCGCTTGATCGCTTCGTCGATCTTGCGGATCAGCTTGCGCTCGCGGTCGCGCGTGCGCAGCTCGAGGCTGAACTCCGACTCCTGCGTCGCGCGGTCGTTCGGGTCCGGGAAGTTCGCCGCCTCGTCCTTCATATGAAGCACGGTGCGATCGACCTCGTGCATCAGGTCGCGCTTCCAGGTGTTGAGGATCAGCCGGAAGTGTTCCAGCTGCTCCTTGTTCATGTACTGCTCGCCGCGCCGTGGGATGTACGGCTTAACGTTGCGCGGGCCAGCGAGCAGGTTGGTGCTGGAGACTTCCGGGGCGTCGCCCTCGTCGGCGTCGTTGCCGCCCGCCGCGTCGAGATCGTTGAGGTTCAGGGGTGTCACGGGTCTGGCTGGAATCGTGGGCTTGGCTGGAATCGGGGCCGCCGCGCGGGCGGGCTTCGGTGCGGCCGCTGCCGCGGCCGGTGCCTTGGCCGCTGGCTTCGGGCTCGGGGGCGGCGCCGCTGGCTTGGCCACGGGTTTCGTCGCTACAGCACGGGGGGCCGGAGCAGGCTTCGCCTTTGCCACGACCGACGGCTTCTTCGCCGGCGCTGCTTTCTTAGCAGAATCAGCTTTCTTGGCAATGGTCTTCTTGGCCTTCGTCGCCTTCGCAGGTTTCTTGGCGGCCATCTTGAGGAGCCTCCCGGGCGCTGCCCGAAAGTCGGGCTGTTGCGGACGGTATCTTAAAGAGGGGCGCGATTATACAGACGGCGCTTCGCGGGTACAGGACAACAAAATCAGCCCGCTCGGCGCGTCCACACGCTCGCATGTTTCACATACACTACCGCGCGGCAGCGGAACCATTCCTACACCTTTCGACAGATTCCACATACACGGGGTCCCTCTCACGCGCGATGCGACTCAATAAGATCAAGCTGGCCGGTTTCAAGTCCTTCGTCGATCCGACGGCCGTCAATTTCCCCAGCAACCTGATCGGCGTCGTCGGTCCGAACGGTTGCGGCAAGTCCAACATCATCGATGCCGTGCGCTGGGTGATGGGCGAGATCTCCGCCAAGCACCTGCGCGGCGACTCGATGGCTGACGTCGTGTTCAACGGCTCCAGCTCGCGCAAGCCGGTCGGCACGGCCTCGGTCGAGCTGGTGTTCGACAATTCGGATGGCCAGCTGGCCGGCCAGTACGCCGGCTATGCGGAGGTCGCGCTGAAGCGCGTCGTGTCGCGCGACGGCACGTCGGCCTATTTCCTGAATGGTGCGCGCTGCCGCCGCAAGGACATTACCCAGCTGTTCCTCGGAACCGGGCTGGGCTCGCGCAGCTACGCCATCATCGAGCAGGGCATGATCTCGCGCGTGATCGAAGCGCGCCCGGAAGAGCTGCGCGGCTTCATCGAGGAGGCAGCCGGCATCTCCAAGTACAAGGAGCGCCGGCGCGAAACCGAGAATCGCATCGCGCACACCAAGGAGAACCTCGAGCGCCTCAGCGACGTGCGCGAGGAAGTCGAGAAACAGCTGCGCCATCTGCAACGTCAGGCAGCCACGGCACGCCGCTACCAGACCCTGAAGCAGGAAGAGCGCAAGCTCACAGCCGAGCTGCTGGCGTTGCGCCTGCGCGTGATCGAGCAGGACTCGCAGTCGAAGGAAGGCATCCTGCGCGAGCGCGACACCGCGATGCAGGCACTGATCGCCGACCTGCGCTCCATCGAGGCGTCGATCGAGTCGGCGCGCGAGGACTTCACCGAGAAGTCCGAGGCGCTGAACGCCGTACAGGGCCGCTACTACCAGATCGGTGCCGAGATCTCGCGCACCGAGCAATCCATCCAGCACGGCCGCGAGCTGCGTCAGCGCCAGCGGCAGGACCTGGAACAGGCGGAGCAGGGTGCAACGGAAGCGAACTTGCACCTGACGCGCGATCAGTCGCAGATCGACGAATTGCGCGGCGAGCTCGAGCAGCTCGAACCCGGCCTGAGCGCGGCGCGTGACCGCGAACGCGCTTCCGCCGCGGCACTGGCGCAGGCCGAAGAATCGATGCAGGACTGGCAGGAGCGCTGGGAAGAATTCAATCGCGACTCGCAGGCCGCCAGCGAGAAGACGCAGGTCGAGCGCGCCCGTATCGAGCAGCTCGAGCATCAGCTCGTGCGCCTGGCCGCGCAGCGTGAACGGCTGCAGACCGAGCTGTCGCAGCTGACGAGCGCCGAAGTCGATGCGCGCATCGCAACCGTGCAAGCGGAGCAGGAGCAGATTCGCGCCCAGTCCGAGCATGCGGCGAATCAGCTGCGCGAGGCTGCCGACGAAGTTCAGCGTTGGCGCGAGCGCGAGCGTGAGCTCGTCGCGGCGGATGACCGCAGCCGCCAGCAGTTGCAGGACGCGCAAGGACGCCTGATGTCGCTGCAGGCATTGCAGCAGGCCGCGCTCGGGCTCGCACAAGGCAAGGTTACCGAGTGGCTGAGCTCGAACTCGCTCGCCGATCGTCCGCGCCTGGCCCAGCAGCTCGTTGTCGAGCCGGGCTGGGAGCGTGCGGTCGAGACGGTGCTCGGCTCGTACCTGGAAGCTGTTTCCGTCGACACCATCGACGTGATCGCCAATCGCCTCGAATCCCTGCAGGTCGGAGCCGTTGCGTTCTTCGCGTCCGGCGGTGCGAGCGCGCAGAAGGTCGACAGCGGTCGGTTGCTGGCGCGTGTGCAGGGTCCAGCGGCGATCTCAGCGCTGCTGACGGGCATCATCGCAGTCGACTCGCTGTCCGAAGCGCTCGAGAAGCGGCGCACGCTGCTGAGCGGCGAGTCGGTGATCACGCGCGACGGCGTGTGGATCGGTCGCGAATGGCTGCGCGTCAGCCGCGACAAAGACGTGCATGCGGGTGTCATCGGTCGCGAGAAGGAGATGCGCTCGTTGCGCGACGTCGTTGCCGACGCCGAGCGGCAGCGCAATGCCGCGCAGGCCGAGCTCACAGATTCGCGCGCGAAGCTCGCCGAGCACGAGCAGCGGCGCGACACCCTGCAGGAAGAAGTCAACAAGCTGCATCGTGTCGCCGGCGACTCGAATGCACAGATGGGCGCTCTGCGCACGAAGTCCGAGCAGACGGCGGAGCGCGTGAATCGCATCGGTGCGGAAACCGAAGAGCTGGAGCGCGATCACCAGGGCCGCGCCAGCGCGCTCGCGGAAGCCCGCGCGCGTCTGGAGGAAGGCATCGAGGAGATGGCGGGGTTCGAGACCGCGCGCGTCGAGCTCGAACAGGAGCGTGACGAGCTGCGCCAGAACCTGTCGTTCAAGCGCTCGCAGGCGCAGACCGACCGCGACGGCGCGCAGGAAGTCGCGATCAAGGTCGAGTCGAAGCGCTCGGCGCTGCAGTCGATCTCTGCAGGCCTCGACCGGCTGCGTCATCAGCTCGAACAACTCAAGGAGCGACGTGACGAGTTGACGCGCCAGCTGGCCGAGGGCGATGCGCCGCTGCAGGCGCTCGCCGTCGCGCTGGAAGAATTTCTGCAGAAGCGCGTGCAGGTGGAGCAAGAGCTGGCCGCCGCGCGTAGCGCCGTCGAAGGCGCCGAAGAGCGGATGCGCACGCTCGATCAGCGCCGCGTCGACGCGGAAGCAGCGGTCGATGTCGCGCGCGCAGGTCTCGAAGACGTCCGCATGGCGGCGCAGGAGCTCAAGGTCCGGCGTGAGACGCTGCTGGAGCAGTTCAAGGCGACGCAGTTCGAGCTCGCGACCGTCTATCAGGAGATGACGCCGGAAGCGGACGTCGCAGCGTGGGAGACGAACCTCGCGGAAGTCGCCGGCAAGATCGAGCGCCTCGGCCAGGTGAACCTGGCGGCGATCGACGAGTTCAAGGAACAGTCCGAGCGCAAGGAGTACCTGGACCGGCAGTTCAAGGACCTGACCGACGCGCTGGAGACGCTCGAAGCGGCGATCCGCAAGATCGACCGCGAGACGCGCGCCCGCTTTCAGGACACGTTCGACCGCATCAACGCGGGCCTGAAGGAGCGCTTCCCGCGCCTGTTCGGCGGCGGCCACGCCTACCTGGAGCTGACCGGCGAGGACATTCTCAACGCCGGCGTTTCGATCATGGCGCGCCCACCGGGCAAGCGGAACAGCACGATCAGTCAGCTGTCCGGCGGCGAGAAGGCGCTCACTGCCGTGGCGCTCGTGTTCTCGATCTTCGAGCTCAACCCGGCGCCGTTCTGCCTGCTGGACGAGGTCGATGCGCCGCTCGACGACAACAACGTCGGGCGCTTCTGCGAAACCGTCAAGGACATGTCGGGCCGGGTGCAGTTCATTTTCATCACCCACAACAAGACCACGATGGAGCTGGCCTCGCAGCTGATCGGCGTGACCATGAACGAGCCGGGCGTTTCGCGCCTGGTGGCGGTGGACGTCGACGAAGCGGTGCGGATGGCCGCCATGTAAATGAGCGAGCTGCGCTGGATATTGGTCGGTTTCGGGATCGTCCTGCTCGCAGCGATCTACTTGTGGGGACGGCGCGGTAGTCGCGCAGTGGCATCCGACGACCCGACGTTGCGCGGCCGTCCGGAGCCGACTGTGCACAGCGCCGAATCGACGCTGGCGCGTGTCGTCGACGAGACGCCGCCGGCGCCAGTCGCGCACGACGCCGCGCCGCAGATCGAGTCGCCGCCGTTCGAACACGCAGCGCCCGCTGCGCACGAGACTTGGCGCGGCCGCCTCGAGCCCACCTTCGCCGATGCTCCGACCGAAGAGCTGCCGGTGCGTCCGTCGACGGCGGCGGAAACGGCGACCAGCACGGCCCCAACTTTGTCTTCGAGCGAAGCTCCGCAGGCGCGGCGCGTGGAGCGACGCAAGATCCTGTCGCTGCGCATCGCGATGGCGCCACAACGGATCGAGGGCGCGAAGCTTCTCGAAGCCTTGCTCGCCGAGTCGTTGCAACACGGCAAGTACAGCGTCTTCCACCGGCTGCACACCGACGGCGGCATCGTCTTCAGCGTCGCCAGCATGGTCGAGCCAGGCACTTTCGAGCTCGAGAAGATGGGAGAGTCGCTCTATCCCGGCATCACGATGTTCACGCAGCTGCCGGGACCGGTGCCGGGCATGCATGCGCTCAACGAAGTGATTGCCTGCGCGCGGCGCCTGCAGGCGAACCTCGGCGGCACCTTGCAGGACGAGCGCGGCGTGCCGCTGACAGTCCATCGCATCGAGCGCATGCGCCAGGAAGTGCGTGAGTTCGAGCGTCCGCCGGCCGGCGGCGGCCGGGGCGCGGGCTCTCAGTCCGCGCACATGTGATCGCTCATCCCTGACGGTGCGAGGCAGGACCATGGCCAAAAGCGCACCCCGGAGCGCCGCGGCAAGGACGCGTGAGCTGCGCCAGCAGCTCGAGCACCACAATTATCGCTACCACGTGCTCGACGATCCGGAAGTGTCCGACGCCGAATACGACCGGTTGATGCGCGAGCTGAAGACGCTCGAAGAGCAATACCCGGATCTGGTCACGCCCGATTCGCCGACCCAGCGCGTCGGCGCAACGCCCGTCAGCGAGTTGCAGGAGGTCGTGCATACGCGACCGATGCTGTCGCTCGACAACGCCTTTGCGGACGAGGACGTCGTCGCGTTCGACCGCCGCGTGCGCGAGCGCCTGGAGGACGTCGAGCAGGTCGAGTACTCGGCGGAGCCGAAGCTCGACGGCTTGGCGATCAGCTTTCGCTACGAGTCGGGTCGCCTGGTGCAGGCTGCAACGCGCGGCGACGGGCTGCGCGGCGAGGACGTGACGCACAACGTCCGCACCATCAAGGCTGTGCCGACGAGGTTGCGCGGGTCCGCTCCGAAGCTGCTCGAAGTCCGCGGCGAAGTTTTCATGCTGATCGCCGGGTTCAAGGCGATGAACGAGCGGGCGCTGGAGCGCGGCGAGCGCACGTTCGTCAATCCGCGCAACGCCGCCGCCGGCAGCATTCGTCAGCTGGATCCGCGGCTCGCCGCGGGCCGCCCGTTCGATGTGTTTTTCTACGGACTTGGCGAGACCGACGGCTGGAAGCTGCCGGCGAAACACAGCGAGGCGCTGCAGCAACTGCGGGAGTGGGGCCTGAAGGTCTCGCCGCTCCTCAAGATCGTGCAGGGCGCCGCGGGCTGCCTGCAGTACTACCGCGACGTCGGTGCGAAGCGCGCCAGCCTGCCGTACGAGATCGATGGCGTGGTCTACAAGGTCAATCGCTTCGTGCAACAACGCGAGCTCGGCTTCGTGGCGCGCGCCCCGCGCTGGGCGATCGCGCACAAGTTCCCGGCGCACGAAGAGAACACGATCGTCAAAGGCGTGGAATTCCAGGTCGGACGAACCGGCGCGTTGACGCCGGTCGCGCGCCTGGAGCCGGTGTTCGTCGGCGGCGTGACGGTCAGCAACGCGACGCTGCACAACATGGATGAAGTCCGGCGCAAGGACGTGCGCATCGGCGATACCGTGGTCATCCGGCGCGCGGGCGACGTCATCCCCGAGGTGGTGAAGGTCATTCTCGAACGCCGTCCGAAGAATGCGGTCGAGGTCGAGCTGCCGAAGAAATGCCCCATCTGCGGCTCGGACGTCGAGCGCGAGGAAGGCGAGGCGGTGGCGCGCTGCACCGGCGGCCTGTTCTGCGCGGCTCAGCGCAAGGAAGCGCTGCGGCACTTCGCCAGCCGGCGCGCGCTCGATATCGACGGGCTCGGCAGCAAGATCATCGACCAGCTGGTCGAAGGCGAGAAAGTGCGCAGCCCCGCCGATCTCTATCGGCTGACGGCCGACGACTACGCAGGCCTCGAGCGCATGGGCGAGAAATCTGCGGCGAACCTGGTCGAAGCGCTCGAGCGCAGCAAGCAGACGACGCTGGCGCGCTTCCTCTACGGGCTCGGCATCCGCGACGTCGGCGAAGCGACCGCCGCGGCGCTGGCGAATCACTTCGGCTCACTGCAGTCGTTGCAGGAAGCGAGCGAGGAGGCGATCCAGGAAGTGCCGGACATCGGCCCGGTCGTCGCCGCGCACGTCCACACGTTCTTCCAGCAGAAGCACAATCGGGATGTCATCGCGGCGCTGCGCGAGGTGGGCGTGACCTGGAAGGATCAGCAGCGCAAGTCCGCGGCCGCCGAAGGTCCGCTGACCGGCAAGACCTTCGTGCTCACGGGGAGCCTGGACAGCATGAGCCGCGACGAGGCGAGCGATCGCATCGTGGCGCTCGGCGGCAAGGTCGCCGGCAGTGTTTCCAAGAAGACGTCCTACGTCGTCGCCGGCGCCGAGGCGGGCTCGAAGCTCGCCAGGGCGCAGGAGCTCGGCGTCGAAGTCCTCGACGAGAAGGCGTTCCTGAAGCTGATTGAGTCAGGCTGAAGCCTGACCCACACCAAGCCCACCGACATCTGATCGAAGTTGTCGGTCAGGCTTCAGCCTGACTCTTTCTTGTCCTCAGCCTTCTCCGCGGGGGCTGCCGCCGCGGGCGCGGCGCCGGTCTTCTCGATCTTCGCCGCCGTGCGCAGCTCGTCCAGATGCGCCTGCAGCTTCTTGCGCTGGACGATCGTCTTCACGCGGTCCTTCACTTCATCGAACGGCGGCGCGCTGGTGGCGCGCGATTCCTCCAGCTTGATCACGTGCCAGCCGAACTGGCTGTGCACTGGCTGGGCGCTCAGCTCGCCCGGCGACATGGTGCGCACGGCATCGGCGAACGGCTTGACCATGCTATCGAGCGTGAACCAGCCGAGATCGCCGCCGCTCTTGCCGGAGGAGTCCTTGGAGCGCTTCGCCGCGAGCTTGGCGAAATCGGCGCCGCCCTGCAGTTCCTTCGTGATCGCCTCGGCGGCCGCCTGGTCCTCGACCAGGATGTGGCGGGCGTGATATTCGCGGGGCAGTGCAGCCACCTGCCGGTCGTATTCCGGCCGCAGCTCGGAGTCCTGCACGGGGTTCGATTCCAGGTACTTCTGCAGTCCGGCATCGACCAGCACCTGCACCCGGGCCAGCGCCAGCTGATCCTGCACCTTCTGATCCTTGTCGGCGCCGCTTTTCTCGGCCTCCTCGGCCGCGAGCTGCATGCTGATGTACTGGTCGAGCAGCTCCGCCTTCTGTTCCGGCGTGACGTCGCGGCCGCTCTGGCGGGTCATGTTCGTGACATAGAGCTCGAACTCGGACTTGAGCAACGGCTTGCCGTTGACGGTCGCGACACGCTCGCCGGCTGGGGCCGGGGCCGGCGCCGCGGCTTTGTTGCAGGCGGCAAGCAGCACGAGCGGGGCGAGCAGGCCGAGCACGGCCGTTTTCCGATTCAGGCGGTGGGTCATTTGAGAGCAGTTCCCGTGTTGGAGATAGGGGTTCGAGTCGCGGCAGTCCAGGCGGTTCCAGGTCCGTGGCCGGCCGCGCGCAGTTTTTTCAGCGGCCCGGGTCGGCGGCTTCCTCGGGGGTCAGGGCCGTAATGCTCAGGGCGTGGATATCGGTCCGCATCAGCTCGCCGAGCGAACGATACACGAGCTGGTGACGTTGCAACGGCCGCAGCCCGGCAAAAGCGTCGGAAACGATCCGTAGGCGGAAATGCCCGCGGCCGTCGCGCGCGCCCGCATGGCCGGCATGCCGGTGGCTCTCGTCGATCAGGTCGACGGCAATGGCAGGCAGCGTTTCGGCCAGCGCCCCGCGGATCCGCTCGAGGCGATTCGAACCGGCGGCTGTCGGCGCGGCGCTCATTGGCTTTCCGTCTGCTGCATCTTGGAGGCGAGCCAGACGCCCTGCGCCAGCGCGAACAGCAGGGTGAGCCCGATAGTGCCGTACAGCTTGAAGTTGACCCAGACGCTTTCCTCGAAGTTGTACGCCACGTACAGGTTGAGGGCGCCCATCACGAGAAAATAGACGATCCAGGCCCAGCTCAGGCGCAGCCACTGGGGGCGGGGCAGCGTCAGGTTCTCGCCCATGATCCGCTCGATCAGCGGCCGCTCGCCGAAGAAGTGGCTGGCCAGGAACGCAGCCGAGAACAGCCAGTTCACGACGCTGAACTTCCACTGGATGAACAGCTTGTCGTGGATCACCAGCGTGAGCGTGCCGAAGATCAGCACCAGCACGGCGGAGACCAGCAGCATCGAGCTGACCTTGCGGTGACGTAGCCATTGCACGCTGACCTGAACGATGACCGCCGCGATCAGCACGCCTGTGGCGAAGAAGAAGTTGTCGCCCGACAGCTTGTAGCCGATGTAGAAGGCGATGAAGGGCAGGAAGTCGAGCAGCAGCTGCATGCGGGGCGGGGGGCGGGACGGTCAATGAGGGCGGGTATGATACTTGAGACCCCGGCTGGCCAGACCGGGATTCTCTGTACAAGAATACTAGACAGCGGATGCCCAGCCGTTACTTCGAGATCCACCCCAAGAACCCGCAGCCCCGGTTGATCGGGCAGGCCGTCGCGCTGATTCGCGCGGGCGGCATCGTCGTGTACCCGACGGACTCGTGCTACGCGCTCGGCTGTCACATCGGCGACAAGGAGGCGATGGAGCGCATCTCGCGCATCCGCCAGACCGACAAGCATCATCACTTCACGCTGGTCTGCCGCGACCTGTCGGAGATCGCGCACTACGCGCGGGTCAGCAACCAGCAGTACCGGACGCTGAAAGCGTTCACCCCGGGGCCCTACACGTTCATCCTGGCGGC
This sequence comes from Steroidobacteraceae bacterium, assembly GCA_035275585.1. GTDB lineage: Bacteria > Pseudomonadota > Gammaproteobacteria > Steroidobacterales > Steroidobacteraceae > Steroidobacter. The sequence goes on along the minus strand of DATEML010000051.1, from coordinate 2,143 downwards.
GACGCGCCAGACGCCGAAGCGGCTGCAGAATCCGCGCCGCCGCACGATCGGCATCCGGGTGCCGGACCATCCGGTGCCGCGCGCGATCCTGCTGGAGCTCGGCGAGCCGATCATGAGCTCGACGCTGCTGTTGCCCGGCGACGAGCTGCCGATGACCGACGCGCGCGAAATCCAGGAGCGGCTCTATCACGCGGTGGATGCGGTCATCGACGGCGGCAACTGCGGCCTCGAGCCGACCAGCGTCATCGATCTCGAAGGCCCGGTGCCGGTCGTCGCCCGCCGGGGCAAGGGCAACGTCAGCGCGTTCGAGTAAGAGAACGTCAGGCTTTAGCCTGACGCGAACATCCGCTGTCAAGCTGCGTATAATTGCGCCCGCCGCGGCACGCGCCTGTCGTGCTCGTTCAACAAACGTACGTAATAATCTGATTTTTTTGACCTGAATTGAGCGCGAATACTGCAACCAACCGACGTGTCCTGTCCGGGATGCGCCCGACCGGCCCGCTGCATCTGGGCAACTATCACGGAGCGCTCAAGGGCTGGACGGAGCTGCAGTACCAGTACGAGTGCTACTTCTTCATTGCCGACATCCACGCGTTGACGACCGGCTACGAAGACACGCGTCAGCTCGAAGACAATGTCTGGAACGTTCTCATCGACTGGCTCGCCGCGGGCCTCAACCCGGCCGCGGCGACGATGTTCATCCAGTCGCGTGTGCCCGAGCACTCCGAGCTGCAGCTGCTGCTGTCGATGATCACGCCGCTCGGCTGGCTGGAGCGGGTGCCGACGTACAAGGACCAGCAGGAACAGCTGAAGGACAAGGATCTCGCGACGTACGGCTTCCTCGGTTATCCGCTGCTGCAGGCCGCCGACATCCTGCTGTACAAGGCCGCGTACGTGCCGGTCGGCGAAGATCAGGTCGCGCACGTCGAGATCACGCGCGAGGTCGCGCGGCGCTTCAACCACGTCTACGGCCGTGAGCCGGACTTCGAGGCGAAAGTCGAGAAGGCGATCAAGAGCCTCGGCAGTCGCAACGGCACGCGTTACAAGGAGTTGCGCCGACAATATCAGGAAGAGGGCAACGAAGAGGCGATCGCCACTGCGCGCGCGATGCTCGAAGGCAACGCGCGCCTGACGCTCGCGGATCGCGAGCGCCTGCTCGGATTCCTCGAAGGCACGGGCCGCAGCATCCTGGTCGAGCCCGACGTGCTGCTGACCGCCACGCCGAAAGTACCCGGCCTCGACGGCCGCAAGATGTCGAAGTCGTACGGCAACACCATCGGCTTGCGCGAGGATCCCGATTCCGTCGCGAAGAAGTTGAAGACCATGCAGACCGACCCGGCGCGCGTGCGGCGCACCGACGTCGGCGATCCCGACAAATGTCCGGTCTGGGATCTTCACAAGATCTACTCGGACGCGGAGACTCAGGCCTGGGTGCAACAGGGCTGCCGCACGGCGGGCATCGGCTGCCTCGACTGCAAGAAGCGCGTGTCGGACGTCATCGTGGCGGAGATCACCGCGATCCGCGCGCGGGCGCAGGAATTCGAGGAGAATCGCGACCTCGTGCGCGGCATCGTCGCGGAGGGCTGCGAGAAAGCCCGCGGCGTGGCGCGCCAGACGCTCGAGGAAGTCCACCAGGCGATGGGGATGAACTACCGATGAAGCCCGAGCTCACGCTCGTGGAAAACACCGGCTCGCAGCTCGACGCTGACGCGCTCGCTGCCGAGCTGCCGCCGCTGCAGGCCGAGATGCCGTTCGCAGTCGTCGATGGCGAACCGGTCACGGAGCTGCCGCGCGACCTGTACATCCCGCCGGACGCGTTGCAGGTGTTTCTCGAGGCGTTCGAGGGCCCGCTCGACCTGCTGCTGTACCTGATCAGGAAGCAGAACCTCGACATCCTCGATATCCCGATCGCCGAGATCACGCGCCAGTACATGCAGTACATCGAGCTGATGCAGGACGTGCAGCTGGAGCTGGCCGGCGAATACCTGCTGATGGCCGCGATGCTGGCCGAGATCAAGTCGCGCATGCTGCTGCCGCGGCCGAGCGGCGACGACCAGGAAGAGGACGATCCGCGCGCCGAGCTGGTACGGCGGCTGCAGGAATACGAGCGCTTCAAGAAAGCCGCCGAAGACATCGACCGGCT
>DATEML010000050.1:0-5296 GCA_035275585.1 Steroidobacteraceae bacterium | reverse complement strand
CGCGAGCAATGCGCGTTGCGCCGGCACGCTCAGCTTCTGCTCGTCTTCGAGGAAGTGACGGGCGAGCGGCAGAATGTCTTCCTTGCGCTCGACCAGCGGCGGCACCTTCAGCTCGATCACGTTGAGCCGGTAATAGAGGTCTTCGCGGAAGCGCCCGGTCGTGATGGCGGCCGGCAGGTCGGTATTGGTCGCGCTGATCACGCGCACTTTCACGCGCCGCGTCGTGCTGCTGCCGAGACGTTCGAACTCGCCCGTCTGCAACACGCGCAGCAGCTTCGCCTGCCCTTCCATCGAGAGGTTGCCGATCTCGTCGAGGAACAACGTGCCGCCATCGGCCGCCTCGAAACGCCCCTGACGCACCTTGGTCGCGCCGGTGTACGCGCCCGCCTCGGCACCGAACAGCTCGGCTTCCATCAGATCCTTCGGCAGCGCGCCGACGTTCACCTTGATGAAGGGACCGCTGCGCACCGTGGAGTTGGCCTGGATGATCGCGGCCAGCACTTCCTTGCCGGAGCCATTCGGGCCGGTGATCAACACGGGTACGTCGGCAGCGGCGATGTGCGTGGCCTTCGTCACCACGTCGCGCATCTGCTCGCTCTCGAACACGAGTCCGCACAGATCGAACTTCTGCGCGAGCGCGGCGCGCGACTCGGCGCGGCGACGCGCCGCCCGCTCCTGCTCGACCGACAGGCGCCGCAGCTCCAGCAGGTTACGGATCGTCGTGAGCAGCCGCGAATCATCCCACGGCTTGGCCACGTAGTCCGCGGCGCCCGCTTTGACGAGATCGACGGCGGTTTCCAGATGCGTCCAGGCAGTGAGCAACACGATCGGGACGGTCGGATAGCGCTCGCGAATGCCGTGAAAGAGCGCGACGCCCTCCTCGCCCGAAGTCGCTTCCTTGCGAAAGTTCATGTCCTGCAGAACGAGGTCGATCTGCTCCTTTGCGAGCGTGCGCAGGCCCTCGTCCGGCGAGCTCGCCGCGAGCACGCGGTGTCCCTGCAGCGACAGCAGCACTTCGAGCGCCGTTCGCACGGCGTCGTTGTCGTCGATGATCAGAATGCTCGCCATGGACGAATCATACCGTCCGCGTAGCGATTGCTGGCGGAATGGCCGCCGCGCGCCGCGCCGGCAGGAAGGCAGCCAGCTGACCCAGTATCCACAACACCACTACGCCGCCAACGACGTACATAGGTGGCAGACGCGGCAGCGAGTATGCCGAGCTCAGCCACTGACCGAAGGCGAACGCGAGCACGCTGCCCACGACCACGCCGCCGGTCGTCAGCAGCCAGTTCTCGAGCATGAAGTAGCGGATGATGTCGATGCGACGCGCACCGACCGCGCGACGCGTGCCGATCTGCTTTCTGCGCACGTTCACGTGGAAGCTGGCGAGGCCGACGATACCCAGTGCCGTGACGGTGACCATGAGACCGATCAGCACGCTCAGGAACGCGACCATGCGGCTGTCGGCGCGATAGCTGCGATCCTTGTAGAACTGGTGCGCGCGCACGTAGGTAATCGCTCGATTCGGGTTCGTCCCCGACATCTTCTGCTCGATTTCCGAGATCAGGGCGTCGCGCCGGCCGGGCTCGGCGCGCACGACGTAGCGCGCAAGCGGGCCGGCCTCGATGCGCGGCGTCAGCATGACTTGCGTCAGCTTGTCCCAGCCGACCCACGAGCCGAGCATGTTGTCCATGATGCCGATGACGACCGCCGAATGGGACTGGTCGTACACGGTCTTGCCCACTGCGTGCTCGGTGCCGAAGATGGCTTTCGCCGCGTCCCTGTTGAGGATCACGAACGGCACGAAGTCCGAGTTGTTCGGATCCGTGTTGAACTGAATCTCGCTCTGCGTGAAGTTGCGGCCCTCGACCAGCTTCACGCCCAGGGCCTCGACGCCCTGCTCGTCGATCGAGAAGTGGTTCGTGTTGATCGTGACCTTCTCGCGCGTCTGCTCCGGCCCGAGGTTCGTTGCCGAGCCGCCGCCCGACATCGGAATCTGGCTGATCGGCGCCGCGCTGCGTACGCCCGGCAGCGAGCGGAGCAGACGCAGGTCGTTGTCGACCGTGCTGCGCTGATCGTAGTTCGGGCCGAAGCCGTAGCTCTGCACGAAGATCAGGTTGTCGGAGTCGATGCCGGGCGGCCGGCCGATTTTTTCCGCACGGGTCATGATGATGGCGATCGAGTTCGCGACCACCGCCAGGGTGAGCGCGATCTGCAGCCCGACCAGGACCGCGCCGGTCTTGTTACGGAGCATCGAGCTCAGGATGGGACGAAGTTCCATACGGACCTCTTACTGAGTCTTGAGATACGCGGCCGGCTGCACCCGGCACACACGCCACGTCGGATAGAAGCCGGCGAGCAGACCCGACAGGACCGCGATGCCGATCGCAGTCAGCAACATGGGGAAGTCCAGTCGGGTCAGCTCGTCGTAGTTCTCGTAGAGGTGGCGCACGCCCCATAGCCCGAGCGCCGCCAGCGCGATGCCGAGCAGGCCGCCGCCCAACCCGATCACGCCGACCTCCACGAGATGCTGGCGGAAAATCGCTGCCTTGCTGGCGCCGAGCGCGCGCCGCAGGCCAACCAGCGGCGCCGCGCCGAGGAATTTCGCGAGCAGCAGGCCGATCATGTTGAGCAGGCACACCGCCAGGAACATGAACGACAGGCCGACCAACACGCGGTTGTCGTCCTCCACCGCCTCGTTCACCTTCAGCCACTCGTCCGGATGCCGCAGGTGATTGTTCAGCGGCCGCTCGAAGCGGCCGAGCGCCTTCTGCTCGCGCACGTAGTTGTCGATGAACTCCTGGAACGCGGCGGCCTTCTGGCTACCCTTCAGCTCCACCCAGAATTGAATCCACACGCAGTCGCTGTTGAGGAAATCCTGGAAGTTGTTGATCTCCTGGTTGCGCCAGCAGTTGGTGTTGCCGGCGCTCTGCATTTCGAACTGCGCGCCGATGCCGTACGGCACGAACAGCTCTTCGATCTCGTCGAACTGGCCGTTGTTCATATCGTAGAACTTAGGCGTTGGCGCCCACTCGTCGAGCACGCCCACAACCTTGTAGTCGTGACCGTCGAGCCGCACGGTCTGGCCGACGCTGTCGGTGCCGCCGAACGCCCTGTCGTTGGCCTTCTTCGACAGCACCACGACCATCTGCGAAGCGTCGTCGGCTGCCTGGTCCCATGCGCTGCCGTACTTGAACGGCACGTTGAACATCGCGAAGAAATCCTTGGTCGTCGTGCGCCCCTCGACCAGGAACGGCGCGACGCCGCTCTTCGGCGGCGCTTCGACCACGAACGCCGCCTTGCGCATCATTACTTTGCGGTCCGGAATGTCGGAGTTGTACAGCGCCTGCGCGTCGCGATACGTCAGCTCGGGCGGCGGCAGCTCGGGATGCTTCTCGGTCCAGGGCTCGTGCGGATCCCAGCTGTCGAGCGTGACCGAGTACAGCACGTCGTTGCGACTCGCGACCGGATTGCCCGACATCAGGCGATACACGGTCAACGTCGTGATACACACGCCGACACCGACTGCGATCGCGCCGATCATCAGCGCGGTCAGCATCGGGTTGCGGCGCAGGCTCTTGAGAGCGATACGGAAGTAGTAGGCAAACATGGTGTTAACCTGCGGCAATCGCCTCGGAGCGGACCAGCGGCTTAGCCGCAAACGGCTGCAGATCGGTGACCTGACCGTCCATCACGTGCACGTTGCGGTGCGCGCGCCGCGCGAGCTCCGGATCGTGCGTGACCATGATGATCGTCGTGCCGCGGCGGTTGATGTCCTCCAACAGATCGACGACCTGGCGGGCCATCAGCGAATCGAGGTTACCCGTGGGCTCGTCCGCGAGCAGGAAGCGCGGGCTGCCCGCGAGTGCGCGCGCGATCGCAACGCGCTGCTGCTGACCGCCGGAGAGTTGTGCGGGAATGTGCTTCATGCGCGAAGCGAGGCCGACGACTTCCAGCGCATCGCCGATACGCTTCTTGCGCTCCGGTGCGCCCATGCCGCGATAGCGCAGCGGCACGTCGACGTTGTCGAACACGTCGAGGTCGGGAATCAGGTTGAAGCTCTGGAAGATGAAGCCGATCTTCTGGTTGCGGATGCGCGAGCGCTCGTCGTCCGACAGGCGGCTGACGTCCGCGCCGTCGAGCTTGTAGGTGCCGGTGTCGAAGCTCTCCAGCAGCCCCGCGATGTTCAGGAAGGTGGTCTTGCCGGAGCCGGAAGGCCCGGTCACCGCGACGAACTCGCCCTCGTTGACCTCCAGGCTGAAGTCGCGCAGCGCGTGCGTCTCGATCAAATCCGTGCGATAGACCTTGCTGATGCTGTGCATGGAGAACATGAGGATCCCTCGTTTGGTTAGTCGGCCAGCCGCACGGTTTCGACGCGCTCGAACTCGCCAAGGTTTGAAATGATGATCCGATCGCCGGGCTGCAGGCCTTCGAGGATCTCGACCTCGGTGACGCTGGTCGCACCCGTGCGGATCGGACGGCGCACGGCGACGTCGTCCTGCACGACGTAGGCAACTCGCCCGCCGCCGCTGTCGAGGAACGCGCCGCGCTGCACCTTCAGCACGTCGTCACGCGACTCGAGCACGATGCGCGTGGACAGCCGCTGGTTCTGGCGCAGGCCCTGCGGCACCTCGCCCGAAAAGCGCAGGCGGCCGGTCACCTGGCTCGAGCGCACTTCGGGCGATACGGCGCTGACTTTCGCCGCGTACTTCTTCGTTCCAGCGGTCACTTCCGCCTCCATCCCCAAGCCCAGGTCGTCCGCATAGCTCTCGGGCACCTGGAATTCGATCTCGAACGCGGTGAGATCGACCACAGTGATGAGCGCCGCGTTCTGCGCGACGGAGGCACGCTCGGCGACAGCGAGCGTGCCGACGATGCCGTCGACCGGCGACTTCAGGCTGAGCTCGCCGACGCGCCGCTCGAGATCCTGGACGACCAGCCGCTGCCGATCGCGCGCGAGCTGCTGCGCGCGCAGCTCGAACTGCAGGCTTTCTTTCTGCAGCTGTGCGGTCTCGATCGCGTGCTTGTGATTGACACGAGCGGCGGCGGCATCGTCACGCGACTTCTCGTAATCGCGCTCGCTGATGAGGTGCTTGCTCCACGAGTCCTCGCCGCGGCGCATTTCGCGCTCGGCCGCCTGGATCGCGACGTTCGCGAGATCGATCGCCTGTTGATTCGCGGCCAGCTGTCGGCGGGTATCAATTCCCTGACGTTGCACGGCGACCTCGAGGCCGTCGAACGATGCCTGTTCGCGCTGCAACTCGTTGCGCAGCTCCGGGCTTTCCAGCGTCGCGAG
>DATEML010000049.1:0-2162 GCA_035275585.1 Steroidobacteraceae bacterium | reverse complement strand
AGCCTCTCACAGTTTGCTGTCCAGAAATGCGACCAGGTCTGATTTACGGGGGGCTCCGACCTTCTGGCCTTCGACCTGGCCGTTCTTGAAGAGGATGAGGGTCGGAATGCTGCGCACGTTGAAGCGCTGCGATGTTTTGGGATTCTCGTCGACGTTGAGCTTCACGATCGTGATTTTGTCGCGGTATTCCTCCGCGATCTCGCTCAGCATGGGAGCGATCGCCTTGCACGGGCCGCACCATTCGGCCCAGAAGTCGATCAGGACGGGGCGGCCCGCCTTGAGAACGTCCGCCTCGAAAGAGGCGTCGCTGATCTGCACAATCTTGTCGCTCGTCACCCGAGAATTCTCCTGGAAAGTTTGCATTTGCCCGCCGCTGCGCGGCGCGGCGCTCGTGTTCGGTTTCAGTGTTCGCAGAGGGTCGCAGCGCGGTGCGGCGCGGACGCGGGAAAAAGCCCGGAGAAGAACCCAAGTGACTCGTCAGTCGCGCTCGGGCACAATGCACTGCCTTCGGGGCTGGTCAGCCTCTGTCTAAACTCTCTGATTGAAAAACTCTGTGGCCGAAAAAACTGTATGTGAGCGGTGCTCGTGCTCGATGTAAGCCTGGCTCAGATCAATAAACATCTGTTCGACATGGCACCCCACATGGCACGCCGGCGGGGGTCTTTTTACGAGGAGCTTGGAGCCGGTGATCCGGTCGGGGCGGGAGCGGATGAATCCGCTGCGTTGAGGCTTATTAGAACCGCACCCCTCGCAATTTGCAAGCGGGCCCCGCGTGATTTTCCGTCGCGCACACCATGCTTCGTAGTTCCTCTCGCACACTGCATCACGAATGGCTGATTCGCATTTAACAGAGCTGTCGTTCTCGAGCCTGCACCTGCCGGAAACACTGCAGAAAGGTCTCGCCGACGCCTCGTTCGAGCGTTGCACCCCGATCCAGGCACAGACGTTGCCGCAGGCGCTCGCCGGGCTGGATGTCGCCGGACAGGCGCAGACCGGCACGGGAAAGACCGCGGCGTTTCTGGTCGCGATGTACGCGCGGCTGATCCGTCAGGAGCCGCTGGCGTCGCACAGCCTCACCGCGCCGCGCGCACTGATCGTTGCTCCAACGCGCGAGCTGGCGGTGCAGATCCATCGCGACGCAGAGGTGCTCGGCTCGCACACCGGTCTCAAGCTCGGGCTCGCGTTCGGCGGCGTCGACTACGACAAGCAGCGCCACCACCTCGAGCAGGGCGTCGACGTGCTGATCGGCACGCCCGGACGCATCATCGACTTCGCGAAACAGCGCGTCTTCGATCTGCGCGCCGTGCAGGTGCTGGTGCTCGACGAGGCCGATCGCATGTTCGACCTCGGCTTCATCAGCGACATCCGCTGGATCCTGCGGCGCCTGCCCTCGCCCGAGCAGCGGCTCAACATGCTGTTCTCGGCGACGCTCTCGCAGCGGGTGCTGGAGCTCGCGTACGAGCACATGAACGACCCGGCGCTCGTGCGCATCGAGCCGGACAAGATGACGGTCGATGCCGTGCGTCAGGTGATCTACTACCCCTCGAACGACGAGAAGCCGCGCTTGCTGATCGGCCTGCTCAAGCACATGGATCCGCGCCGGAGCATGGTGTTCGTCAATACGCGCCGCGCGGCGGAACAGATCGAGCAACTGTTGCGCGGCAATCAGATCAATGCCGAGGCGATCTCCGGCGACGTGCCTCAGCGCAAGCGGCTGCGCATGCTGCGCGACTTTCACGAGGGCACGCTGGCGGTGCTGATCGGCACTGACGTCGCGTCGCGTGGCCTGCACATTCCGGACGTCAGCCACATCTTCAACTACGACCTGCCGCAGGATCCCGAGGACTACGTGCATCGCATCGGCCGCACGGCGCGCGCCGGTGCCGAGGGCGACGCGATCAGCTTCGGCTGCGAGGAGTACGTGATCTCGCTGCCGGACATCGAGGCCTATATCGGCCGCAGAATCCCGGTCGCGCCGGTGCCGCAGGACATGCTGCCGGAGATCTCCATGCCAGCGCCGGTGCGCCATCGTCCCGGTGGGCGCGGCCGGCCGCACGACAATGGTCACCGCGGCGGCGGACGTCGCGGTCCGCCGCAGCGTGGAGGGGGCCCGCGCCGCGATAGCGGTTCGCGTTCGGCCCGGCCTCCGCGGCCGGAGCGTC
>DATEML010000048.1:0-26690 GCA_035275585.1 Steroidobacteraceae bacterium | reverse complement strand
TTTTTTTCATCCCAAGCTCGGCGTGGTGATCTACGACCCCGTCGCGCAGATGGGCCTCGCCCGTGAGCAGATGCGTCTGTTCAAAGTCGGCGCCATGGGCGCCAGCACGTTCGTTCGCGACATCGTGAGCAAGGATCTCGGGGCCTGCGGCGACGAACAGTCGCGGCAGAATGCTGCTGCTGTCTCCGCGTATCGCACGGCGCGCACCGGCCGTCGCAAGCCGTACTGCGAGCACTGCCGTCGCCACTTCGGCTCCGTGGATTTCACGGTCTGCGGCGATTGCAGCGCGATTCGTTGCACGTGTGGAACGTGCAGCTGCGCTTCGAGCTCGCGGCGGCGCAAAGCCGCCTGATCGTGGTCGGGCTTCAGCCCGACATGCATGCAGATCTTCCGCGCTTTCACCATCGAAGCTGCGCATCGTCTGCCGCACGTGCCGGCCGGGCACAAGTGCGCGCGGCTCCACGGACACTCTTTCCGCATCGAGCTGCACGTCGCCGGGCCGGTCGATTCGCACGCCGGCTGGGTGATGGACTTTGCCGACGTGCGCGCCGCGTTCCAGCCGGTCTACGACCGGATCGATCATCAGCTGCTCAACGAGATTCCTGGCCTCGAGAATCCCACCAGCGAGAATCTGGCGCGCTGGATCTGGCGCGAGACGAAGCCGCGCCTGCCGTTGCTCGCGAAGGTCGTCATTCACGAGACGTGCACGAGCGGGTGTGTGTACGAAGGCGAGTAGCCCGACCTACAACAGATCCCGCAGCCTGTACCACAGCATCGCGAGCACGAGCGCCGGCATCCGCAGCGCGGCCCCGCCGGGAAACTTGCGATGCCGCAGCTTCGTGAACAGGTCGAAGCGTTCTGCCTGACCCGCGATCGCCTCCGCAACCAATTTTCCCGCGATGCCGGTGAGCGCGATGCCGTGCCCCGAGAAACCCTGCAGGTAGTAGACGTTCGGCGCGAGCCGGTTGAAGTCCGGCGCCCGGCTCATCGTGATGTCCACGTAGCCGCCCCACGCGAATTCGATGCGCGCGTCCGCGAGTTGCGGGAACACTTTCAACATGCGCTGCTGCGTCGCTCGTGCGGTGTCGAAAGCATCCCTGCCGGAGTAGCTGACGCGCCCGCCGAACAGCAGGCGATGGTCCGCCGAGCGTCGAAAGTAATCGAGCACGAAGTTCGAATCGGTCACGCCGACGTTCTCGCGCAGCAGCTGCTCGATGCGCGCCTGGCCCAGCGACTGCGTGGCGACGATGTACGTTCCCACGGGCATGATGCGCGCGCGCAGCGCGGGAATGAGCGGATCGCCGTAGGCGTTGCAGCAGAGCGCGACGAATCGGGCCCGCACGCTGCCGCGCTCAGTCCTGACGACCGCAGGATCCGCGATGTGCAGCCCGGTGACGGCGGAGTTCTCGAAGATCTGCACGCCAGCGGCTTGCGCCGCAGCTGCCAGGCCCCGCGTGTAGTTGAGCGGATGAAGGTGTCCGCTGCCCGCGTCGTATAACCCCGCGCAATAGCGCGTCGTCGCGAGCAGCGACTCCACTTCCGCACGCTCCAGGAATCGCAGCTGGCGATAGCCATAGCGATCTTCCAGCTCCTGCCGCTCGGCCAGCAGGTCGGTCCGTTGCCGCGCCTTGGTCGCAACGTGCATCTGGCCCCAGTGCAGATCGCAATCGATGGCGTGCCGCGCGACGCGATCGCGGATCAGGGACAAACCCTCGACGGACACGTCCCACATCCGCCGTGCGTTCTCGAAGCCGACCTGCCGCTCGAGCTTGTGCTGACCGCAGGCATAGCCGGTGATCGCTTGCCCGCCGCTGCGGCCGGAGGCGCCGAAGCCGATCCGGTGCGCTTCGAGGAGCACGACCCGATAGCCACGCTCGGCGAGGTGAAGCGCCGTGGAGCATCCGGCGATGCCGCCGCCGATGACGCAGACATCCGCTTCGACCTGACCGTCGAGCGCCGGCCGATCCGGCGCCGGAACCGCGGAATGGGCGTAGTAGGAAGTCTCGGCGGCCGCCATCGGGTAAACCCTGTTTAATATTTGATAGCGATCGCAAGACCGCAGGGTGCCCGCAGGATAACGATTGGCGCGCGCGCCGGGCAAGGGGCGCGCCGTCGCGCAGTCCGGCGCAAGCCCTTGTAAGGCCTAAAAATGGCCATATACGGGCTTTGCCGGGCGGGCGAGCAGGCCCGATCTGTGGTTAAATGCCGCGGCATCCTCCCGCCGGCACCCTCGTCGGCTGTTAAAGATTTTAAACGTGTCTACCCGAAAACCGGTCATAGGAATTCCGGCCGATCGCCGTCTGCTCGGCCGCCACTACTTCCACTGCGTCGGGGAGAAGTACATCCGTGCCGTGGCGGAAGGTGCGCAGGCCGTGCCGGTGCTGATCCCTTCGCTCGGGGAAGGGATGAACGTGCGCGACGTGCTGACGGATTTCGACGGCATTCTGCTGACGGGCAGCCCGTCGAACGTGGAGCCGCACCGTTACAGCGGGCCGCCGAGCGAGCCCGGCACGTTGCACGACGCCTATCGCGACGCGACGACGCTGCCGCTGATTCCGCACGTCGTCGAAGGCGGCATGCCGCTGCTCGCGATCTGCCGCGGCTTCCAGGAGATGAACGTCGCGTTCGGGGGCACGCTCTGGCAGAAGCTGCACGAAGTCGAGGGACTGCGCGATCACCGCGAGGATCTGAAGGCGCCGCTCGAAGAGCAATACGGGCCGGCGCACGAAGTCGAGCTGACGCGGGGCGGCGTGCTGCATCGGCTGGCGGGCAAGGACCGCATCACCGTCAATTCGCTGCATTCGCAGGGTGTCCAGACGCTCGGGCACGACCTGGATATCGAGGCGCGCGCGCCGGACGGAGTAGTCGAGGCGTTCCGCGTGCGCAACGCGCCGTCGTTCGCGCTCGCGGTGCAATGGCATCCCGAGTGGAACTTCAGCGAGAACCCGTTTTCCGTCGCGCTGTTCGGGGCCTTTGGAGAGGCCGCACGAGCGCGCGCACACAAGAACAGATTGGGGCATCGCGTATGAGCGTCATCCAGCAATTCTTCAAGGAACACGGCATCTCGGAAGTCGAGGCGATCATCCCCGACATGGCGGGCGTGCCGCGCGGCAAGATCATGCCCGCGGAGAAGTTCGCCGAAGAGGAGGGCATGCGCCTGCCGGAAAGCATCTTCCTGCAGACCGTGACCGGCGAATATCCGGACGAAGAGCGCGCCATCAGCCCGTCCGAGATCGACATCGTGCTCAAGGCCGATGGCAACACCATCCGCGTCGTGCCGTGGGCGGCGGAGCCGACCGCGCAAGTGATCCACGACAGTTTCTATTCGGACGGCCGGCCCGTGACCATGGCGCCGCGCTACGTGCTGCAGCACGTGCTGGACCTGTACGCGCAGCATGGCTGGGAGCCGGTGGTCGCACCCGAGCTCGAGTTCTTCCTGGTCGAGCCGAACATCGACTCGGACTACCCGTTGAAGCCGCCGATCGGCCGCTCGGGGCGCCCGGAGGCCGGCCGCCAGTCGTATTCGATCGCGGCGGTCAACGAGTTCGACCCGCTGTTCGACGACATGTACGCGTTCTGCGAGGCGCAGGACATCGAGATCGACACGCTGATCCACGAGGACGGCGCTGCGCAGATGGAGATCAACCTGCTGCACGGGAACGCGCTGTCGCTCGCCGACCAGGTGTTCCTGTTCAAGCGCACGGCGCGCGAGGCAGCGTTGCGCCACAAGATGTACGCGACGTTCATGGCGAAGCCGATGGCGCGCGAGCCAGGCAGCGCCATGCACGTGCACCAGAGCATCATCGACCGCCGCACCGGCAACAACGTCTTCAGCGACGCCGAGGGGCGTCCGTCGCCGCTGTTCTTTTCGCACATCGCCGGGCTGCAGAAGTATCTGCCCGCGGCGATGTCGCTGTTCGCGCCGAACGTCAACTCGTACCGGCGCATCACGCGTCACTATTCGGCGCCGATCAACAGCCAGTGGGGCTACGACAACCGCACCGCGGGCCTGCGCGTGCCGGTCTCGACCCCGGCATCGCGACGCGTGGAAAACCGCATTGCCGGCGCCGACGCGAACCCGTACCTGGCCATCGCGGCGTCGCTCGCCTGCGGCTACCTCGGCATGGTCGAGGGGCTGAAGCCGTCCGAGCCGATTTCCGGCAGCGCCTACGACCTGCCGTTCTCGCTGCCGCGGAACATCGAGGATTCGCTGCGGCTGCTGCGCGACGCGCGGTCGCTGATCGACATCCTGGGCGAGCGCTTCGTGATCGCCTACGCGGCGGTCAAGGAGAACGAATACGAGACTTTCCTGCAGGTGATCAGCTCGTGGGAGCGCGAGCACCTGTTGCTGAATGTTTGACCCGGACGTGACCATGGGCTATTTCCGACGCTTCCGCTGACTCCCGTTTGTGCGCTACGCTGCGCCGCGAGCCTCCGGTGCCCGCAAGCGCCGCCAAAATTCACCAACGGGGAGATACAGCTCAATGAACAGTCCGGTTCGCACTGTATTGACGGCCGCCGCGATCACGCTGGCCGTCGCCGCCTGCGGCAAGAAGGACGAATCGCAGCAGGCGCAGCAGCCCGGTGCAGCTGCGCAAGAAGAGAAGGTCCTGCACGTCTTCAACTGGTCCGACTACATCGCCGAGGACACGGTCCCGAACTTCGAGAAGCAGTCCGGCATCAAGGTCACCTACGATGTCTTCGACTCGAACGACGTACTGGAGACGCGCCTGCTGGCGGGTAACTCGGGCTTCGACCTGGTCGTGCCGTCGGCCTCGTTCCTCGAGCGGCAGATCAAGGCGGGCGTGTTCCAGAAGCTGGACAAGAGCCAGCTGCCGAACCTGAAGAACATGGACCCGGACATCATGAACCGGGTCGGCCTGCACGACCCGAACAACGAGTACGCCATCCCCTACCTGTGGGGCACGACCGGCATCGGCTACAACGAGGACAAGATCAAGAAGATCCTCGGCGACGCGAAGCCGGACAGCTGGAACTACATCTACGATCCGAAGCTGGTCGCCAAATTCAAGGATTGCGGTCTGTCGCTGCTCGACGCCCCGGACGAGATCCTGAAGACCGTGCTCGCCTGGATGGGTCGCGACCCGAACAGCCAGAAGGAAGAAGACCTGAAGGCGGCGGAAGAGAAGCTGACGCCGATCCGGCCGTTCGTCCGCAAGATCCACTCCTCGCAGTACATCGAGGATCTCGCGAACGGCGACCTGTGCATCGCCGTCGGCTGGAGCGGCGACATCCTGCAGGCGCGCGACCGCGCCGACGAAGCCGGCCAGGGCGTGAAGATCAAGTACGCGATCCCGAAGGAAGGCACGATCGTGTGGTTCGACATGCTGGCGATCCCCGCCGACGCCAAGCATCCGAAGAACGCGCACGCGTTCATCAACTACCTGATGGAGCCGCAGGTCGCCGCCAACAACTCGAACTTCGTGAACTATGCCAACGGCAACGGCGCCTCGCTGTCGATGGTCAACGACGAAGTGAAGAACGATCCGGGGATCTACCCGACGCCGGAAGTGAAGGCGAAGCTGTTTCCGTCGCTCGCCTACAACGAAGACTTCCAGCGCCTGATGAACCGGATGTGGACGAAGTTCCAGACCGGACAATAAGAAGGACGAGCGCCGGGCGCAGCCGCCCGGCGCTCTGCAACCCATGGCCGCTACCACGATCAACCGGCCCCAGCAGAAAGTCGCTGTCTGGAACGACTCCCAGGCGGCGCCTTACATCAACATCGAGAGCGTCACGAAGAAGTTCGGCGAGTTCGTCGCCGTCAACGACGTCTCGCTGAAGGTGTATCGCGGCGAGCTGTTCTGCCTGCTCGGCGGTTCGGGCTGCGGCAAGACGACGCTGCTGCGCATGCTCGCCGGGTTCGAGGATCCAACCAGCGGTCGCATCTCCATCGACGGCGTCGACATGACCGGCATCCCGCCGTACGAGCGGCCGGTCAACATGATGTTCCAGTCGTACGCCCTGTTTCCGCACATGACGGTGGAGCAGAACGTCGCGTTCGGCCTGAAGCAGGACGGCGTGCCGAAGCGCGACATCGCAACGCGCGTCGCCGACATGCTCAATCTCGTGAAGCTGACGCAGTTTGCCAAGCGCAAGCCGCACCAGCTGTCCGGCGGCCAGCGCCAGCGCGTCGCGCTTGCACGCTCGCTCGTGAAGCGTCCGAAGCTGCTGCTGCTCGACGAGCCGCTCGGCGCACTCGACAAGAAGCTGCGCGAGCACACGCAGTTCGAGCTGGTCAACCTGCAGGAGCAGCTCGGCGTGACGTTCATCGTCGTGACGCACGACCAGGAAGAGGCGATGACGCTCGCGACCCGCATCGGGGTCATGGAGGCGGGCCGGATCGTGCAGATCGGCACGCCGAAAGACATCTACGAGTACCCGAACTGCAAGTTCGTCGCGGAGTTCATCGGCAACATCAACGTGTTCCAGGGCCAGATGATCGAGGACGAGCCCGACCACGTGCGCATCGCGACGCCGGAGATGGAAGGCACGATCTACGTCAATCACGGCGTCAGCGCTGCCTCGGATGCTGTGGTGTGGGCGGCCGTGCGGCCCGAAAAGATCCAGCTCTCGATCGAGCCGCCCGAGCAGCAGGACAACGTCACGCGCGGCGTCGTCAAGGAGATCGCGTACATGGGCGACATGAGCATCTACCTGGTGCAGCTCGGCACCGGCAAGATGATGCGCGTGACGCAGCCGAACGCGCATCGGCACGCCGACGACATCACCTGGGATCAGCCGGTCTATCTCCACTGGCACGCTTCCAGCCCGGTGGTGCTGATCGAATGAGCGCGCGCGCCGAGGTTCCGCATCAGCAGCGCCGCAGCGCCGGCTCGCACTTGCTGTTGCGCTTCCTCGAGATGTTGCCGCCCTATCGCTGGACGCGCGCCAGACTCGTGCAGGGGGGCGCGGGCCGCTTTGCCGTCATCGCCATTCCGTACGTATGGCTGCTGCTGTTCTTCCTGATCCCGTTCGTCATCGTGCTGAAGATCGGCTTCTCGGAGACGCAGATCGCGCTGCCGCCGTATCAGCCGCTGTTCGAGTACACGCAGGACAAGATCCTGCAGATCAAGCTCAACGTCGGCAACTTCCTGTACCTGGTCGAGGACAACCTGTACTGGCGCGCGTACCTCAACTCGCTGAAGATCGCCGCGATCTCGACGCTCCTGTGTCTGCTGGTCGGCTATCCGATCGCCTACGCGATCGCTCGCGCCAACACCCTGTGGCGCAACATCCTGCTGATGATGGTGATCCTGCCGTTCTGGACGTCGTTCCTGCTGCGGGTGTACGCGTGGATCGGCATTCTCAAGAACAACGGCCTCATCAATAATTTCCTGATGTGGCTCGGCGTGATCGACCAGCCGCTGGTCATGCTGCAGACCGACTTCGCGATCTACGTCGGCATCGTCTACTCGTACCTGCCGTTCATGATCCTGCCGCTGTACACGAGCCTGGAGAAGATGGACCTGACGCTGCTCGAGGCCGCCGCGGATCTCGGCTCGCGTCCGTGGAAGGCGTTCGTGACGATCACGCTGCCGCTGTCGACCCAGGGCATCATCGCCGGCTCGTTGCTGGTGTTCATCCCCGCGGTCGGCGAGTTCGTGATTCCGGCACTGCTCGGCGGCCCCGAGCAGCTGATGATCGGCAAGGTGCTGTGGACCGAATTCTTCAGCAACCGCGACTGGCCGGTCGCGAGCGCGGTAGCCGTCGCGCTGCTGGTGTTGCTGCTGATTCCGATCGCGCTGCTGCAGCGGGCGCAGGCAGCCGAAGCGCGGGCGGCGTAGCGATGAGCAGGAACATCACCGCGTTCCGTCTCAGCGCGCTGATTCTCGGCTTCATCTTCCTGTATGGGCCGATCCTGTCGCTGATCGTCTACTCGTTCAACAAGTCGCGCCTCGTCACCGTGTGGGCCGGGTTCTCGACGCAGTGGTACGGGCGGCTGTTCGCAAACCAGCAGATTCTCGACGCCGCCTGGCTGTCGTTGAAGGTTGCGGCGATCAACGCGACGGGCGCGGTGATCCTCGGCACGCTGGCCGGCACGGCGCTGGCGCGGTTCGGCAAGTTCAAGGGCCGCGCGCTGCTGTCGAGCATGACGACCGCGCCGCTGGTGATGCCCGAGGTGATCACCGGCCTGTCGCTGTTGCTGCTGTTCGTCGCGATGGAGCAGGTGTTCCATTGGCCGCAAGGGCGCGGCTTTACGACGATCACGATCGCGCACATCACGCTGACGCTGGCCTATGTCACGGTCATCGTCCAGTCGCGGCTCGCGACGCTGGACGATTCGCTCGAGGAAGCGGCGATGGATCTCGGCGCCCGCCCGGGCAAGGTGTTCTTCGTGATCACGCTGCCGATCATCGCGCCGGCGCTGATCTCGGGCTGGCTGCTGTCGTTCACGATCTCGCTCGACGACCTGGTGATCACCAGCTTCGTCTCCGGCCCCGGCTCGAGCACGCTGCCGATGGTGATCTTCTCGAAAGTGCGCCTCGGAGTGAGCCCGGACATCAACGCGCTGGCGACGATCATGGTGCTGCTGGTGACGATCGGGGTCATCATCGCCGGCATTCTGATGGCGCGACAGGAAAAGCGACGGCAGAGGGATATGCAGTTGGCGGCGGGAGCGATATTGAAATGACGGAGTGACGAGAGTGACGGAGTGACGCAGACGGCGGAATGCCGCGACAAGGAGGTTTGCATGCAGCGACTCAGGACGCGAAGTCACGAGGACCTTGAGGTTTGGAAGCTGGCTCGCACGATGGCCGCGGACACATATCGTATGACTGCGCAGCTACCTGTCGGAGAGCGGTTCGGATTGCAGTCCCAGATGCGACGTGCGGCCGTATCGATCCTGTCCAATCTGTCGGAGGGTGCGGCGCGTGAGACTGCAGCGGACTTTCGGCGATTCGTAGGAGTGTCGATGGGGTCGCCAGCAGAACTCGAGACACAGTATCTTCTGTGCCAGCACCTCGGTTTCCTACGATGCGACGCGGATTTCTTGCGGAAGGTGCGCAGCCTGCGCATCATGCTTGCGAGCCTGAGGAAGGCGCTGCGATGAGCATCCTTTCTCCCGTCACTCCCGTCACTTTCGTCACCTGCTTCCCATGATCCGCTCCAAACTCCCGCACGTCGGCACGACCATCTTCACGGTGATGACGAATCGTGCGCGCGAGCTCAACGCCATCAACCTGGCGCAAGGCTTTCCCGACTACGACGCGCCGGCCAAGCTGAAGGACCTGGTGGCGTATCACGTCGCCGCCGGGCACAACCAGTACGCACCCATGACCGGCGTCGCACCGCTGCGCGAGCAGATCGCGCTCAAGCTCGGCGCGAGCTACGGGCGGCTGCTGGACAGCGAGACCGAGATCACGATCACGCTCGGCGCCACCGAAGGCATCTTCTCCGCCGTGCAGGCGCTCGTGCATCCCGGCGACGAAGTGATTCTGTTCGATCCTTCGTACGATTCGTATGCGCCGGCCGTGCTGCTCGCGGGCGGCCGACCCGTGCACGTGCCGCTCGAGCCGCCGCGTTTCCAGATCGACTGGCAGCGCGTGCGCCAAGCGCTCTCCGCGCGCACGCGACTCGTGATCCTCAACACACCGCACAACCCGACTGCGACGGTCGCGAGTGCCTCTGATCTCGACGTGCTCGCCGACCTGTTGCGGCCGACACCGGCGATGGTGCTGTCCGACGAGGTCTACGAGCACATGATCTTCGACGGCGAGCGTCATGCGAGCATCCTGGGTCATCCCGAACTGTACGATCGCGGTGTCGCGGTCTTTTCGTTCGGCAAGACCATGCATGCCACGGGTTGGCGCGTGGGCTACACGGTCGCGAAAGAGGAGATCACGCGCGAGATCCGCCGCGTGCACCAGTTCAACACCTTCAGCATCGCCGCGCCGCTGCAATTCGCGATCGCGGACTTCCTCAAAGCCTCGCCCGAGCACAACTCGCAGCTGAGCGCGTTCTACCAGCACAAGCGCGACCGCTTCCTCGACAGCCTGCACAACTCGAGCTTCAGCTGGACGCCCGCGGCCGGTACGTACTTCCAGCTGCTGGACTTCAGCGGAGTCTCGCAGCAGAGCGACGTCGAATTCGCCGATACGCTGCTGCGCGAGGCGGGCGTGGCGTCGATCCCGGTCTCGGTGTTCTATGCGACGCCGCCGAAGCTCAGCGTGCTGCGATTCTGTTTCGCGAAGAACGACTCGACGCTCGAAGAAGCGGCCGAACGACTCTGCCGGGTGTAAGGCTTGACGCTGGGAAACGCTGCGCCGATGCTCGCGGCATGAAGCCCCCAACTCGGGTCAATCATCCGCCGGCCGTGAACGTGCCGGCGGACAATCGCCCACTCGTGGCGCCGATCTATCAGTCGGTCAAGTTCACCTTCGACAGCGTCGCCGAGAGCGAGCGCGAGTCGCGCGGCCGGCGCGAGGGCTTTCAGTACTCGCGGGTCTCCAACCCGACACTGCGCCAGCTCGAGCTGACGCTCGCCGAGCTGCAGGGGCGCGACGGTTGCCTGCTCACGTCGTCGGGGGTCGCCGCGGCGAATCTCGCGATGCTCTCGCTGTGCAAGCAGGGCGATCACGTGCTGATGTTCGCCGAGATGTACCAGCCGACGCGCTACATGATCCGGCGCGTGCTGTCGCGCTACGGGATCGCGCACACCATGCTGTCGATCGAGGACGTCGCAGGCATCGAGCGCACGCTCGCGGCCCGTCCGACGCGTCTGATCGTGTTCGAATCGCCGACCAATCCCGTGCTGAAAGTCGCCGCGCTCGAGCGCATGACCGCTGCCGCGCGTGCGCATGGCGCGCTCACGCTGCTCGACAACACCTTCGCTGGCTTTCATAACCACGGCCAGTTCGACATCGATATCTACGCTCACAGCCTGACCAAGTACGCATCCGGACACGGCGATGTGATGGGCGGCGCGGTCATCGCGCGCAGCGAATTGATCGAGGCGATGCACACGGATTCGATCATTCTGGGCGCGACGCTCGATCCGCACACGGCGTTCATGATTCAGCGGGGCTTGAAGACCTATCCGCTGCGCTACGAGCGCCAATGCCAGAACGCCCTGCGGATCGCGACCTTCCTCGAAGCGCAGCCGCAGGTCGCGCGGGTCAGCTATCCCGGCCTGCCGTCGCATCCCCAGCACGCGCTCGCCGCGCGGCAGATGCACGAGTTCGGCGCGATGGTCACGGTCGAGTTGCGCGAAGACGCGGCCCGCTTCAGCGAAGCACTGGAGTTGTTCGCGATCTCCGCGAGCCTCGGCTCGACGGAATCGCTGGTGTGGCCGGGGCGGCTCATCAACCCGCGTGACTTGAGCGCGGAAGAACGCCAGTGGGCCGGTATCTCGGAGCGCACGGCACGGCTGTCGATCGGCATCGAGGACGCCGACGACCTGATCGAGGACCTGCGACAGGCCCTGCAGAAGACGTGATCACTTCCGCCTGATCATTTCCGGAAGAGCATCAGGACCAGAGAGATCAGCACGCTGATCACGATCATGGTCGTGATCGGCAGGAACACCCGGAAGCCCGGCCGATCGATCAGGATGTCGCCGGGCAGGCGCCCGAGCGGCAGCTTCGAGATCCACGGCCATGCGAGCCCCACCAGCGAGATGAGGATGCCGAGAATGAAAAGCGCGCGTTGCATGGGGAAAGACTGAACGCTCCATAAATGGCAGGAGCTCAATTTAACAAGAATGCGGCCACGCTGTAATTCCCTGAACGGACGCGTCAACCGCGGCCGCGGCGGGGCGTTGAATACGCTCGAATCACCGCCGTTCAGGAGGCTATGCGATGAAGACCCTTTCCGCAGCAGTGTTGACGCTCGCTGGCGTATTCGCCGTGGTGAGCGCGAGTCAAGCCGACACGCGCCGCACGCGCGATCCGGGCGTCAATGCACGCCAGCACAATCAACGCGAGCGCATCCAGCAGGGGGTCCGCTCGGGCGAGTTGACGCGGCGCGAGACCGGCAGGCTCGTCGAGGAACAGCGTGACGTGCGTCAGCTGGAGCGTGCCTACAAATCCGACGGCACGCTGACTGGCGCGGAGCGGCGCGACCTGCAGCATGAGCAGAACCAGGCGAGCCGCGACATCTACCGCCAGAAGCACGACGAGCAGGATCGTCCGCCGGCCGCGGTGCGCGACCCGGGTGTGAACCAGCGCCAGGAGAACCAGACCGATCGCATCGTGCAGGGCGTGAAGTCAGGCGAGCTGACGCACGACGAAGCGCAGGACCTGCGCACCGAGCGTCGCGACATTCGCGACCTGGAGCACACCTACAAGTCCGATGGCACGCTGACCCACGACGAACGCCAGGACCTGCACCAGCAGCTCAATCAGCAGAGCCAGGAAATCTACGAAGAGAAACACGACGACGAACAGAGGTGACGATGTGACGAAGTGACGGAGTGACGCGATCCCCCGTCACTTCGTCACTTTCGTCCCCGCGTCACTCTGTCTCAAAGGCTGCCGAACACCCTCACCCGGTGCTTGTGATACGGCAGCACTTCCAGCAGCTCGCCTTCAGTCAAGCGCTGCTGAATCCCTCGCCACCAATCCGCCGTCATCAGATCGCCGTGCACTTTGAGGAACGCTTCCTTGAGCTGCGCGTCGAAGCCGAGGAACTGCATGAACGTCTCGGGGAACACGTCGTTCTCATTGACGTGGAACCACGCCTCGGCGCGCATCTCGTCCTCTTCGTTGCGCGCCTGCGGGATGTCGCGGAAACGGCAGTCGGTCACTGCGCACAGCTCGTCGTAGTCGTAGAAGATCACGCGGCCGTGGCGCGTGACGCCGAAGTTCTTCAGCAACAGGTCGCCCGCGAAGATATTCGTGACCGCCAGGTCGCGGATGCATTGGCCGTAGTCGACTACGGCGCGCTCGGCGTCCTCGCGCGAAGCGTCGCGCACGTAGAGGTTGAGCGGCGTCATGCGTCGCTCGATGTAGACGTGACCGATCACCAGCTCGCCGTCCTCGAAGCGCACGGTGCCGGCCGCCTCGCTCTTCAGCTCCGCGACCAGCTCGTCCGAGAAGCGCGCGGTCGGGAACTGCAGGCGCTTGAACTCCTGGGCGTCGACCAGCCGCCCGGCGCGGTCGTGCTTGAACACCAGCTCGTACTTCTTCAGCACTTCCTCGCGCAGCACGTTCTTGGGGTACGCGAAGCGGTCGCGGATGATCTTGAACACGACGTCGAAGGAGGGCAGCGTGAAGCAGATCATCACGAGCCCGCGATCCCCGGGCGCGTGGACGAAGCGATCGGTGCTCTGCTGCAGGTGCCGGAACAGCTCGCGGTAGCGCTCGGTCTTGCCCTGCTTGGCGCGGCCGAGCACGGTGTACAGCTCGCTGATCGGCTTGCGCGGCAGGATGCTCTTGAGGAACACCACGGCCTGGCCGACGTGCGGCAGGTCCGCGTGGAAATAGGAGCGCGTGAAGCTGAACAGGATACTGACCGAGGCCTCGTCCATCATGACGGCGTCGATCAGCACGCCGCTCTCCGTGTTCTTCAGCGCCAGCACGAACGGCAGCACCCAGCCCTTGCCCGACATGCGACCGACCAGGTAGGCGCGCGAGATCTGGAAGAACGGCGTGCGCACGAACTCGATCTGCTCGACCTGCGGGGGCAGCTGCGCCGCGTCCGCATCGGCCTCGAGTTGCGCGCGCACCTCGTTCGTGATGATCTGCACGCTGCGGTCGAAATCCAGGTAAGGCCGGCGGAAACGGAAGTCGGCGAGCACTTCCTCGAACAGCAGCTCGAGCGAGCCGCGGTTGCTGTAGACGTTGGTCTCGATGGACGAGGTGATCGAGCCGATCGGATCGAGGTCGAGCGCGACGAATTCGACCGCGCCGTCGACGCCGATCGTGCCGAAAGTGCGGCGCGTGACCGAGTTGAAGAACGTCTTGTCGAACTCCAGGTCGGGCAGCTCGCCGATCAGCTCGGTGAAGCGGCGCTTGATGCTGCTCCACAACGCGCGCTCGGTAGCATCCTCGCCGAGCCGTTCGCGCATGTGCGCGACAGCTCGGTTGACGCACTTGTCGTACAGCTCGATACGCTCGACTGCGTCGCGCTGGCTATTGCGCCAGTCGCGAGCCTCGAAGCGCAGCGGCGCGCGCCGCGTGATGGCGCGGAACTCGGCGTTGTAATCGGCGAACGCCAGCACGAGCGCCGCGGCGCACTCTTCTACGAGTGCGTCGCGTGACGAGGCGGATTGGAGGGCGGACATGAGAGAAAGTGACGAGGGTGACGCAGTGACGAAGTGACAAAGAATGGGTTTCGTCACTCCGACACTTCGTCACTTCGTCACAAGTTCCTTATCAACGCGTCCCCGAACTCGCTGGTCTTCACTTCCTTCGAACCTTCCATCATGCGCGCGAAGTCGTACGTGACGGTCTTCTGGCCGATCGTCTTGTCCATCGAGCTGATGATCGCGTCGGCCGCCTCGACCCAGCCCATGTAGCGCAGCATCATCTCGCCGGAGAGGATGACCGAGCCCGGGTTCACCTTGTCCTGGTTCGCGTACTTCGGCGCAGTGCCGTGCGTCGCTTCGAACACGGCGTGCCCCGTGACGTAGTTGATGTTGCCGCCCGGCGCGATGCCGATGCCGCCGACCTGCGCGGCGAGCGCGTCCGACAGGTAATCGCCGTTCAGATTCATCGTCGCGATGACGTCGAACTCGTCCGGGCGCGTCAGCACCTGCTGCAGCGTGATGTCGGCGATCGCATCCTTGATGATGACCTTGCCGGCCTTCTTGGCCGCATCCTGCTCTTCGTTCGCCGCCTTCTCGCCCTTCGCGGCTTTGGTGCGCTCCCATTGATCCCAGGTGTACGTCTTGCCGCCGAACTCTTTCTCGGCGAGCCCGTACGACCAGTTGCGGAACGCGCCTTCCGTGAACTTCATGATGTTGCCCTTGTGCACGATCGTCACGCTCTTGCGCTGGTTGGCGATCGCGTACTCGATAGCGGCGCGGAACAGCCGCTCCGTGCCTTCCTGCGACACGGGCTTGATGCCGACACCCGATGTGTTCGGGAAGCGGATCTTGGCGTACTGCTTCGGGAACGCCTCCTTGAACAGCTCGAGGAACTTCTTGTTGTCGGCGCTGCCGGCCTCGAACTCGATGCCGGCGTAGATGTCCTCGGTGTTCTCGCGGAAGATCACCATGTCGACCTTCTCCGGCGCCTTCACTGGCGAGGGCACGCCCTTGTACCAGCGCACCGGCCGCAGGCATACGTACAGATCGAGCATCTGACGCAGCGCGACGTTCAGCGAGCGGATGCCGCCGCCGATCGGCGTCGTCAGCGGGCCCTTGATCGACACCAGGTACTCGCGGCACGCGGCGACGGTCTCGTCCGGCAGCCAGGTGTTGAACAGGTCGTTCGACTTCTGGCCGGCGAACACCTCCATCCAGTGGATCTTGCGCTTGCCGCCGTAGGCCTTCTGCACGGCTGCGTCCATGACGCGCACGGAGGCGCGCCAGATGTCCGGGCCCGTGCCGTCGCCCTCGATGAACGGGATGATCGGCTGGTCGGGCACGGCGAGCTTGCCGTTGGCAATCGTGATCTTCTGTCCCTGCGCGGGGACGTTGAGCTTGAGAGCGGTCGACATCGAGGGCTCCGTGAACCGGAAAGAATGGGATTTTCGGGGTGCGGAATCCTAGCAGATTCCTACCCAAATCCCACGCGAGCCGTGACCCCGGCCGGGCCGTTTTCCAGGCTGATATTCCAGCCGTAGCGCTCGCAGATCCGCCGCACCAGGTACAGGCCCATGCCGTGGCCGCCAGGATGCGTGGTAAAGCGGCGCGCGGCTGCCGTGAGGTTCGCCGTCGGCAATGTACCGGCGTTCGTCACGACCAACTCGTGTCCGTGCGAGCGGCACAGGACTTCGCCGCTGGTGCCGTGCTGGACGGCGTTGCGCACGAGATTACCGATCGTCATCGCGACCATGCTTTCGGGCGCCGCGACCCGCAGGTTCGCGTCGCCTGCGATCTCCAGCACGATGCGCTTGCCCGGCGACACGCTGCGCTGATCTTCCACGACGCGCGCCAGCACTGCGTTCACGTCGCAGCTCGCGTCGCCGGCCGCGGCGGCTTGTTGCTCGCGCGATAGCGCCAGCAACGCATCAGTGAACTCCGTCATCTCGCGGACCGCGCGTTGGATGCGGGCGAGCGCCTTGCCCGCGCCGGGCCGGTCCGCCGCCGACGTTTCCAGCAACTCGACAGCGCCGCGCATCACCGCGAGCGGCGTGCGCAACTCGTGGCTCGCCGTTGCAGTGAACGACTGCTCGCGCTCGACGAACCCGTCGAGCCGCTCCATGAACATGTCCACCGAGCGCGCGATCGGCTCGAGCTCGTTGCCGGCGAACTGCGCGCCGATGCGCACATGGCGCTCGCCGGGATCGATCTGCGTCAGGCGCTCGGCGAGCGCGGTTATTGGCTCGACGAGCCTGGCTGAGATCCCCGCAGCGGCGAGCGCGGCGACGATGACGATTGCGATCACGCCGATTGCGAGCACGAGCAGTGCGATCGCATCCTGCGTCGCATAGGTCGTGACGTCGTACGTGATGTACAAGCGGCCGAAGTCGCCGTCGCGCACCAGCACGTCGAGCAGGCGACCACCCGAGCGCACGCGATGCATCTCGCCGGGCTTCAGCATCGCGATGCGCCGCGGCAGCTCGGCCAGATCGCTCGAGCGGTAAATGCTCAGGCGCGCGGAACGCAGCGGCTCGGCGCCGCGATCCACGCGCATGCGCTGCTCGAAGTGCGTGAGCTCTTCGGACAACAGGTCGAGCGTGATGTTGCGCTTGAGCTGTTCGTCGGCCAGATAAGCCCAGGCGCTGAGCACGAGCCCGGCGCTCGCGACGAGCGCGATCATCGTGCCGGCGATGCGCGCGCGCAGACTGAAGCGCGCGAACCAGTCGTTCAGCTTACGAACGTACCGGTTCTGCTGAAAGTCGATAGCCGGTGCCATGGATCGTGTGCAGGAGCTTGACGGGGAAGTTCTTGTCGATCGCCGTGCGCAGGGCGTGCATGTGCGCGCGCAGGAAGTCGCCTTGCGGCGGCGAGTCGCCCCACAGCTCGCGCTCGAGCTCCTGGCGCGTCACGACGCGATGCGAGTTCTGCAGCAGCACGATCAGCAGCCGCCGCGTCGTCGGATTCAGTTTGAGCCGCTCGCCGCCGCGCTCGGCCTCGAGCGTGTCGAGATCGAAGCGCAGGTCGCCGACGCTGAGGATGCGCGGGGTTTCGGGCAGGCGAGCCCGGCGCACCAGTGCCTTGAGCCGCGCGTCGAGCTCGGCCAGCGAGAACGGCTTGACCAGGTAGTCGTCGGCGCCGGCCTCGAAGCCCTCGATCTTGTCCGCCAGCAGATCCTTGGCCGTCAGCATCAGGACCGGCACCTGGGTGCGGCCGGCGGTTCGCAGTTGCCGGCACAGCGTCAGGCCGTCGAGACCGGGCAGCAGCAGGTCCAGGACGATCGCGTCGTAGGGATCGGCAAGCGCCCTTTGCAGTCCCGTGGCGCCGTCCACGACGTGCTCGACGGCGTCGCCGCGCCCCTCGAAGAACTCGGTGATGTTCGCCGCGATATCGGCGTGATCTTCGATCAGCAACAGATTCATGACAGGGGGCGGGCGCGTAACGGCAGTGTCAAATTATCCACCGAATGTGTGACGGGGCTCGCAAATTCTGCTCCAAGTCGCTGAATCACAAAAGTGTCATGCGTTCGTCAACCCAGTGCAGCGTGCCGCCCGAATAGTACGCGCACGGGAGCAAACGTCATGAACGGCGTACGTACCGCAGAGTTGTTCCGGCGCGTGGATGCCATCGAGCATGCATGGTGCCTGCGTCTCAACCGCGGCTGCAGCCAGCCAGCGGTTCGCGACATCTTCGCCGCGATCAGCAAGCTCGGCGACGGTGCCTTCTGGTATGTGCTCATCGTGCTCCTGCCGGTCGTATACGGCGAGGTCGCGCTGTATCCGGCGCTGCGCATGGCAGCGGTCGGCGTGATCGGCGTCGCCTTGTACAAGTACCTCAAGTCGCGGCTGGTGCGCGAGCGGCCCTACATCTCGCTCGCCGGGATCACGCCAGGAACGCGCGCGCTCGACCGCTACAGTTTTCCTTCCGGCCATACGCTGCACGCCGTGAGCTTCACGACGCTCGCCGTGGCGAGCTTCCCCGAGCTTGCCTGGCTGCTCATCCCGTTCGCCGCGCTCATTGCGGCCTCGCGAGTGGTGCTCGGCCTGCATTATCCGAGCGACGTCGCAGCCGGCGCGCTCATCGGCGCGGCGCTCGCCGTCCTCAGTATGGTGCTCGTCCCGCTCAGCGGCTAAATTTGGCCGCATGGCCAGCTTCGCGGTCGAGGTCGATCACGTCTTCGTAAGCGCGTCCGTCGGCGCGCCGGAAGCGCAGCGCCTGATCGACCTCGGTCTGGTCGAGGGCAGCTCGAATCGCCACCCCGGGCAGGGCACGGCCAACCGGCGCTTCTTCTTCGCAAACTCGATGCTCGAGCTGATCTGGGTCGAAGACGAGCGCGAAGCGCGCAGCGACACCGAGCCGGCGCGCCGACTGCATTTCTGGGAGCGCTGGTCGGGGCGCGATGGCGCCGCGTGTCCGTTTGGCGTGTGCCTGCGACCTACCGCGGGACAATCGGATGTCGCGCCTTTTCCCGCGTGGGACTATCGGCCCGCGTATTGGCCCACCGGATACCCGGTCGCAAACAATTCGACGGTCGATACCGAGCCGCTGGTGATCTACCTGCGGATGCATCGACGCATAGACACCGCGCCCGAGGATCAGCGACAGCCGTACATGCATGCATTGCCGATTCGCGAGCTCACTGCGCTACGAATGTTCGGGCCCGGCGCAGCGGCGCCCTCCGCGGCGATGCTGGCAGTGCTGGGCAGCGGCGCGTTCTCGTTTCAGCCTGCGCCGCGCCCGCTGCTCGAGCTGGGTTTCGACGGCGAGCGACAAGGCCAGCGCGCCGACCTGCGGCCGGCGCTGCCTTTGGTCTTGCTCTGGTAAGCTCGGTCCATGTCCGAGAAAAGCCTCCGGCCGCCTGACGGCCTGCCGACGTATCGCGTGCTGACCGGTCCCGACGACGCTGCCTTCTGCCATCGCATCAGCGAGGCGCTCGCGCTGGGCTACAAGCTGTACGGCTCGCCAGCGCTTACCTACAACGGCGAGCAGGTGATCGTCGCTCAGGCGCTTCTGTGGCCGAGTGCGGAGCGCTCGGTCGTGCATTCCAAGTGAGCGCCCGATGATCGCGCGGCACTGGCGCGGGCTCGTCAAGCGCGATCGCGCCGACGCTTACATCGAGCACCTGCAGTCGGACACGCTGCCGCAGCTCGTGCAGCTCGCGGGCTTCCAGGACGCCAAGGTTCTGCGGCGAGACTTGCCGCAAGGCGTGGAGTTCCTGGTGGTGACGATCTGGAACTCGCTCGATGCCATCCGCGCGTTCGCAGGCGACGACGTCGAGACCGCCGTCGTCCCGCCGAAAGCGCGCGACATGATGATCGAGTACGACCACAAATCGCGGCACTACGAAGTGGTGGATTAAGAGAAGAAAAGAAAATTCTCTCGCCAAGATCGCCAAGACCGCCAAGGTCAGAACCGAAATTCTGAAACTCGAATTCTCCGAATTCTTCCTTGGCGATCTTGGCGGTCTTGGCGAGAGTTTTTCCGGTTCTATGACGCTCGTCGTAGCAGCACCTGCTCGTTTTCAGCGGCCTGCCACAGGTGAATCAGTGCGTACCCGCGCCACGGACGCCACGCTTCCATGCGTGCGTCGAGCTCGCGCGCCGTCAAAGGCTTGCGCTGACTGCCCGCCATCCGACGCGCGATCAGGTCGCCGCGCGGGAATGCATCGGGCTCGCCTAGTGCGCGCAGGGCGACGTACTCCGCAGCGGCGGCATCGAAGCCAGGCAGCGTCGCGAGCGCAGCGATGATTTCTTCGACGCCGGCGCTGAAGTCGACCTTGCTTGCGTGCGTTGCGCACGCGAGCGCACGAATCGCCGCCGCGCGACTCGCAGCGAGCCCGAGCCCGCTGAGATCCGCCGTCGCCAATGCTTCCGGCGTCGGGAAGAAATGAGTCAACCCTTCGATAGCCTCTGAAATCGGCTCGCCCGCGCGCCCGACGATCCGCGCGGCGAGGGTGCGCGCAGCTGCTGCGTCGAGATGCTCGCCCAGCAAGGCACGGACCGCGCACTCGAATGTGTCCCACGCACCCGGAATGCGCAGCCCCGGACGTCGCTTGACGAGCGGCGCCAGCAGATCGTCCGTCTTGAATGCTGTGGCAATCCGCGTCGGATCCGCCGCCAGATCGAACATGCGCCGCGCAGTACTCGAAATCTGGAACAGCATCGTCGGCGCCGCGCCGCGCACACGCAGCTCGAGCGCATCCTCGCGATCCAGCGCACGGACGCACACGATCGCCTGGTCCGAGTCCGACTTCAGGGTACGTGCGTAACCGCGCTCGTCGACGCGTTCGACACCCGGCACGGCGCGCGCAGCGAGAAAATCGCGCACCTGCGGCCAGTCGTACGGCGGGCGGAACGAAAGCCTGAGTGCGACTTCATCGGCGTCGGCTGCAGCAATGCCGCCGCGACGCTGCCGTCTGATGTCGCGCGGTGCGCGGTTGTATGTCTGCTGGAACGTGTAATTGAACCGACGCAGGCTGCCGAAACCGGACGCGAGCGCGATTTGCGTGATCGGCAGGTCGGTCTCGTCCAGCAGGCGCTTGGCGAAATGCAGCCGGCGTGTCTGCGCGACCGCGATCGGGGATGCACCGACATGCTTCGTGAACAGACGATGCAAATGGCGCGGGCCGATACCGATGCGCGCCGCGAGCTCATCGACCGACATCTCATCCAGCACGCCTTCCTGAATGAGTCGCAGCGCCCGCCGCACGACTGCCGACGTGCCGAGCCAGCCCGGCGTGCCGGGCGCGGCTTCGGGACGACAGCGCAGGCAGGGGCGGAAGCCGGCTTCGGCTGCCGCAGCCGCCGTCGCGTAGTAACGCACGTTGGTGTTCTTGGAAGTCGGCGACGGACAGATCGGCCGGCAGTAGATGCCGGTCGAAGTGACTGCAATGAAGAAGCGCCCGTCGAAGCGCGCGTCGCGGCTGAGGCGGGCTCGATCGAGCGCGCCGCGGTCGAGGCCGAGGATCTCTTCCATCCGGTCACGATACCCGCGGCGGACGCCGCCGACTAGCCGTTTTCGGACTCAGCCGCCAGAGGTGCCGCAGGCCGCTATCATCGCGCAACTTCAGGAGGCTCCTCGCATGGCTCGTTCGCGCTTGCTGCTGTTCGTCGCGTTCTTGCTGGCGGCGCTGGATGTCACGCAGGCGGCGGCACCGTCGTCGGCGGAGACGGAGTTGCGGAAGATCGTGCAGGAGATGCTGGATGCAGTCGCACCCGGCAACGCGGACGTGTGGCGGCGCTACTTGCACGAGCGCGTGCTTCGTGTCGACGAGAACGGCGCCGTGCAGACCAAGGAGGATTTGCTCAAGGAGTTCTCACCGCTCCCACCAGGACTGGTGGGGCGCGCAGCCGTCGATACGTTCCGGATCGAGACGCACGGCGACATCGCGGTGGTGGCGTACGAGATCCAGGAGCATCTCGACTATCACGGGCAGATATTGCGCAGCCGCTTCAGGGTCAGCGACACCTGGATGAAGACTCCGCAGGGCTGGCAGCTGCTGGCCGAGCAGGTCGCAGCCGTGCTCAAGGATCCGCCTGCAGTCAACCTCACGCAGCAGCAGCTGTGCGAATACAACGGTTCGTACGCGTTGACTGCCGATATCACCGCGACGCTCGAGTGCACGCGGGAGGGCTTCACCTCCGAGCGCAGCGGTCGGCCGCCGGCGCAATATCTCGCCGAGGTACCGGACGTCTTCTTCGTCGCGGGCCAACCTCGGACGCGGCGCATCTTCGTGCGCGACGCACAGGGTAAGGTCGTCGGCTTCGTCGACCGGCGCGAAGGCGAAGACGTGCGCTGGATGAAAAAATCCTAGGGGTATCGCCTATGAAAGGCTTGGTCGCAGTGCTGATAGCGATGCTCGCTGTGCCCGCGTGGTCTGCGGAGCCCGACGAGGTCGCGCGCGCGGAAATCGCGCACCTGCTGAAGTATCTCGAATCGTCCGGCTGCCAGTTTCAGCGCAACGGTTCGTGGTACGCGCCGGAGCGGGCGGCGAGCCATTTGAGCCAGAAATACGAGTACCTGCTGAAGAAGGGGCTGGTCACGACCGCCGAGACCTTCATCGAGCGCGCGGCGACCGAGAGCAGCGCGAGCGGCCAGCCGTACTCGGTGAAGTGCGGCGACGCTGCAGCCGTGCCGAGCGCCGCGTGGCTACGCGACGAGTTGCAGAGATTCAGAACAAAGAAAGGAGAATAACCAATGCCCGTCTCTCGCAAGGCACTGTGTGTCGCCTACGGCTTGATCGCGCTGCTTGCGCTCGTGGGCACGTGGGGCAACAACGTGGCGTATCTGTCGCTCGGCTTCGTGGGCGCGAACGCGACGTTCTGGCAGGAGACGCTGGCCAATCCCGCCAGCCGCTCCATCACGGTCGACATTTTCTTTCTCGGTCTCGCCGTGTTCGTGTGGATGGTGCTGGAAGCGCGTCGCCTCGGCATGCGCGGCGTGTGGCTGTACCTGGTGTTCGGCATGCTCGTGGCGATCAGCGTGACCGTGCCGATCTTCCTCATCAACCGCGAGCGCGCGCTGGCGAAACGCGAGCCGTCGAGCTCTGCCGGCACGCTCAGTGTGTTCGATATAGCAGGTCTGGCAGCGGTGACCGTCGCAGTCACGGCCTACACGGCCGTGACGCTGTTCAGTACTTAGCGTAACTCTTCTCTTCGACGATTTTCGACCCGAGCCGCGTGTTGATGTCGCGCTTCACCGCCGCGCGCTCGTCGTTGGTGACGTAGACGGCGCGCGCCAGCTCGATGAACTCCTGGTCGAACTTGCGGGCGCGCTCCTTGTCGCGGATGAGGTCCTCGACGTCCCACAGCTTCTCGTTGATCGCGCGCAGCGCCGCCCACTGCGACGAGATGTCGTGCGACGCGTAAGCGGACGTGCGCCACGTGTCCTGCAGCAGCGTGAGCTCGGTGCGCACGTTGGCGAGTTTCGCCGCATCGCTCATGCGCGCGGACTTGATTTCGAGAATCGTAATCTTGTCGACCAGCTCGCCGGGCGAGATCGGGACCTTGATTTCCACACTCATGCGAATCTCCTCACGCGCGGCCCCAATAGCGGATCCGCCTTCTGATCTTCAGCTTGCGCCACCAGTTGCGGGGCTTGGGACGCGGGGTGCGCCCGCCCGCTTCGATGAACTGGTCGACGGCGTCGAGCACGCGCTCGCTGGAGTGGCCGTCCCGATAGGGATGGATCGAGTCCGCATACTCGCGGATCGAGTCCATCAGGTCCGGCGGCCGGGCCAGCGCGCGCTCGATCGAGGGCAGCAGCAGCTCGGGCTTGTCGATGTCGATCAGTTGCGGTCCGGGACGCCGGTTCTTGAAGGTGACGACCGGCTTGTACGTCAGCAGGAATTCGTTCAGCGCGGAGGAGGTGTCCGAGATCATCATGTCGACCTGCGGAAACAGGTCGAGGATGTTGTCCTCGGTGGCGAAGCGCAGATGCTCCCCCTCCAGCGCGCGATAGCGCGCCACGGTCTCGGGTTCCGACTTCGGGTGCAGCGTGACGATCCACTGCCAGCGTCCGCTGGCCGACAGGTCGCGGATCGTCTCGTAGAGAATCGGCGCGGCGCTCCACGACGGTGAGAACGTCGAGTGGTAGAGGATCGCCGGCTTCGCGCGCACTGGCGGCGGCTCGTTCGCACCGTGCAGGCGCATGAACGGGTCCAGCTTCGGCCAGCCGGTTTCGTGCACGGCGAAATGCCCGAGCTCCCGCGCCTTCGCTTCGAACGCGCGCGTGTCGCGCGGCCCGGTCGTGCAGTACAGGTCGAAGAAGCCGCGGATGTAGATGTGGCGCGGCTTGCCGGCGTCGAAGCCATGGAAGACTTCGGTCTTCACGCCCGGGAAGAAGTGCGGCACCGCGTTGCTGGAAGTGAGCACCGCGATCGGTGCGAAGTCGCGCACCGCGTCGGTCGAAGGCAGCAGCCTCTCACCCGGCTGCAGCTCCTCGCCGCCTGGTCCGTCGAAGAACCAGCCTGCCTCGTGTCCGCGCGCACGGATCGCCGCCTGCAGCGGCCGCAGGATCGCGAGCGCGTAACGCTCCGAGCCGTAAAGAAGGTAATGCTTCGCAGTCATCGAGAGCTCATGGATCGAGGCCGTAACCGCGCAGCAGCTGCGCCGCCGCGTCGCGCGATTCCGGGTTGCGCTTCATCTCGTAGTAGCGCATGCGTTTGTAGACGGCATATGACGCAGCGACCTGCGAGACGACGTAGCCGCGCCACCCATCGAGGAACGCCAGCCGTAACACGTAGTCCTTGAGAAAGGCCGCCACGTGCACGAACGGCGTGAGCCACATCTGCGCCGGCTTGCCGTGGTCGAGCCAGTCCCGCGCCTTGAGCTCCGCGTAGCGCAGCGTCTTCAGGTGCTTGTGAACCAGCGTCGGATTGTTCAGGTGAATGAACGGCCGCGCAAACGTTTCCGTCGGGCCGTCGAAGCGCAGCGACTCGTGCACGCGCACGTCGGTCCAGCGGGCGCGGCCGCGGTGATAGAGCCGGCCGAGCCGCTCGCCGATCATCGGCCGATACCAGCGCATCGGCGCGCCCATGTACCAGGTCTGGCGCCGCAGGATCGCGCCGGCGCAGGACGACTGCATGAGCTGCGGCAGGCGGCGCTGCATTTCTTCGGCGAGCTCGGCGGACAAGGCTTCGTCCGCATCCAGCGCCAGGATCCAGTCGTGACTCGCCTGCGTGCTGCCGAAATTGCGTTGCGGGCCGAAGCCGAGCCAGTCCTGGTGCACGACGCGCGCGCCGTGGCGTGCGGCGACGTCCTGCGTGCCGTCGGTGCTGCCGGAATCGATCACGAGTTTCTCGGCGGCAAACGGCACGCTGTCGAGGCACCGCCCGATGATGGGCGCCTCGTTGCGGGCGATGACCAGCAGGGTGACGGGGAGGGGAGCCGCAGACGCCATGCGGCCAGTCTATCTCTTCCTCGCCAGCGCCAGCATCACGCTGTGCAGCTTCTTGATCACGTCGTCGGGCGTGATCAGGTCCATCACGCCGGGCCGCTCGATCTTCGTCGTCCACGGCAGATCGACCGCGGACTTGCCGAGCAGCCGGCGGGCCGCGAGGTCGTACTTGTCGACGCACCACTGGCGGCTCAGGTACGGACCTGAGCGCGTCGGATTGGTCGCGGCATAGAGCCCGATCACCGGCGCGCCGACCGCCGTTGCCATGTGAGCGGGACCGGAGTCCGGGGTGATGATCGCGACGGCCCGCTCCAGGGTCGCGAGAAATTCGAGCAGCGTGTCCTGCCCGATGGTGTTCTCGCAGGGCTGCGTCATGTTGCGCACGATCGCCTCGCCCATCCGCCGCTCGAGGTCGCTGCGGCCGCCGCACAGCACGACGCGCATGCCGAGCGAGCTCACCACGTAGTCGGCGATCTGGGCGTAGTACTCGGCCCGCCAGTTGCGCAGCGGGTGGCTGGAGCAGGGACTGATGATGATCGTTTTCGAGTCGTCCGGGATCACGCGGCGCGCGTAGTCGCGCGCCGCCTGCGGGATCGGGATGTCCCAGCGCAGGACTTTTTCATAGACGTGAAATTTCTCGGCGAAACCGAACAGCGCATCCATCACGTGCTGCCGGTCCGCCGGCCGGATGCGATTGGTCGTGAACAGCCATTGCAGCTCACGGGCGCGCCGGCGATCGAAGCCGAGCTTGATGCGTGCCGGCACCAGCGTCGAGAACAGGCTCGCGCGCAGCGCCAGCTGCATGTGCATCAGAACCTCGAAGTACCGTCCCTTCATCGCCCGGCGCAGCTGGCGGTACGAGCCCAGCAGGCTCTTCTTGTCGAGCACGATGAACTCGATGTCCGGGATGTGGCCGAGCAGCTTCGCCTCGACCTTGCCGATGATCCAGGTGAAACGCGTGTCGGGCCAGGCGCGCTGCAAGGTCCGCACCACGGGCAGGACGTGACAGGTATCGCCGATGGCGGACAGGCGCAGGATGCAGACGCTGCCGGGCGGTGTGTCGAAGCGGCTAGAATTGTGGCGACGTGGACTCAGACTTAGGCTCGGAGCGAGGTGTAGTGGAGCGATTCGAACGCGTCACGGGCGGCGGCATCCTATACGACGCTTCGCGCTTGCGTAAGCCGGCCGCCGAGCTGTTCGAGCCCGGGTACTGGCAGGCGCAGGGCAGTCTGCGGGAAATCGCGGGCGGGCGTGCCTCGGTCGCGATCGTCACCGCCGGCGAAGAACGGTGGGTGCTGCGGCACTATCGCCGCGGCGGTTTCGTCGCCCGGTTCTCCCGCGACAGCTACTTCTGGCTCGGCGAGGCGCGTACGCGCTCGTTCGCGGAGTGGCGCCTGCTGGCGGAATTGCGTCGCCGCGGCTTGCCGGTTCCCGCGCCGATTGCGGCCCGTTATGTCCGCGGCGTGCTGACCTATCGCGCGGACCTGCTCACGGAGCACTTGCCCGACAGTCGCACGCTCGCCGATGCGATCACCGGTGCGCAATTGCCGCGCGAGCAGTGGTCAGCGATCGGCCGGACGATTGC
>DATEML010000047.1:0-27316 GCA_035275585.1 Steroidobacteraceae bacterium | reverse complement strand
GCGTCGATCCAGCAGGAACAGCTCGCCGCGCTTGGTCGGCTGCACCAGCGCCGGCACGACGCTGCCGTCGGCCTGCGGCAA
The DNA here is from genome assembly GCA_035275585.1 of Steroidobacteraceae bacterium. GTDB lineage: Bacteria > Pseudomonadota > Gammaproteobacteria > Steroidobacterales > Steroidobacteraceae > Steroidobacter. Next base: position 27,235 of record DATEML010000047.1, on the reverse strand, counting down.
ATCGACGAGCGTCGGCTGCGAAGGCACGTCGTAGTCCCACACATCGTGATGCACCGTCTGAAAGCTCCAGCGCACCGAGCCGTCGGTGACGTCGAGCGCGACGACCGAGCTCGAATACTTCTCCGAAGCTTCGGAGCGATGCGCCCCGAAGAAGTCCGGCGTGCTGTTGCCTGTCGGCGCGTAGACGAGCCCGAGCGCGTCGTCGTAGCTCATCAGCGTCCAGACATTCGGCGTACCGCGCGTGTATTGCTCGCCGTCGGCCGGCTCGGTGTTGACGCCGGGCCGACCCATGTCCCAGGCCCACGCGAACTTACCCGTGATCGCGTCGTAGGCGCGCACGACGCCCGAGGGCTCGTCGACCTCGAAGTTGTCCGCCACGCGCGTGCCCACGACTGCGAAGTTGCGGGCGATCAGCGGCGGCGTCGTGACCAGATAGATGTTCGGCTTCGCCTCGCCGATACCCTTCAGCAGATCGACTTCGCCCGCGTTGCCGAAACTCGCGCAGCGCTCGCCGCTCGCGGCATCGATGGCCATGAGGCGCGCATCGGTCGTGCCCATGATGATGCGAGCCGGACAATCGCCGCTGTAGCCGTCGGGCGCGCGATAGTAGCTGACGCCGCGGCACGTACCGTTGAAGCCGACCGGCGCAATCTTCATCTTCGGGTCGAACTCCCAGCGCTTCTCACCGGTCTCGGCGTCGAGTGCAACGACGACGTTCATTGCCGTGCAGACGTACAGCAGGTCGCCGACCTGCAGTGGCGTCGCCTTGAACTGTCCCATGCGGCCGGTGCGGTAGTGCCAGAGCTCCTTCAGGGCACTGACATTGGAGGCGTCGATCTGATCGAGACGCGCGTAGCGCGTGCCGTGCGTGGTGTTGCCGTAGTGATGCCACTCGGTGGAGGGGGCGTCGGTCGACGCGCGCTCGAGGATGGCGTTTCGCGGTGAGATCTGGCTTGCGCTGGTGTGCGATCCAATGTTCACGATCGCGATCACCGCTAGCGCGCTCAACGAGAAGATCCAACGGCTTTGCACGCTGCCGACCAGTGCGGGCGGCAACTTGTGCCGCGGGTAAAGTCCGCGACGAGCGAACGGCGTCAGCAACCACGCACCGAGAACGCTGAGGAATCCGAGTCGCGTCGCGAGCGCCCACAGGTCGGTGCCGACCTCGAACAGCGACCAGACCAACGTCGCTGCGAGCAGTACACCGTAGAGGTGCGAACCGCGCTTGTTACCGCGCCATAGAAGGATCGCCGACGCGAGCAGCGCGACGCCGGCCAGCACATAGTAGAACGAGCCACCGACGGCGATCAGCCGCACTCCGCCGTACAGGAAAGCGATCGCGACGATCAGGACGATCGCGGCGAAGACCCGCGGCGGACGATGCATCACTTCCCCTTCGGGCGGAATGCGAGCAGCACGTTACCGGGTGCCTGGCTGAACGCACCGTACCCCGAGCCGACGAACAGCATACCGGCGCCCGCGAACACCGATTGACTGTCGATGCTGCCGCCTTTGCCTTCGATGCCGTTCAGTGTCGCGAAGTCGCGCAGCGTGTCGTATTGCCAGACGATGTCGCCGCTCGCGGCGTCGTAGATGTACAAGCGACCGTCGATCGCCCCGGCGACGACGGACTTGTCGACGACGAGCGGCGCAGCCGAGAGTCCGTAGCGCTCGTTACAGAGGGGAAAGCGCTCCTGGCGTCCGTTGCCGCAATCCGGCTGTACGGGCCTCGTCCACGCCAGCTTGCCGGTTTCGATCTCGACGGCGTTCATCGCCGGCTGCGGCACGTAGCCGGCGACCGGCAAGTGCGGATCGTTCACAGGCGCGAACACGCGCTCGTCGTCGATCGCGAGGCCCCAGTGGATGCCGCCCAGCGGAGTTCCCATGCCGAACGTGCGTCGCCACAGCACTTTGCCTCGATGCTCCGGATCGAGGCCCCACAAGTCGCCCGACTTCTGTCCTGCGAGCAGGATGTCGCGTCCATCGCGGCGCTTGCCGATCACGACGCCGGCGCCGAAGTCGTAATCCTTGAGCACGCTGTCTGCGGCGCTCGGGCAGTTCGGTCCGGACTTGGACGGATCGAACTGGCAGCCGAGGTGCCAGACGTCGCGGGCCAGCGCCTGGAAGCTCCACTTCAATTCGCCGGTCGCCAGATCGATCGCCAGCACTGCATCGCTCGTGTTGGTCGCAGGCAGCGAGGTCGCCTGTCCCGAGCCGGAGTAGACGAGGCCGCGCTGCACGTCGATCGCCGGCGTCGACCAGATCGGCGCGCCGGACGGGCCGCGCTGCTTCGCGCCGGCGGAGCTGACTTTGCCCGTGTACTTCGCGTCCTCCATCGTGTGCGCCGTCCACAACTTCTGGCCGGTGCTCGCATCGAGAGCGACGACCGCGCCGTGGCCCTCGCAGCACTCGTACTTCGGATCGGCGCCGCGGCCGACGCCGGAGGAGGAGATCGGCACGATGATGCGATTGCCGGTGAGCACTGCGGCGCCGGTGATACTGCCGAAGGCGTCGTGACGCGCCTCGGCCTTCCAGATCTGCGTGCCGGTTTTGGGATCGAGCGTGTGAACGTTGCCGCGCGCGTCGCCGAAGACGAGCGCCATCTTGCCGCCGCCCAGGTCGCCGTACGACAGCGACGAGCGCAGCGGTGCGCCGGCATCGTATGCCCACTTCACACACGCGCTCCGCGTATCGAGCGCGAGTACCTTGCCTGTCGGCACCGGCGCGTAAAACAGGGTCGAGCCGATAACTACGCCGGACGTGCGCAACGCTGCAGTTTTCGGAAATGCGATCGCCCACGCGAGCTCCAGATTGCGCAGATCGGCGCTCGTGAGTCCCGACTGCTGTGCGCTCAGTCGCCGGCTGTTGCGCGGATCGGTGCCGTACATCGACATCGCGACCGGCTGGCTCAGGTCCACGGCACGCTGGTCCGGCTTGCACATCATCCCGGCGACCCAGTCGGCGCCGGTATCGGCGGCGGCGAGGTAGCCGATGAGCTGCTGGAATTGCTCGCGCGGCACCGCCGATCCTTGCTGGCGCATGATTCCTTCGGTGAGCGTGAAGCGCAGGGTCTGTGCGCTCATCTGCTGAAGCGCGGCGAGCGCGGGCGCGCGAGTCGCCGGCTCGTTGTGGCACGCGGCGCAGTATTGCTCGTAGACGGCCTTGCCCGGGTGATCGGCGCTCACCGCCGCGGCAGCGGCGAGGATGATCGAGGGCGCGAGCGCAAGCATCGCGGCTGTTTACCGCAACGAGGAGTGCGGCGGCGTCAAGAAGCGTCAGCGGCGAGGTGGGGCCTTAGGGGCTGCACCACGGCCGCCTCGCAGGCGCGCCGCCGGTGCCGGGACCAAGGGCCTTTGGATCCGCGGGCCGGTCTCACTCGTTGCTCTGGGCATCCGGACTGCGTCCAATCGGCCGGTCCCGGTCCGGGCGTCCAGCCTTCAGGTTCCGCCGTAGTGAGCGGTACGTCCGAGCAAGTTATGCTTCGCGACTATTACGCTTTGGTTCCCGTGAAATCCATGAAGTCGTCGCTCCTGCCGCTTGCCGTAGCCGCCGTGCTGTTCGGCGGACTCGCTCCCCTCCATGCTCTGGCCGAAGACGGCCACAGTCGTCTGCGCGTGCATTTCTCCAAGTCGTCCGAGACCGACTTCGTGACGGTCGTCGCGGGCGATTTCCAGCGCTCGCCCGAGAACAACTACCTGGTCGGCGCCACGTGGGGCCATGACCTGAGCGACACGCTGTTCGGCCTGCCGATCCCGATGACCTGGCACCTCGGCGTGCAGTGGCTGAACGAACGGGGCCTGCAGCAGGACGGCTACGGCGGTACGGCTTTCGTCAAGGCCAACTACCGGGTCCGCATGCCGTGGACGCAGAAGCACCTCGACCTCGGCCTCGGCGAGGGCCTGAGCTACGTCGATCGCATTCCGCTGAGCGAGCAGCGCGACTTCGCCAAGAAAGGCCCGGACGTGCACTCCGAGAAGCTGATGAACTACATGGAGTGGACCATCGACCTGCCGCTGCGCCAGTTCGATTCGCTCGAGCCGCTGTTCCGCGACGGCGCCATCAAGGACATGTCGGTCGGTTTCATCGTGTGGCACCGCTCCAGTGTCTTCGGCGTGTTCGCCGAGACCAAGGGCGGCGTCAACTTCATGGGCTTCGGCGTCGAAGCGAAGTTCTAGCTCGAAGCACAGTTCCAGCTTCTAAAACGGCGCAGACCGAAGTCTTCCCCGGCGCTCGCTGCGCCGAGGCGGACTCCGACCTGCGCCGCCACCGCCGGTCAGCGCACCGTCTTGGTGGCTGTGTTGGATGCGTTGCTCTCCACTCCGCCGGACGTATAGGCGCGCACCGAGAAGTACCAGGTAGCCGCTGCCAGGTTCTCGACGACGTAGCGCGAGACGCCCGGGTTCGCGACCTGGATGGTCCTGTTCAGCGCGCCGGCGCTGGTGCCGTAGTAGATGCGATAGCCCGCCAGATTCGTCAGCGAGCTGCCGTCCGTATTCTGCGTCGGCGGCGTCCAGCTCAGCGTCGCCGAGCCGTCCGTCGAGGTCGAGGAGACCACGATCGCGAACGCCGGCAGCGCCGTCGTCGCCTTGCCGTCGCTCACCTTGATGATGATGTTCGAATACGTGCCGGTCTGCGCGCTGCTCGGCGTGCCGGACAGCTTGCCGGTCGTGGTACTGAAGGTGGCCCATGCGGGCTTGTTGCTGATGCTGAACGTCAGCGTGTCGCTGTTCGCGTCCTTCGCCGTCGGCGTGAACGAGTACAGACTGCCCGCGACCACGGACTTCGGCGGCGTACCGCTGATCGTCGGCGGCGTATTGCTGGTGCCCGAACCGCTGACGGTGAGCGCGAAAGCCGGCAGCGTTGCGCTCATGCCCTTGCTGTCGGTGACCAAGATGGTGATTTTCGACGACGTGCCCACGTTGGCGCTGGTCGGCGTCCCAGAGAGCCGGCCCGACGTCGTGTTGAACACCGTCCAGGCTGGCTTGTTCACGACCGAGAAGTGGAGCGCGTCGCCGTCCCGATCCGAAGCGGTGGGGAGGAAGTTGTACGCGACGCCGACCTTGCCGGTCGTCGGCGGTGTGCCGGAGATCTTCGGTGGGTGATTGGTGCTGGTCGCCTTTACGGTGATCGAGAACGCCGGCAGCGCGACCGTCGTGTGGCCGTCGCTCACCTTGATGATGATGTTGCTGTAAGTGCCGATGTTGGCGCTGGTCGCCAACTGCGACAGGCGGCCGCTGGTGGCGTTGAACACCAGCCAGCCCGGCTTGTTCACGATAGAGAATTTGAGCGGGTCGCCGTCCGCATCGGTGGCGGCCGCAACGAAGTTGTACCAGTAGCCGACCGTGGCGGTGGTCGGCGGCGCCCCGGATATTTTCGGAGCAGTGTTCGCGTGTGCGGCGACAGAACCCAGAGCGAAACCGAAGACACAAAGAACCAGTGCAGCTGCGCGCAACCGCAACGCGTGCGCGGGTGAAAGAGACAGAGGCATGAACATCCCCATTTAGAGATCAGAGAAGCGACAAAGGCGCTGCACGCCCTTCGACGAAGCAGCTCGCACCCGCACACGTATCGTCCCTTCAGGAGTTGCCGTTGTGAGGCGGGGCGCAGTTAACAAAAGCTTTGCCGCACACGCAAAGCGTCTGCGTGGTCAGACACTGTCGCCGTCAGACAGCACGCAAAGTTCTTACGGGTAAACCCGTGGCCATTTTTCCGCTGTTTTTGTAGAGAAGTGTGTGATTTCGCCCGCACGCATGCGCGCGGCGTGGTCGGTTCACCGACTTCTCGGCATACTCGAATGCAGGGAGGAACTCATTGCATGTCGTATTTACGCTCGCTCGTCGCATGCGGCGTCATGGTTGCGTGCGTGGCTGCAGCGGCGGCGCCAGTCAACGAGCGCCGAGTTGCGCAAGCCGCCGACGATCGCGCTGACTGGCTCACGCACGGCCGCACCTACGACGAGCAGCGCTTCAGCCCGCTCGCCGCGATCGATCAGAACACGGTGAAGGACCTGAAGCTCGCGTGGTACTTCGACCTCGACACGAAGCGCGGCCAGGAGGCGACACCTCTGGTCGTCGACGGCACGATGTACGTCACGTCGGCCTGGAGCAAAGTGTTCGCGCTCGACGCGCGCACCGGCAAGGAGAAGTGGCGCTTCGATCCGCAGGTCGCGGGCGACAAAGCGATCGATGCCTGCTGCGACGTGGTGAACCGCGGCGTCGCGGCGTGGGGCCGCAGCGTCTTCGTCGGCACGCTCGATGGGCGGCTGATCGCGCTGGACATGCGCAGCGGCAAGACGCTGTGGTCGGTGCAGACTACGGATCCGAAGAAGCGTTACACGATCACCGGCGCACCGCGCGTCATCAAGGGCAAGGTGATCGTCGGCAACGGCGGCGGCGAGATGGGCGTGCGCGGCTACGTTTCCGCGTACGACGCGATCACGGGCAAGATGATCTGGCGCTTTTATACCGTGCCCGGCAATCCGCAGGACGGCTTCGAGAATCCGCTGCTGGAGCGGGCGGCGAAGACCTGGCACGGCGAGTGGTGGAAGTACGGCGGCGGCGGCACTGTCTGGGACTCGATGGCGTATGACCCGCAGCTCGACATCCTGTACGTCGGCGTCGGCAACGGCAGTCCCTGGAACCATCGCATCCGCTCGAACGGCGAGGGCGACAACCTGTTCCTGTCCTCGATCGTCGCGCTCAAGCCGGACAGCGGCGAATACGTCTGGCATTTCCAGAGCACGCCCGCGGAGTCCTGGGACTACACGGCCACGCAGCACATCATCCTCGCCGACCTGACGATCGACGGACGGCCGCGCCAGGTCGTGATGCAGGCGCCGAAGAACGGCTTCTTCTACGTTCTCGACCGCGTCACCGGCGAGTTCATCTCGGCGCAGAACTACGTCAACGTCACCTGGACGACCGGGCTCGATCCCAAGAGCGGGCGGCCGGCGATGATTCCCGAGGCGCGTTACCTGCGCGAGCCGGCGATGGTGGCGCCCGGCCCGGTCGGCGCGCACAACTGGTATCCGATGTCGTTCAGCCCGGTCACCGGGCTCGTGTACATCCCGGCGCTCGAGTCCGCGAGCTACTACAAGCACGACGACAAGTTCGAGTTTCGCGATCGCACCTGGAACACCGGCTTGTCGCCGACGCGCGATCCCGCCAACGAGAAGACCGTCGCGGATGCGGCCAGGAGCACGCACGGCGCGTTCCTCATCGCGTGGGATCCAGTGCGGCAACAGGAAGCATGGCGCATCGCGTATCCGCGCGCAGGCAACGGCGGCACGCTTGCGACCGGCGGCAATCTCGTGTTCCAGGGCTCGGTCGACGGTTATCTCAACGCATACGCTGCGGACAGCGGCGCGAAGCTGTGGTCGTACGATGCGCAGAACGCGGTCATGGGTGGCCCGATTACGTTCGAGCTCGACGGCGAGCAGTACGTCGCGACGCTCGCCGGCCTGGGCGGCGTCGCGATGAGCGGCGCGCTGGCAGGTGGCGGACAGCAGCGCAGCGAGTATGGGCGCGTCGTCGCGTTCAAGATCGGCGGCAAAGCTGAATTGCCAGCGCTGCAGGCAAAGGTGGCGCGCGTCATCCCGGATCTACGCCGCGCGAATGCGACTGGCGATGTGCAGGCGGGCGAGCGCAACTACGATCGGGTGTGTGCGGCGTGCCACGGTGCGAACGCGCGCAGCGTTACCTCGGTGCCGGATTTGCGTTACTCGCCTGCGATTGCCGATGCGGCGACGTTCAAGTCGATCGTCATCGACGGCGCGCGCGCGGCGCAGGGAATGGTGGGATTTGCTTCGGTGCTGACGCCCGCGGATGCGGAGGCGGTTCGCGCCTACCTGGTCCACAGGGCGCTGGAAGAGGCGAGGTGAGAGTCAGGCCCGAAGCCTGACCCACACCTCGTCTTGATCTCGGTTTAGAACCGAAACACGCCGCTGACGGAGATCATGTTCGCATCGCCGTCCTCGACGTTGATCGCTTCATACTCCAGGCGCGCGCCGAATTGCCCGAAGCTCAGCGCGCCGCCGACGCCGTAGGTCATGTCGGATTCGCTCTGGCTCTCCGAGCCGCTGCCGAAGCCGACGATCTCGACATGCGCGTCGATGTCGTATGACGCGTAGCCGATCTTGCCGAACAAGGAGAACATATCCGCGACCGGCAGCACGCCAACGGCCGAGACGTTGAAGCCCGACACACCCACGTCGAAGTTGACGGTGTCGAAGCCGTCATCGAAGCTTCCGCTCGCCTCGCCGAGGTCGAAGTAGGTGGCCTCCACCGCGAAGTTCCGGTTGACGTTGTAGCCGCCGAAGACCTTGAAGCCCGTATCGCCGTCGTCGAAGTCGATGTCGTCGAAGCCGTCATCGTCGATCTTCGTCGAGCCAACGCCGGCGCCCATGTAGAAGCCCGGCTGCACGTCGGCCCGGGCGGCCATCGCGGCCGTCAGTGCCAGCGCAGCGAACGCGCTCAATGCAAGACGCTTGTCCATTTCGAACTCCTTTGCCTCGCAACGCCCAGGTGCGTTACGGGGCCGGAGTATGCTCGCGCTCCTGCAACGGCTCCTGAACAACCCGGTAAAAGCCATTGCCAAATCAATGGAATTGAGAGCCGCGTCACACTAAACTCGCGCCTTCGCTCGCCAACGAGGACTGCCGCCGATGCTGCGTTTTACTGCTATCGCCGCCGCTTTTCTGTTCGCAGGCAGCGCGCTCGCGCAGGTTGCCGGCGAGACCCGCTATGCGGTCCTGATGATGGAGAAGCCCGCGGGTATGCAGACGAGCACGGTCGGTGCCGACGGCTCGCGCAATCTCAGCTATGAGTTCAACGATCGCGGTCGCGGGCCGAAGCTCACCGCGCACGTGCGACTCGATGCCGCCGGCGTGCCGGTCTCGATGGACATCGACGGCGTCGACTACCTGAAGGCTCCAGTCGCCGAACGCTTCACGACGGCGAACGGAGTCGCGCGCTGGAAGAACGGCGCCGAGGCCGGCGAGCAGAAAATTGCTGCCCCCGGCTTCTATCTCAGCACGCAGGGATTGCCGGAAGAGCTGGCCTGGCTTGCGCGCGCCTTGTTGAAGGCGCCAGACCAACGCATGGCGCTGTTGCCCGCGGGGCAGGCGAGCATCAAGCGCGTCGAGGAACTGAACATCGGCGAAGGCGCCTCGAAGCGTCACGTGACCGCGTACCAGATCGAAGGGCTCGGCTTCTCGCCGGCCACCGTATGGCTGGACGATGACCAGACGCTGTTCGCTTCGGTCGACCGCTTCTTTTCCGTCGTGCGCGACGGCTGGGCGGCGAGCGTGCCGAAGCTGCTGGAGAAGCAGGAAGCGCTCGCCAGCAAGCGCAGCGGCGAGCTGGCCCGCACGCTGACGCGCAAGCCGCTGATGCCGGTCGCGCTCACGAACGCGAATGTTTTCGACTCCGCGACCGGCAAGTCGACGCCGGGCATGACGGTGCTGATGGAAGGCAATCACATCCGTGCCGTCGGCAAGGACGGCGCCGTCGCGATCCCGTCGCAGGCGCAACGCATCGATGTCGGCGGCAAGGCGCTGTTGCCTGGCCTGTGGGACATGCACGTGCACATGTCGCCGAACGACGGGTTGCTGCACCTGGCCGCGGGCGTGACCTCGGTGCGCGATCTCGCCAACGACAACGACGCTCTGCAGAAAATGAAGCGCGAGATCGAGAGCGGCGCGGAGATCGGGCCGCGCATCACGATGCGCGGCTTCATGGACGGCCGCGGTCCCTACACAGGTCCGACCAAGGTGTTCGTCGACAACGAGGCAGAGGCGCGCAGCGCGATCGACTACTACGCCAAGCATGGCTACGACGGCATCAAGGTCTACAGCTCGATCAAGCCGGAGCTGGTGCCGACGATCACGAAGCTCGCGCACGAAAAAGGCCTGCGCGTCAGCGGCCACGTGCCGGCTTTCATGACGGCGCAGCAGTTCGTCGAAGCCGGCGCCGACGAGATCCAGCACATCAATTTCATCTTCCTGAATTTCTGGTTCGACGAGGTCAAGGACACGCGCACTCCGCAGCGCTTCATCGCGGTGGCGGAGCGCGCTGCGACGCTGGATCTCAACTCGGAGCGGGTGCGCTCGTTCGTGCAGCTGCTGAAGAATCGCAACATCGTCGTCGATCCGACGCTGACGGCATTCGAGGGGCTGTTCACGGATCGTCCCGGCAAGGTTTCGGAAAGCTACGCGGCGATTGCGGATCGCCTGCCGCCGCAAGTGCGCCGCGGGTTCCTGGTCGGCGGCCTCCCGGTGCCGCAGGGCAAAGACGCGCGCTATCACGAATCGCAGCTTGCGACGCTGCGCATGGTGAAGCTGCTGTACGACTCGGGCATCACGATCGTCCCGGGCACCGACGGGCTGCCCGGCTTCACTCTGCATCGCGAGCTCGAGCTGTACGCGCAGGCGGGCATCAGTCCCGCAGACGTGCTGCGGATCGCGACGCTCGGCGCGGCGCGCGTCGCACATCGCGATCAGGAGCTCGGCTCGATCGCACCGGGCAAGCTTGCCGACATGGTGCTGGTCGACGGCGATCCCGCGAAACGCATCAGCGATATTCGTCGCCCGTCGCTGGTGATCAAGGACGGTGCTTTTTACGAGCCCGCGGCTTTGTACAAGGCGCTCGGTATCAAGCCGTAGGCGGTGTCTCTCATCAGGAACCCGGCTCCGCGGCGACTCGTTTCTTCGGGTAACGAGTCGTATCGAAAGGAGCTGGGTCAATGGCAACGAAGAGAATCGGATTGACGATCGCGGCGCTGGCCGCGGTTGGCCTCGCCGGTTGCGTGACGTCGGGCGGCAATCTCACGAGCTCTGCGGAGCGCCTCGAGCGCAGCGCCGACGAATTGCGCGCGGATGCGCGCGACGATGGCGCGAACGGCAGTTACTATCGCGACGCACAAGAGTTCGCAGAAGAAGCTCGCGACTTTCGCCATGCGCTCTCTGATCGCGACGCCGATCGCGACGACGTGAAGGAAGCGTTCCGCGATTTGTCCGGCCGCTATCACGCGCTGCGCGACGAAGTGGAGCGCACGCGCGATCGCGACGCCGAGCTCGACTTCAAGCCTGTGACCGAAGCGTACCTGGATGTGGAGCGCGAGATGGGCCGCTACGGCGGTCGCGATCGGTACGCGCGCGACTAGCGCCTGTAGTACAAAATCCAGAAAGCGAAAGCGGCCGGAGCAAACCGGAGTAAGTGCCGGGGAGACGCGCAGGCGTTCTCTCCGGCGCTTTTTTTGTGCTGTTTGCAGCGGGTTTCCGGCGCGTTCTTACAAACATTCCTGCCGTTATTCCCCACTCATACAGTGCGGATTTTTTCGCCCTGCCGCGTGGGTGTATAAGCGCCGCTCCTCATCACGCGGGAGAAGGCCATGAAAGACGAAGAGTCGAAGGGGCGTAGCGAGGAAACCGAGTCGCAGGCGAGCGCAGATGCGGGTGTCAGCCGCCGCTCATTTCTGCAGGCTGGCGCACTGGCTGCCGGCGGCGCGGCGCTGGCGCCACTATCGCAGGCAGACGCTCAGTCCGGCGACGCTCAGGATTTCGCCGCACTCAGCGGCGATCATCACGACGTCGCCGGTGCGAGCATCGCCGAGCTGCAGTCGCTGATGGCATCGCGCCGTCTGAGCTCACAGGAACTGCTCGATATCTATCTGCGCAGGATCCAGCTGATCGACAAGGGACTCGACCTGCGCGCGATCATCCAGCTCAACCCCGATGCGCGTCGCATCGCGCGGCAACTCGACGAGGAGCGCCGGCGCAGTGGGCCGCGCGGTCCGTTGCACGGCATTCCGATCCTGTTGAAGGACAACATCGATACCGGCGATCGCCAGCAGACCACTGCGGGCTCGCTGGCATTGGCGGGTGCGCCCGCGCTCCAGGATGCGACGGTGACGGCGCGGCTGCGCGCTGCCGGCGCAGTGATCATCGGCAAGGCGAATCTGAGCGAGTGGGCAAATTTCCGCGGCAACCAGAGCTCGAGCGGCTGGAGCGGCGTCGGCCGTCAGTGCCGCAATCCGCACATCCTCGACCGCAATCCCTGCGGCTCCAGTTCCGGGTCCGGCGCCGCGACCGCGGCTGCGCTCACCGCCGCCGCGCTCGCGACGGAAACCGACGGCTCGATCGTCTGTCCCGCCGGCCAGTGCGGTGTCGCCGGCATCAAGCCCACTGTCGGACTGACGAGCCGCGCGGGCGTCGTGCCGATTTCGCATACCCAGGACACGGTCGGAACTCACGGACGCTCGCTCGCGGATGCCGCCGCTGTGCTCGGCGCTCTCACGGGACCGGACGCGCGCGATCCGCAGACGGCCGCGAGCGCCGGCCACTTCTTCCGCAACTACCGTCAGTTCATCAACCCGGATGGACTGCGCGGCGCGCGCATCGGCGTCGCACGTCAGCTCACCGGTGCGACGCCGGAGACCGACGCGATCTTCGAGGATGCCGTGCAGGTGATGCGCGACGCGGGCGCGGTCGTCATCGACCCCGTCGAGTTCCCGTCGTTCGACGCGTTCAACGCCGACCAGTCGGAGATCATCGTGCTGATCTTCGAGTTCAAGCGCGACCTGAACGCCTATATCGCGACGCGCTCCGGCGTGCCGGTGAGCTCGCTCGCCGACGTGATCCAGTTCAATCTCGATCACGCCGATGAGGAGCTGAAGTTCTTCGGTCAGGAGCTGATGGAGCTGGCGGAAGCGGAGATCTTCACTGAAGCCGACTACCAGCAGGCGCTGATAACCGGGCCGCAGCTGGCGGGTGCGCAGGGCATCGACGCGGTGCTGGCCGCGAACAACCTGCACGCGATCGTGGCGCCGACGAACACGCCGGCGTGGCCGACCGACCTGATCAACGGCGACGCGTTCCTGTTCGGCAGCTCGGGCTTCGCCGCGGTTGCCGGCTATCCGCTGGTCACCGTGACCGCCGGCTTCGCGTTCGATCTGCTGCCAGTGGGCATCACGTTCATGGCCTCGGCGTGGAGCGAGCCGACGCTGATCCGCGTGGCTTCGGGATTCGAGGCCGCCGCGGACGTGCGCCGGCGTCCGAGGTTCGTGCGCACGTTCAATCCTGACGGCAAGAACCGCGGTCACAAGCGCAGCAACGCGATGGATGCACTGGCTGCACGCAGCGCGAGCAGTGTGATGCAGCGTCACGCAGCGCGACTGGATCCGTTCCTGGTACCGAGACTGCGGAAGATGACGTATCTGTAAAGGCGGAGTGACGGGAGTGACGGAGTGACGAGAGTGACGGGGCCAGAAGGCTCTTCGTCACTCCGTCACTTCGTCACTCTTGCTGACTCTCGGTGAACAGGTCTTCCTGCGAGGGCTCTTTCTTCGGCTGCGCCTGCGCGTCTTCGGTGACGTTGCGGTAGCGGATCACGCCGAAGATCATCTCGTCCCACGTCTGCTCGCCCCAGGTCACCTCGCGGTTCGCGTCGGGGTTCGCCTTGTTCTGCGTGGAGTTGTCGTACCACTGCGAGTACACGATGCGCGTGCCCACGGGTATGCGCATCGGCTCGATCAGCTCGTACGTGCCTTGCCAGTTGAAGTCGTAGGCGGGGATGTTCAGCAGCGTCTGCGTTTTGCCGTCCGGATAGTACGCGACGAAGCGCGACGCCTTGCCGCGGTAGTGCGCGTGCGGATGCAACGTGTAGATGATCGCATCCGCCTTGAGCGTCTGCTCCGCCGTTTCCTCGTGCCACTTCGTGTTCGGCGGAATGCGCAGCTTGTTGTTCGCGAACACCAGACTGCGGAAGTTGTACTTCGGCGCGTCCTTGCGGAAGTACAGCCCCAGCTTCGTCTGATCCGTGAGCACCTTGCCGCTCGACGTGTAATGCGTCTGGAAGTGGAACGTCGCGTGTGCGGGCAGCAGGATGCCCGCTTCCGGCGGCAGCTCCAGCGGCTCGACGCCCGGCACGTAGTTGTTGAGGCTCACTGCGCCCTTGCGCTCAGCGCCGCCGGCGGAAGCGATGATGTGATGCACGACGCTGCGTTGCCCCGGGACCCAGTCGATCGCGCGCACCCACACGTCATGATCGAGCGGATTCTCGACCTTCGTCATCTGGTAGGGAATCGTGCCGGTCGCCGGCACCGTGAACGCCGGCAACTCGACGATCAGATCAGGCTTGCCGAGCGGCCACTCCGGCCAGTCCTTCTTCTGCGCAAGCAGAGGATCGGCGCCGGTGCCGCGCGGCGCTCCGGCCTCGATCCAGTGAACGAGCGTGCGCGCCTGTTCGGTCGACAGGCCACGATCGTTGCTGAACACGCTGTAGTGCGGGTCCGCATGCCACGGCGGCATGCGCTGCGTGCGCACCACTTCACGGATCATCGGTGCGAAGCCTTTGATCATGTCGTAGTTAGTCATCTGCCACGGACCGATGCCGCCTTCGCGATGGCAGTTCACGCATTTGTCGAGCAGGATCGGCGCGATCGTCTTCTCGTACGAGATCTGCGCGTGCGACTGCTGCGTCCGTAGGGGCAGGTCGGTCTTCGCGCAGCTCTCGACATGGCTCGCCGCCGGCATGGCCGTGCCCGCGAGCATCGCGTCGAGCGCTTCGCGGACGGCGCCAACCCCGCCGCGATACGTCACCTTCCAGCCCTGGGGATTCGCGATCAGCACTTCGCCGGGGCGCGTGAAGCCGAGCGATTCACCGATGAGCTGTGTCTCGTCGAGCAGCTCCGGGATACCCTTCGAGGCCTGTGTCGCAATCGTCGGTGGCGACTTGCTGTCCCAGCTCTCTGGCAGGCTGGAGTTGATCTGCAGAAAGGTGACGCCTTGCGGCTCATATTTTGCGCGCATGGCTTCGAGCGTTGCGGCAGCCGCCGACGACCACTTGCAGTCGTTGCCTTGGGCGAGCAGCACGACCGCTTTCATATCGGACAGGTAGTACAGCTCGTGCGAGGTGCCCTGCTGATCAGTCAACCGGAAGTTGTCGATCGTCTGCGGCGCGCTCCAGGCGAAGAGCGGAGCACCGAGGCCGAGCACTGCGACGAGGGAACGGATGCGACGCATGCGAACCACCTGGAGAAAATGCCGCTGGCAGCAGGCGCAAAGTGTGCGATCCCCGCACCTGCATGTCCATGACGCTGCGCCGCTTCTACGCGCCGCTTGATAATTCTTGTAGCCGTTTCTGCAGAGCGGCCCGATGGCCGCTGCGCGATGAAGGTATGCTTGGCGAAGATTCGGAGGGCCGCTCTATGACGATGGGGATCGTGCGCATCGCCGCCGTGGCCGCAGCGATGTTCGCAGCGCAGGCGTTCAGTGGCGACTATCGCGTGCCGCGTCTGCCGGACGGCGCGCCGGATCTGCAAGGCGTGTGGACCAATGCGACCGCCACGCCGGTCGAGCGCTCGCCCGAGTTGGGAGAGCGGCGTGCGTTCACGGAAGCGGAAGCTGCCGCGATCAGCAAGGCAGCGCTCGCGGCGGTTGCCGCGGACGCGGCGCCGAGCGATCCCAACAAGAAGATCGAAGCGATCGAGTCGCTGCCGCCGGTCGGCAACTACAACCTGTTCTGGACCGACCGCGGCATGACGGTTGCGAACATCAACGGCGAATACCGCACCTCGATGATCATCGAGCCGTCGAACGGCCGCATTCCTCCGCTGACTGCAGCGGGCGAACAACGGACGGCCGCTCGCGCGTCGCGCAATGCGAACGACGGCCCCGAAGGGCGCGCGCTCGGCGAGCGTTGCCTGCTGTCGTTCGGCTCCGCCTCGGGCCCGCCGATGCTGCCGGTGATGTACAACAGCTACTACCAGATCGTGCAGTCGCCGGGTTACGTGATGATCCTCGTCGAGATGGTGCACGACGCGCGCATCATCCGGATTCAGGATCGGCACGCGCCGGGCGGAATCAAAAAGTGGATGGGCGACTCGGTCGGTCATTGGGAAGGCGACTCGCTCGTAGTCGAGACCCGCAATTTCCGCACCGAACAGAGCTTCCGCGGCTCCTCCGAGAACACGGTCGTCACCGAGCGCTTCACGCGCGTCGCGAAGGACAAGATCGTCTATCGCTTCACGGTCGACGATCCCGCGACGTTCACGTCCGCGTTCACGGGCGAGCTGCCGTTCGTCACCGTCGACGCCAACATCTACGAGTACGCGTGCCACGAAGGCAACTACGCGCTGCCGGGTATCCTTGCCGGCGCGCGCGAAGCGGAGAAAGCGCAGCTACCCAAGGGCGCCGAATGAAGCTGCTGCTCGCGTTCCTCGCGCTGGCGTTGTCTCTGCCCGCGACAGCGGGCGTCGTAGTGAGTCGCGAGTTCGATTCGCGCGCGCTCCAGCGCAAGTGGAGCTACGCGGTCTACCTGCCCGACGGCTACGAGACATCCACGCTGCGCTACCCCGTGTTGTACCTGCTGCACGGCCACGGCGGCGGCCTCTACGACTGGGTGAACCTCGGGCACATCCAGCAGACGGCAGATGCGTTGATCGCGCACGGCGACATGCCGCCGGCGATCATCGTCATGCCCGATGCGGACTCGACCTGGTTCGTGGACCGCAAGGAGAAGATGGAAACCGCCGTGATCCAGGATCTGCTCGGCGATGTGGAGCACAACTTTCGCGCGCTCGGCGCGCGCGACGGCCGGCTGCTCGCGGGCCTGTCGATGGGCGGCTACGGCGCGCTGCGCTTCGTGCTGAAGTACCCGGAGATGTTTGCCGCCGCCGCGCTGCTGTCGCCGGCAATCTACGATCCCGAGCCGCCGGAGACCTCTGGCGCGCGCCGGGCGGGGGTGTTCGGCGCTCCCGACTTCGATCCGCAGGTCTGGAAGCAGCTGAACTATCCGGCGCTGTGGGACGCATTCCTCGCGAAGAAGATCGCCGTGCCGATCTACATCAATTCCGGGGACGACGACGCGCATTTCATCGAGGCCGAAGCGACCCGCCTGTATGAGCTGTTGCGCAAGAATGGTCAGCCGGCCGAGCTGCGGATCGTCGACGGCCCCCACAGCTGGGCAGTCTGGGAAAGCACGATCGGCGATGCCCTGCGGTACATCTTCCGGTTCGCCGCCCGCCCGGCCGTGGCCCCGGCCGATGCGCGAATAGATGCCCAAAGAGATGCCAAGCGGCCCAAATCGCGCTAGCCTCCCCCGGTAAACGCCCGACGCACCCGATGTTCCGCCGGGAACATGCGCGCTTCGGCGCTGTTTCATGGAGTGTCCCGGCCGGGGGATCCGCCTCGGTCGATCAACTACACGAAGAGCGTGCAATGACCAAGCTGGAAAAAGAGCTCAAGCGCGAGATCAGTATCGACGACAAGCCGTACGTCGTGACCATTTCGCCGCAGGGTTTGAAGCTGACGGAAAAGGGCCGGCGCAAGGGCCAGGAGCTCAGCTGGAAGGACCTCGTGAGCGGCGATGCCGCTCTCGCCACGGCGCTGAACGCGTCGGTGGAGCAGCCCAGCTCCTGAGCTGACCAAAGTCAGCGGACGACCGCGTCCGACGGCACGGGACTAGGCTGACCGGTTCGAGGAAACTCGGGCCGATGAGCCACCGTGCCCCGAACGATTACGCCCTCGGCCACAACCACGAAGAACTGCAGCGTCTCATCGGACAGAGCAGGTTCCTCGGCGAGCTGACGGAGCAAATGCTGCGCGCTGCCGGCATCGGGCCGGGCATGCGCGTGCTCGACGTCGGCTGCGGCGCCGGCGACGTGTCGTTTCTGGCCGCGACCCTGGTCGGCCCGGGCGGCTCGGTTATTGGCGTGGACCGCTCCGCCGAGGCAATTGCTCTTGCCAAGCGCCGCGCGGCAGATGTCGGTCTCGCCAACTTCAGCTTCGTGACTCAGGACCTGCAGGAGCTCACGACCGAGGCGCGCTTCGACGCGATCATCGGCCGGCTGGTGCTGATGTATTTCCCTGAGCCCGCCGCTGCCCTGCGGCGCTTGCTCGAGCTGCTGGTTCCTGGCGGCGTCGCGGCGTTCCACGAGTTCGACGTCCACGGGGCGACCAGCGAGCCACACGTGCCGCTGTTCGCGCGCGCGGTCGCACGCGTGAGCGAAACATTGCGCTGTGCGCGCGCCAATCCGCGCATGGGTTTGCGTCTCGCACAGACTTTCCAGCAGGCGGACCTCCCCACACCGCGCATGATTGCGCACGCGCGCATTGGCACCGCGGCCGATGCGGCGCTCTTTCAGCAGCTCGCGGGAATCACGCGCACGTTGCTGCCGGCGATGGAGAGTCACGGCATCGCGACGGCGGCCGAGATCGACGTCGATACGCTCGCTGCGCGCTTGCAGCGAGCTGTGCAGTCGGCCGATGCAACAGTGGTGGCGCCGCTCTTCGTCGGCGCCTGGGCTCACAAACCCTAGGTCGCTTTCGCCGCAGGTTCCAGCAGGCTGCGGCGGCGCGCCCACAACAGATAGATCGCCAGGCCGACGACGTTCCAGATCAGCGCCGAGATCATCGTCTTCTGCTGCAGGCTCGAGAACAGATAGATGCAGCCGAGCACGGCAACTATGCCGATGATCCACGTCGCGATCGGGCCGAACAGTCGCGGATGCTGCGGGTGAGTTCTGCGTGTGACCATCATGCAGACCGCAACCGCGATGAACGCAATCAGCGTGCCGGCGTTGGCGACCGACGCGATATCCTGCAGCGGTACGAAAGCGGCGATCAGCGCGACGATGATGCTGGTGATGAAGGTCATCAGCACCGGCGTGCCGGAGCGCGCATTGACTACGCTCAGCCGCTGCGGCAAGAGACCGTCGCGCGCCATCACGAAGAAGATGCGCGACTGGCCGTACATGAAAGCCATGATGACCGTCGGCAGCGCAATCACCGCGGCCGCGGCGATCAACGTCGCGCCAACGGGATGGTTCAGACCGCGCAGAACCAACGCGAGCGGCTCCGCGCTCCCGGCGAGATCCTGGTAGCGCGCGCCGCCGAGCGCGGAAGCGGCGACGACCAGGTACAGCACGGTGCACACGGCCATCGAGCCCACGATCCCGATCTTCAGATCGCGCTTGGGATTCTTGGTCTCCTCGGCCGCCGTCGAGACCGCGTCGAAGCCGTAGAACGCGAAGAAGATGATGGCCGCCGCGGCCATCACGCCTTGCTTCGCGCCGCCCGCGATCTCAGTTGAGCCGTAGCCGAACGGCGCGAACGGCTGGAAATTGCTCGCATCGAAGGCGGGCAGCGCCAGCGCGACGAAGATCGCTAGCGCCACCAGCTTGATCGCGACCAGGATGAGGTTGACAGTAGCGCTCTCGCGCGAGCCGATTGCCAGCAGCCCGGCAACGGCGAGCGAGATCACGATCGCCGGCACGTTGACCAGTCCACCGGCGAACGGTCCGTTCAGCAACGCCTCGGGCACCGGCCAGCCCGCAGATCGGATCACGCCGCCGGCGTAACCCGACCAGCCCACCGCCACGGCGCTGCATACGACCGTGTACTCGAGAATCAGCGTCCAGCCGACGATCCACGCCGCCAGCTCGCCAAGCGCGACGTACGTGTACGTGTAGGCGCTGCCGGCCATCGGAATCATCGTCGCCATCTCGGCGTAAGCGAGCGCAGCTGCGGCGCAGACGACGCCGGCGATCACGAAAGACAGGATCACCGCCGGTCCGGCGATGCCTGCGCCGACGCCCGTCAGCGTCATGATGCCGGTGCCGACGATGCCGCCGACGCCGAGTCCGACCAGGTGCACCCAGCTGAGCGTCGGCTTCAGCGCGCTGTGCGCGGAGCGTGTCGTCGCCGCTTCGAAGCTCTTGGTGCGATTCCAGAAGGACATGCAGCGTTCCCCTTATTATCCGAGGGGCGAGAACATATCATGCCCGCCGATGAGCGATGCACTTCCACGCCGGCTGATCGTGATGGCACTCGAGCTCGAAGGTCAGGGTATCTTCGAGAGTCGCGGCATACCGGTGCTCTATTGCGGCGTCGGGAAAGTGAACGCCGCGTATGCGCTGACGCGCCGGCTCGCCGACTATCGACACGCCGGCCGCGCCTTGCCGCACGTCGTGAACTTCGGCACTGCGGGCAGCCGGCGCCATCCCGCCGGCATCGCGCTCGAATGTCACGCATTCGTTCAGCGCGACATGGATGTGAGCGGGCTCGGCGTGCCGCTCGGCACGACGCCGTTCGATGCCGGCGTGCCGGTGCGGCTCGAGTTTCCGCCCGTCTTTCCGCAGCTGATGCCGGCGGTCTGCGGCACCGGCGATTCGTTCGCCACCAGCGAGTGCGCGCTCGAGTGCGACGTCGTCGATATGGAAGGCTACGCGCTCGCCAAGGTATGCTGGCTCGAACGAACCCGCTTCACCGCAGTCAAATGGGTCACCGACGGCGCCGACACCCAGGCCGGTGCCGACTGGCAAAGCAACCTGCACCACGCGGCCGAGCGATTTCTGCAGCTGTACCAATACCTCGAGGAGAAGGACCCATGAATGCCCGCACCCTTCTGCGTGCGCTCGCGTACGCAGCCTTTCTCTGTGTTTCCGCGTCCGCCGTCGCCGGGGATGATGCCGGGTCCGGCGCGCCGTTGAAGATCGGCATCATCGGCACGGGCAACATCGGCAGCGCGCTCGCGACGCACTGGGCGAAGGCCGGGCACGAGCTGGTGATTTCCTCGCGCCATCCCGAGGAGCTGCAGGACCTCGCGAAGTCGCTCGGGCCGAAGGTCCGGGTCGGCACGCCGCGCGAGGCAGCGCAGTTCGGCGCTGTGATCCTGCTGTCCGTGCCGTACAAGGCGACGCCGGACATCGGCCGCGACCTGGCGAGCGAGATCAAAGGCAAGGTCCTGCTCGACACGGGCAATCCCTATCCAATGCGTGACGGCGCGATGGCGGTGGATGCGCGCAAGCGCGGCACTGGCGTGACTTCCAAGGAGTTCCTGCCAGGCGTGCGCCTGGTGCGCGCGTTCAACGCGATCAATGCCGGCAATCTTGCGCGGGACGGCAATCACAAGCCCGAGCGCTATGCGATCCCGCTCGCGAGCGATGACGCCGAGGCGCTGCGGGTCGCGGAGCGACTGGTGCGCGACGCCGGCTTCGATCCCGTCGTGGTCGGCGGACTGGCGCGCGCGCGCGAGTTCGATTGGGGAACGAAGGTGTATACAGAGATGCTGACGGCGAAGCAGCTGCGCGCCGCACTGGGACTGAAAGAGCAATAACAGAGCACACTGAATGAGAGTACGAGTCGCCGCGGCCGCTGCCGCAATCGCTTTGAGTTCGACGGCCGTCACGGCGGCAGATCGACAAGACCCGCACGAGCTGGCGCGCGGGCTGTTCAAGCAACTGATCGAGATCAAGACCACGGAATCGGGTCTCGGCTCGACGCCGGCCGCCGAGGCGATGGCGCAGCGTCTGCGCGAGGGCGGATTCGCGGCGGAGGACGTCCAGGTCGTCGGTCCTGGCGGCCGCAAGCAGAACCTGGTCGCGCGCCTGAAAGGTAACGGCCGCAAGCGCCCGGTGCTGCTGATCGGCCACCTCGACGTCGTCGAAGCGCGGCGCGAGGAATGGACCGTCGATCCATTCGTGTTCCTGGAGCAGGACGGCTACTTCTATGGCCGCGGCACGCAGGACATGAAAGACGGCGTCGCCATCATGGTGACGACGCTGCTGCGCTATCGCAGCGAGGGCTATCGTCCGGACCGCGACATCATCCTGGCGCTGACCGCGGACGAGGAGGGCGGCACTGCCAACGGCGTCGACTGGCTGCTGAAGAATCGCCGCGACCTCGTCGACGCCGAATTCGTGCTGAACCACGACGGCGGCGGCGTGACGGCCGAGAACGGCCGCGCCGTGCAGGTCGATCTCACCGCGAGCGAGAAGGGGTACGCCGACTTCGACCTCACGGTCACGAATCCGGGCGGCCACAGCTCCGCGCCGCCGCGCGAGAACGCGATCTATAGCCTGGCGCGTGCGCTCGACCGCGTTTCGGCCCATGACTTCGCTTTCGAGCTGAACAACGTCACGCGCGCGTATTTCGAGCACGTGGCGAAGCGCAGCGACGCTGCGCGCGCCGCTACCATTCGCGGTGTGCTGCAGACGCCGCCTGACGAGGCGGCGCTGCAACAGTTGTCAGAGGATCAGGTCGACAATGCGATCGTGCGCACGACGTGCGTTGCGACGCGCCTGAGCGGCGGTCACGCGAACAACGCTCTGCCGCAGACGGCGCGGGCGAACGTGAACTGCCGGATCCTGCCGGGCCATTCGCCGGAAGAAGTGCGTCAGGAGCTGGTGCAGGTCGTAGCCGATCCGGCGGTGAAGATCCGCTACTACAACTTCCTCACGGAGCAGCTCGAAGACGTCGCGCCGAACGCGCGCGGTTACGCCCCGCCGCCGCTGCGGCCCGACGTGTTGAAGCCGCTCGAGAAGCTCGCGGCGAAGGTGTGGCCGGGGGCGCCCGTCGTGCCGAGCATGGCTATCGGCGCATCGGACAGCATCTACACGAACGCGGCGGGCCTGCCGACGTACATGGTGAGCGGCTCGGCGCTGGCGCGCGACGACTACCGCGCGCACGGTCAGGACGAGCGGCTCGGCGTGCAGTCGTTCTACACCAGCGTCGACTTCTTCTACGACTATTTGAAGGCAGTTGTTTCGTACAAGTAGGAGTCAGGCTGAAGCCTGACTCCTACTGCTTCACCTTGAACGCCAGCAGCACGTTCCCCGCGAGCTGGCCGAACATTCCGTAGCCGGAGTTCACGAGCAGGTAGCCGTTCGCGGCCGTGATCGACGCGCTGTCGATCGAGCCGCCGCGCGCTTCGACGCCATTGATCGCCTCGAACGGGCGCGCC
This sequence comes from Steroidobacteraceae bacterium, assembly GCA_035275585.1. GTDB lineage: Bacteria > Pseudomonadota > Gammaproteobacteria > Steroidobacterales > Steroidobacteraceae > Steroidobacter. The sequence goes on along the minus strand of DATEML010000047.1, from coordinate 4,496 downwards.
GTGTCGAACGTGAACAGCACTTCGCCGGTCTTCGCGTCGAAGACGCGCAGGAAGCCATCGAGGCTGCCTTCCACGACGGCGCCATCGATCACCGCCGGTGCAGCCGACAGGCCGATGTTGGTCGCGCAGCTCCTCACGCGCGTCGCGCGATCGCCGGTGCAATCGGGCTGCGCGACGAATGTCCACACCACTTCGCCGGTATCGACCTTCACCGCGTGCATGCCCGGTTTCTGCGACGTGCCGCCATCCTTCGGCGGCGCGAAGCCGTACGGGCGATTGATCGGCGCGAACACGCGCTCGCCGTCGGAGGCGATGCCCCAGTGAATGCCGCCAAGAGGCGAGCCTTCACCGAAGTCCTGCCGCCACACGAGCTTGCCGTTGTCCGGATCGAGCCCCCACACCGTACCGGCTTTCTGGCCGGCGATCAGGATGTCTTTGCCGTCGGCGCGCTGCGCGATGATCATGGACGCGCCGAAGTCGACGTCGCGGAACACGGTTTCGTTTTCCTTCGGACAGTTGAGTCCCTTGCGATTGCGCCCGCAACCGCTCAGGAAGATGTCCTTCGCGGTCGCCTGGAACGTCCAGCGGATCGAGCCGTCCTTGAGATCGATCGCGAGCACTGCATCCGTCGTCGGTTCCGCCGGCTCCGACGTCGACTCGCCCGTGCCGACGTAGAGCACGCCGCGCTTGGCATCGATCGCCGGCGACGTCCAGATAGGTGCGCCCGAAGGACCCCACAGCATCTTGCCGTCGCCGCGATCGCGTACCGGCTTCGCGTCTTCCATCGTGTGCGCAGTCCAGATCGTCTTGCCGGTGCGCGCATCGAGCGCCTTTACCGCGCCGTGGCTCTTGCAGCACTCGTGATCGTCATTGCCGCCGAGCGAGATTTCGTACTGCGAGATCGGTACGTACACGCGATCTTCATGCAGCACGGGCGTGCCGGTCGTCAGCGACAGCGGATGCAGGCCGACGGCCTCGACCCAGATCTGCTTGCCGGTCGTGGCGTCGATCATGTGAACGTTCGCGCCGAGATCGCCGAACACCAGCACCTTGCGCTTCGAGCCCGGCAGCTCGCCGTACGCGGCGCTCGTGCGCAGCGGCACTTCGTTCTCGTAGACCCAGCGCACGCACGGCGGGCCGGCGATGTCGAGCGCGAACAGCCGTGAGGAATCCGGCACCGGCAGGAACAAGGTGTTGCCGACGATCGCGGGCTGCGAGCGCATCGCGGTCGCTTTCGGAAACGCGAACGCCCACGCAAGCTCGAGATTGCGCATGTCTGCGGTGCGCAGACCGGCTTGCGCAGCGCTCAGGTGCCGTTGGTTCGTCTTGTCGAAACCGAAGCCGATGACGCTCGGCGTCGCGCTCAGATCGAGCTTGCCGCGGCTCGCCGGGCACATCACCTTCGTGACCCACTCGTCGCCGGTCGCTTGCCGGCCGACCAGATAGTCGATGACGTCCGAGCGCTCCTGCGCGCTCAACGCCGCGGCCTGCACCTGCATCTTGCCCTTGGTGAGCGCGTAGCTGATGGTCTGGTAGCGCATCGCCTTGAGCGTGTCGAGCGAAGGCGAGCGCGTGGCTTCGGGATTGTCGTGGCACGCGGCGCAGACGCGATCGTAGACCGCCTTGCCTGCAGGGTTCGCGGCGTCTGCGCTCTGCATGCCCATCGCGGCCTGCGCCGCGGCCATCGCCTGGGGGTTGCCGATGGACGGCGCTTTGGCAGGCTGCGGTTGCGCGCATGCGCCGAGCAATACCGCCGCGCCGAGCGCAGCCGGAATCGAGATTCTTGCCATCATTCTCGTGATCTCCCCGCGATCCCGCGCGATTCTATGAGCTATTGCCGGCAAGCGCTCGCACCCTGACAGACAAGAATTGTAGGCGACGGATGCGGTACAGTCGCTGCATGGGCGCGGCCGCGATCCTCCGCTATCTCGCCATCCCGCTGCGCATGGCGCCGCTGTTGCTGATAGGCACATTCAGCGTGCTGCTGATCCTGGCGCTGAAGGCCCGCCTGCTGGGCATTCCGCTCGGCCTGATCCTGCTGTCCTGGTTCGCGAAGTATTCGTTCGTGCTGATGGATCATATCGCCGAAGGTGTGGTCGAGCCGCCGGTGCTGTCCGTGGAGATGGTCAACCCGCTCAGCGAGCAACGCCCCATGGTCATGCTGCTGCTGACGATCGGGCTGTTCTACGCGTCGAACGCCGCGAGCTACTGGGTCGGGGAGCGGGGCGCGCTGGTGCTGATGATCGCGGTCGGCGCGATTCTGCCGGCGATCGTGGCGGTGCAGGGCGCGACCGGCACGGTCACGCAATCGCTGAATCCGCGCCGGGTGCTCGGCCTGATCGGGCGGCTGCGCGGCGACTACGTGCTGATCCTCGGTTTCATCGGGCTCGTCTGGTTGTTGTCGCGGCTCGTCCTCGAATCGTCGATCGGCGATGCGTTGCCGCTGGTGCTGCGTATCGCGCTGCTCATGTACGCGTGGCTCGCGGTGTTCTCGCTGATCGGCGGCGTGCTGTTCGAGCGGCGGCTCGACATCGGTCTCGACGACGTCCACACACCGGGGAGCATCGACACCAGCGATGACGATGAAGAGGTGCCCGACGAGCGCGCCCGGAACAAGGAGATCGATCGCATCTACGCCGAGTGGCGCGGCGGTGCGCATGCCAATGCCTGGAAGACCGTGCTCGCGCTCGTCAGCCAAAGCAAAGATGAGATGGCCGAGCTGCGCTGGCTGTATCAACGCGCGGCGTCGTGGCCGGACGGCCGTCTCGCCGATCGACTCGCGCGCGAGTTACTGCCGCGATTGCTGGCGAAGCGCATCACCGGTGAAGCGCTCGACCTGGTGCGTGAGCGGCTCAGGAAGGACGCCCGGTTCAGGCCTGCCGGCAGCGCCGACCTGCTGGCGCTGGTGCATCTCGCGAGAGCGGCCGGCGATCGTGCGACGGCGCGGTTGTTGTTGCAGGATTTCAGCACGCTGTATCCCGGCGATCCGGCTCAGCCGGTCGTCGATCGGCTCAACACGCAGCTGCAGTAGAAAAGGGTGCCTCGCGGCGCCGCAACCTGCGAAATGCGACTTGCGTCGAAGAATCGGGCGCGCGCGCGACTGAACATATGCGGCATGCGTAACCCAATACTTTCCGCTCAGAGCCTGATCGCGATCGTCGCGATGTTGACTTGTCTGCCGGCGCTCGCCGATCCACCCGACCATGCGAAGGCTCACGGCTGGCGCAAGAAGCATGAAGGCGCGTACGTCGGCTACACCGGCAAAGAGTGGGAGCGCGACTATGGAATCGTCGAGGGCCGCTGCAATCGCGACGACATCGGCACTGTCGCCGGCGCCGTGATCGGCGGTGCGATCGGCTCGCAGGTCGGTGACGACTCCCACCGCGCCGTCGCGATTGTCATCGGCTCGGTGCTGGGCGCTGTCGTCGGCCGTGAGATCGGCAAGGATCTCGATGAGCGCGACCGCGCTTGCGTCGGGCACTCGCTGGAGCTGGTCCAGGCCGGTCAGCGGGTTCGCTGGACCAACGTTCAGTCGGGCGTCGGCTACCTGCTGACTCCGGTCGCTGCTGCTGCGGGCGACGCGGCCGACTGTCGCCGCTTCAAGCTGCAGACGACTTACGGCAGCAAGGCCCGCACTTCCGAGCGGCTGGCCTGCCGCAGCGGCGGGGGAACCTGGACGATCAAGTAGTAGACTAAGCTCCAGCTACTCCCCTGCGGTTTGCCGGAGCTTCCCGTGTCTCTCTACGGCCTGCTGATTTTTTCCTCGGTGTACGTGCTGGCCGTTGCGACGCCGGGTCCGGGCGTCGCGGCGATCATCGCGCGTTCGCTGGCACGCGGCACGCAGGGCGCCCTGGCGTTCATCGCGGGGTTCCTGATCGGCGACATCGTCTGGTTCGCGGTGGCGGCGACCGGCCTGGCGGCGCTCGCTCAGACCGCGCGCTGGGTGTTCGTCGTCATCAAGTACGCCGGCGCCCTGTACCTGCTCTACCTGGCGTATCGCCTGTGGACGGCGCCGCCTGCGAAGCTGGCGACCGAAGAGGTGCCGGTCGACAGCGGGCAGAAGCCCCTGCAGCTGTTTTTCGGCAGCCTGATGCTGACGCTCGCGAATCCGAAAACCGCGATCTTCTTCCTGGCGCTGTTGCCGACGGTCGTGCGGCTCGAAGAGCTGACGGTATTCGGCTTCCTGGAAATCGTTGCGGTGATTTCGATCGGGCTGCCGCTCGTGCTCGGCGGTTACGTGCTGCTCGCCGCCCGTGCGCGACGGATATTCAAGAGCGAGCGTGCCGTGCGCACGCTCAACCGCAGCACAGGCGCCGCAATGGCGTGTGCTGCGGTTGCTGTCGCGACGAGATAGCTCAGAACCTGTAGCTCATCCTTCCGTAGACGAACCGGCCCGAGCGGCCGAACGGGGAGTAGTTCGAGAACGACGTGGTGCCGGTCGGATTCGCGTTCGGCGTATTCGGATCGGGGTACTCATCGAGCAGGTTCTCGGCGCC
>DATEML010000046.1:0-3081 GCA_035275585.1 Steroidobacteraceae bacterium | reverse complement strand
TACGTGCGAGGCGGACTTCGCGCCCGGCGCGTCGCTCGTTCTCACCGCGACTCCAGACGCTGCTTCCGTGTTCACCGGGTGGACGACACCATGCCCGAGCTTCCTCGGCCCGTGCGAAGTCACGATGGATGCGGCGAAGACCGTGACCGCCACGTTCGCGCGCAAGTCGGTGCTCACGATCACGCGCACCGGTTCGGGCAGCGGCCGGATAACCGCACCAACCGGCGTCAACTGTCAGGCCGCTTCGTGTTCGGTGGGATTCCATCCGCAGGATGTCGTGAGCCTGCAGGCGGAGCCCGCGTTCGATTCGCAATTCATGGGTTGGTCCGGTGCCTGCTCGGGCACTGGCTGCCTGCTGTTCATGGACCAGGATCGATCCGTCACCGCCACGTTCGCGCTCAAGCCGACGTTGACGGTAACGGTGGGCGGGAGCGGCTCCGGCACAGTCAGTGGGCCATTCATCCAGTGCACGGGCGGCTCATGTTCGGCAATGTATGAGAGTGGCACGCCCGTCACGCTCACTGCAGCGGCTGGCGCGGGCAGTACGTTCAGCGGCTGGTCGGGCGCATGCACGGGCCAGAGCAGTTCGTGCGCGGTGACGATGGATTCGAACAGGAGTGTGACCGCGACGTTTGCCGCGCCGCCGAGCAACCCCGGCGGCGGCACGGCCGGTGGAAACAGTGGAGGGGGCGGAGGTGGCGGAGGCTCGATGCGACTCGCGGATCTCGCGCTGCTGGTACTGGTGTTGTCGCTTGGCTGTGCGCTGCGCAGACGTGTCTCCTAAGTCACGTCCTCACCAGACCTTCCACCAGCTTTTCTTCTCTTCTTATTGCGCGCTTTGCGCGCCGAGCTTGTCGACGTTCGTGTAGTTCTCTTTCAGCACTTTCTCGGAGTCCGCAGCGAGGTCGGCCATGCCGAGCTTGCGATACGACTCCGCCATGATCTCCAGCGCGTGCTTGATCTGCGGCGCACCGTCGTAATTCTCGATTGCGTACTTCGCGCGGTTGATCGCGCCGACCCAGGCGCCGCGCCGCAGGTAGTAGTCGGCGACGTACACCTCGTAGCTCGCCAGCCGGTTGCGCAGGAAGATCATGCGCCGGCGCGAGTCCTCGGCGTACTGGCTGTTCGGGAAACGCTCGAGGATCGTCTGGAACGCCTGGAACGACTTGCGCGCGTCGATCGGCGGGCGCTCCGACAGGTCGGCGTTGAACCAGCGCTCGAGGAAGTTCGGGTTACGCTCGAACTGCGTCAGCCCCTTGATGTAGTAGGCGTAGTCGATGCGCGGGTGGGCCGGGTTCTCGCGGATGAACTGGTCGGCCTGGTCGATCGCCGATTCCGGCTCGCGATTCTTGTAATAGGCGTACATCAGGTCCAGCTGACCCTGGCGCGCCGGGTTGCTGAACGGAAAGCGCGCTTCGAGCTGCTCGTAATAGGCGATGCCGTCCTTGTAATTGCCGTTGTCGCAGGCGTGCTTGGCCATCTCGTAGAGCTTTTCGGCGTCGCCGACCGGCTGGCGCGAGCGGTTGCCGCCGCAGCCGGACAGTGCCAGCAGCAGTGCGACCGTGGTCAAAACGAGGATGCGCATGCGAGAATTCGTCTCCGGGCGTCAGGCAAGGCGGGCGAGTATAGCCGGGTCCTTTCTTTGTCGGCAGGCTCGTCCCGAAGTTCCACTACCCGTGCCGAGCCCCCATGTCTGAACCCAACATGTCTGAACCGATCTGGCGCACCCTGACCGTTCCCGTCGAATATGCCGGCCAGCGCCTGGATCAGGTGCTGGCCGACCTGTTGAGCGACTTTTCGCGGACCCGCATCAAGGAGTGGATCGAGGCCGGCCAGGTGCTCGTCGACGGTGAGAAGCTGCGACCGAAGGATAAGGTTCTCGGCGGCGAGCAGGTCCGTGTCAGCGCGGTCGTCGAGGCGGTCGGCGGCGTTGAACCTGAACAGATCGAACTGAACGTCGTCCACGAGGACCGCCACGTCCTGGTCGTGAACAAGCCCCCGGGGCTGGTGGTGCATCCCGGCGCCGGCAATGCGGCCGGCACGTTGCAGAACGCGCTGCTGCACCTGGACCCGAAGCTCGCGCAGGTGCCGCGGGCCGGCATCGTGCATCGACTGGACAAGGATACGAGCGGGCTGATGGTCGTCGCCCGTACGCTCGAAGCGCACACTGCGCTCGTGCGCGCCATCGAAGCACGCGAGGTCGAACGCGAATACGAAGCGGTCTGCACCGGTGTGATGACTGGTGGCGGCGTTGTCGAGGCGCCGATCGGTCGGCATCCAGTCGATCGCGTGCGCATGTCGATTCGCGAAGACGGTCGCGAGGCGGTGACGCACTATCGTGTGGTACATCGCTATCGCGCGCATACGCACGTGCGATTGAAACTGGAGTCGGGTCGCACTCATCAGATCCGCGTACACATGGCGCATATCCGTTATCCGATCGTCGGCGATCGCGTGTACGGCGGCCGCTTGATGCTGCCGAAGGGCGCGTCGCCGGAGCTGATCGAAGCATTGCGCGGATTCCGTCGTCAGGCGCTGCACGCGGCGAGTCTCGCGTTCGCGCACCCAGTGAGCGAGAAGCCGATCCGCTGCGAAGCTCCGTTGCCGGAAGACATGCAGGCGCTGCTGCGCGTGCTCGCGCAAGATCACAAGAAGAAATGACTGGACTGCAGCTCATCGAGGCCGACTGGCCGGCGCCGGCGAACGTGCGCGCGATTGCGACGACGCGTGCGGGCGGAGTCAGCGCCGGCGCGTACGCGAGCTTGAATCTCGGCGCGCACGTCGGCGATGAGGCAAGTGCGGTGACGGTGAATCGGCTGCGGTTGAGGACGGAGCTCGGCTTGTGGAGCGATCCGTTGTGGCTGAATCAGGTTCATGGAATTGCGGTCGTCGAAGCCGTTGCGCACGATGTTCCGCCGACGGCTGACGCTTCGTTCGCGCGTGCGCCGGGCCACGCATGCGCGGTGCTCACGGCCGACTGCTTACCAGTGCTGTTTTGTGATCGAGATGGCACGCGCGTCGCTGCAGCTCATGCCGGTTGGCGCGGACTCGCGGGTGGCGTTCTCGGGAGCGCGCTGCGCG
>DATEML010000045.1:0-3289 GCA_035275585.1 Steroidobacteraceae bacterium | reverse complement strand
CGGGCCGAACGTCTCCTCGTGCATCGCGAGCATGTCGGAGCGAATGCCCGTCAGCACTGTCGGGGCGTAGAAGTGGCCCGCGCCGTCGACGCGCTTGCCGCCCGTGATCAGCTTTGCGCCCTTGGCGAGCGCGTCGCGCACGTGCTCTTCGACCTTGGCAACGGCTTTCTCTTCGATCAGCGGCCCGATCCTCGTGTCCTTGTCGAGGCCGTTGCCGACCTTGAGGCTCGCCGCGACTTCGGCGAGCCGCTGTGCGAAGCGATCGAAGATGCCCGCCTGCACGAAGATGCGGTTCGCGCATACGCAGGTCTGCCCCGCGTTGCGATACTTCGACGCCACCGCGCCGGCGACCGCGGCTTCCAGGTCCGCGTCGTCGAACACGACGAACGGCGCGTTGCCGCCGAGCTCGAGCGAGAGCTTCTTCACCGTGGTCGAGCACTGCGCCATCAGCAGCTTGCCCACGGCCGTCGAGCCCGTGAAGCTCAGCTTGCGGACGATCGGGTTGCTCGTGAGCTCGCCGCCGATCGGCTTGGAGTCGCCGGTCACGCACGAGAGCACGCCCGCGGGCACGCCGGCACGCTCGGCCAGCACGCACATCGCGAGCGCCGAGTACGGCGTCAGCTCGGAGGGCTTGACGACCATCGTGCAGCCCGCGGCCAGCGCGGGTCCAACCTTGCGCGTGATCATCGCCGTCGGGAAATTCCATGGCGTGATCGCCGCGGTCACACCGATCGGCTGCTTCAGCACGATGATGCGCTTGTCGCGGCCGTGCGCAGGAATGACGTCGCCGTAAGCGCGCTTGCCTTCCTCGCCGAACCACTCGATGAATGCCGCCGCATAGGCGATCTCGCCGCGGCTCTCGAACAGCGGCTTGCCCTGCTCGACCGTCATCAGCACGGCCAGGTCTTCCTGGTTCGCCATCATCAGCTCGAACCACTTGCGCAGGATCTGTGCGCGCTCCTTGGCGGTGCGCGCGCGCCAGTCGGGCAGCGCTTTGTCCGCCGCTTCGATCGCGCGCCGCGTCTCGGCGGCGCCGAAGTTGGGCACCGTGCCGAGCAGCTGGCCGGTGGCCGGATTGAAGACCTGTTTCACCTGGCCGTTGGCGGCGCTTTCCCAGCGCCCGCCGACGAACGCCTGCTCGCGAAACAGCGACAGGTCCCGCAACGAGATGGAAGCCTGAGGTACCGCAGCCATGGAAGATTCACTCCGAGCGATCAGTCGTCTTGCAAATCCTGTCCCGGGAACAGCGTCTCGTTGAAGCCGAAGTTCCGCAGATCGCGGATGCGCATCGGGTACAGGATGCCATTCAGATGATCGACCTCATGCTGTACGACGCGCGCGTGGAAGCCGCTCACCGTCCGGTCGATCGCCTTGCCGAGCTGGTCGAAGCCGCGATAGCGCAGCCGCGCGAAGCGGGGCACGAGTCCCCGCATGCCGGGCACCGACAGGCAGCCCTCCCAGCCTTCTTCCATCTCCTGCGTCAGCGGTTCCAGCTGCGGGTTGATCAGCACGGTGTACGGCACTTCCTCGGCCTGGGGATACCGGGGATTGCTCGCGACCCCGAAAATGACCACCTGTTGCGAGACGCCGATCTGCGGCGCCGCCAGCCCGGCGCCGTTCTGCGCCTCCATGGTGTCGTGCATGTCGTCGAGCAGCGCGGCCAGCTCGACCGTGTCGAACCGCTGCACCGGCCGTGCGACCTGCAACAGCAGCGGATCACCCATTTTCAGGACTGGACGGATCATCGGCGGGCGGATCTTTGGGGGAACGGAAGGATTTGAGGTCACTATACTATTGGGGTTCCGGGAGATTTCGAAACCCCACGCCCCCGTACCATGTCTCTGCACGTCCTGGTCCTCGCCGCCGGCGCTTCCACCCGCTTGGGGCAGCCGAAGCAGCTGGTGAAGCTGGGCGGCCGGCCGGCGTTGCACATCGTCGTGTCCAATGCCGTCGCCCTGGCGGGCAATGCAGTGACGGTCGTGGTCGGTGCGCGCGCGCGCGAGATGACGCACCTGCTGGCGCATTCGCCGGCGTCGGTGATCGTGAACCGCTTCTGGGAAGAAGGCATGAGCGCGTCGCTGCGCTTTGGGGTCGCGTCGCTCCCGCCCGGCTGCGATGCCGTGCTGGTGCTGCTGGGCGATCAGGTCGGCGTCAACACGGACGACCTCAAGCGCCTGGCCGCAGCGTGGAAGGGCGAGCAGAGCCTGATTGCCGCGAGCGTTTACGATCAGCACGTGGGCGTGCCGGCGATCTTTCCGCGCCTGTGCTTCTCGGAGCTGGCTGAGCTGCGCGGCGATCACGGCGCCCGTGCGGTGCTCGAGCGCAACAGCTACCGGCTGGTCCGCGTACCGATGGCGAACGCCGCGATCGACCTCGACACGCCGGAGGATCTCGCCATACTGACCGAACGCTTCAAAGTGCCACCCCAGGAATGACCCGATGCGGATCGCAATGCTCCTGCTGCTCGTCGCCGTCGTCATCGTGGTCATCTGGATGAGGGCGAAGCGCACGCGGGGAAAATAGACAACCGCTCGGGGGGATCCCATGTCGAGTCGCTGGCTGAGTCCGTGTCTCGCGGCGTTCGCGTTTTTCTCGTGGCACCCGGCGAGCGCGCAGCCGACGAGCGAGCGCTACGCTCTCGATCGCCTCGTGCCCCCTTCCGAATTTCACGGCGTGCACGGCCTGGCCTTCGATTCGCACGACCGGCTCTATGCGGGCAGCGTCGTCGGCCACACCATCTACTTCGTCGACACCGCGAGCGGCAGCGTCAGCAGTTTCGTCGGCGCACCCGACGGCATGGCCGATGATCTGGTGTTTCTCGCCGACGGCACGGTCGTGTGGACTGCGATCCAGCACGGCGTCGTGCGCGCGCGCAAGGGGGATGGCCCGGTGCGCAAGATCGCCGACCTCGTGAGCGTCAACTCGATCAACGTGCGCAAGGATGGCCGGCTGTTCGCCGCGCAGGTTTTCGGCGGCGACGGTCTCTGGGAGATCGATCCCGCCGGCCGCGAGGCGCCGCGGCTGATCCTCAAGGACCTGGGTGGCTTCAACGGCTTCGACATAGGCCCGGACGGCATGCTCTACGGTCCGCTGTGGTTCAAGCACCAGGTCGTACGCATCGATCCCGACACCGGCGCACTCACAGTCATCGCGGACGGCTTCGACACGCCCGCCGCGGCGAACTTCGATTCCAAGTGGAATCTGTACGTGCTCGACACGGCGCGCGGCGAAGTCGTGCGTGTCGACATTCGCAGCGGCAGGAAACAAGTGCTCGCGCGTCTCGCGACCG
>DATEML010000044.1:0-13023 GCA_035275585.1 Steroidobacteraceae bacterium | reverse complement strand
GCCTCCGAGCGATCGAGGCTCGTGAGCGGATCTGTCCACACAGTGCCGCTGCTCGCTTCGCGATCCGTCTCGTAGTCTTCGGGCTCGACGTCGACCGAGCCGCTCCAGTCCTCGGGCGCCTGCGCTTCTTCGAATTCCTGTTCCGCCCACGACTCCAGCTCGAATTCCTCGAGCGTGCCATCGAAGTGTTGCACTTCGACCGTCGCATCGTCGCGATCGATCGCCACGACTTCGAACAATGCACCACCGGGCCGGCGATACCAGTCACCTACAACAGGGCTCGGCGAGGTCATGCTGTGCTCCGTGAAAAAATTCGAGGCGGCGCAGTGTTCCTTGTTCGATATTCGTTTTAGTCCTGTGAGCGTGCTTATTCAAGAGGAAATTTTTCTGCACAGCATCAAGCATTCGTGACACGCGCACGCGTTGATGACAGTGCTGTCAGTTCGTTCTTCGATATTCGAGATCCCATACGCCATGACCGAGACGCTGGCCGCGTTGCTCGAAGCGCGTGAGCACTCGTTCTGCTGATCGCGCGACGAAGCCTGTCTCGCTTGCGGCATTCACGAATGCGGCCGATGCGTCGATCACCTCGCGCATGTGCTGTGCATACGGCTCCCAGTCGGTCGCGAGTCGCAGCGTGCCGCCGGGCACGATCGCTTTCGCCAGCAACTCGACGAACGGCGGTTGAATCAGCCGCCGCTTGTGGTGGCGCTTCTTCGGCCACGGATCCGGAAAGAATATGTGCACGAGTGCAATGGAGGCGGGCGCGAGCTGCTGTTGCAGCACCTCCACGGCATCGTGGCAGATCACGCGCAGGTTGCGCAGCGCTGCCGCTTCAGCGCCGAGCAGCAGACGCCCGACGCCGGGCCGATGCACTTCGATGCCGAGGCAATCGATCTGCGGATGCGCAGTCGCAAATTCGAGCAGCGCTTCGCCCGCGCCGAAGCCGATCTCGACCATGCAGGGCGCCACGCGTCCGAACAGCGCTTGCGGATCGAGCGGCGTCGATGAAAATTCGACGCCGTATTTCGGCCACAACTCGGCGAGCGCGCGCTGCTGCCCGGTCGTCGCGCGGCCCGACCGCAAGACGAAACTGCGCACGCTGCGCATTCGCGTTTCGGGAGGCTCTTTCTCGGACATCACGTTGTTTGCTTTTGACCGAGCAGGTGCTCGAACAGCAGTCGCGCGGCCGACGGTAGCGGTGTGTTCGCGCGGTTGCACAGGAACAGCTGTCGTCGGGCCCAGGCATCGCTCAGCGCAATGGATGCGAGCGACAGTGAGCGAATGTACGGCGACGTGGCGGCGCGCGGCACGATGCTGACACCGAGGCCAGCGGCGACCATTGCGCACGCGGCATCGAAGCTCGTCACGTTGATGCGCCAGTTCAGCGTGCGGCCCGTCTCGCTGGCCGCGCGGGCGAGGACGTGATGCAGCGAGCTGCCGGCATGCAGACCGACGAACGGCTGGTCGGCGATGTCGGCGAAGGCCAGCGACTGCCGGCGGGCCAGCGGATGGCCCGGTTGCAGCACGACGACGAGCTCGTCGTTGCGAAAGGGCACCGTCGTCAGGCCGTCTATCATCGGCAGCTCGCTCAGGATGCCGAAGTCCGCCGAGCCGTCCGCGACCGCCGCGGCGATCGCCGAGCTCACGTGCTCCTCGAGCTGGACGTGAATGTCGGGATGCGCAGCATTGAACGAGGCCAGCGCACCGGGCAGAAATTCCACGATCGAGGAGATGTTCGCGAACACGCGTACATACCCGCGCTCGCCGCTCGCATGCCGCCGCATCTCATCATCGAGCTGCGCGGCCTGGTGGAGCATGACACGGGCACGCACCAGCAGCGCATGACCGGCCGGCGTCAGCTCTACACCCTTGGCTGCCCGCACAATGAGCGCGCAGCCGAATACCTCTTCGAGATCCGAAATGCGCTTACTGACCGCCGAGGCCACCGTGTGCGAGCGCTCGGCCGCCCGCGCGATGCTCCCGGCATCGGCGACGGCGACGAACAGCTCGAGATCGCGCAAGTCGAACTTCATGGGACGCAAGCTTGCCCGTTGGGCGGGCCGCTGCATAGAATCGGACGGCAAAGCGGGTGTAGTTCAATGGTAGAACTGTAGCTTCCCAAGCTACTAACGTGGGTTCGATTCCCATCACCCGCTCCAGCTCCTTCTGCCTCATCCCGTCTTGGTCGCACCCCGTTTCTGCTCCTCGATCCACTTGTTCGTTCGCTCATCGAGCAGGTTGAGCGGCAACACGCCGCCGCCGAGCATCTCGTCGTGAAACTTGCGAATGTCGAACTGCGGGCCGAGCTGCTTCTGCGCGCGCTCGCGCAGCTCACGAAACTTCAGCTGACCGAGCTTGTAGGCGAGCGCCTGTGCCGGCCAGGAGATGTAGCGGTCGGTTTCGGACTGAATGGTGGGCTCGTCGACTGCGTCGGTCTTGCGGAAGAAGTCCACGACCTGTTCGCGACTCCAGCCCTTCGCGTGGATGCCTGTGTCCACCACCAGGCGCACGGCGCGGAACAGCTCGCTGGAGAGGCGGCCATAGTCGCTGACTGGGTCCTTGTAGAGTCCTACTTCCTTGCCGAGCTCCTCGGCGTACAGCGCCCACCCTTCGCTGAAGGCGGAGTTGCCGCCATGCAAGCGGAACTGCGGGAGGCCGGTGAGTTTTTGCGACACCGACCGCTGCAAGTGATGGCCGGGCACGCCTTCGTGATACGCAGTCGCCTCGGCATCGATGAGCGAGCGCTGCTCGAAATGCGAGACCGCCACGCTCACGCGGCCCGGGCGTTTACCGTCCGGCGTTCCGGACTGATAGTGGGTGGCCGCCGCGGCATTGAAGGCTGGAATGGGTTCGACGGTAACGGGCGAGCCGGGGAGGAAGCCGAACAGCTGTGGCAGCTTCGGCTCCATCTGGGCAATGGCGTTGCGGAAGTACTCGACGATCTGCTCCTCGGACTTCGGCCGGTAGGCAGCGTTGGTCTTCAATGATTCGCGGAACGACGCGAGATCCTTGAAGCCTTCCTTCTGTGCAATGGCCAGCATCTGCGCCTCGATGCGCTCGATCTCGCGCAGGCCGATCTGATGAATCTGATCGGGCGTGAGATCGGTGATCGTCGTGCGGCTGCGGATGTCGTTCATGTAGCGCTGTTCGCCGCCGGGGAGCGACTCGATGGACAGAGCAGTGCGACCGTGCGGCGCGTACTCCTTGGCGACGAACTTGCCGAAAGCCTCGTAGGCCGGCAGCACTTGCTTCGTGACGACGTCGGTGATGGCCTGGGTGAGGCGCTGCTGATCGGCGGCCGGAATGCTCGACGGAAACTTCTTGGTCGGCAGCAGGAACGGATTCGCCGCGATCACGCCCTGACACTGCGCCGGCACTTTCTCGAGCAGGAACCGCACCGGCATGAGCTGGTCCTTCATGCCCGCGCGCAGCACCTCTTGCGTGTCAGTGAAAGCCTTTGGAATCTGCCGCAGCCGCGCGATGTAGTCTTCATAGTGCTTCACCGAATCCAGCGGCACGGCCAGCGGCAGGTCGGCGAGGTGCGTGTGCGGCCCCTGCACCTGGCTCAGCGGCATTTCGAATTCCTTGAAATCGAAGTTGGCGATGCTCTGCTCGAGCCGGCGCTGCATGTCCTGGTGGGAAAGAACGTCCTGCTCCGCGAAGCCCGTGACGTCGATCGCCTTCAGCCGCGCGAGGAAGCTCTCGTCGCTGGCGTGCTCGCTCTTGATTCCCGCAAGCGAATAGTCGTCGAGCCTGTCGTTGTAGCGATAATCGCCATAGGAGGTCGCGCGCTCGGGATTGGCTCTGAGGTCGGCCTGGTACTGCTCTTCGAAGAGCGCGTTCTGGGCCGCGAGACGTTCGGCGACGGAAGCGGGTTTCGCAAATGCAGCCGGGCAGACAATGAGGCAGAGGCTCGCAGCGAAGGCGAAAACTCGGGTGTTGGTGTGCATCGTAAGTTGAGAAATCTTCACAAACGGAGCGCGTGAGCGCGAAGCGTCGATAGTAGTCGCTGGAGGGACTCGCGCAACCCGCGGAACTACGGTCACCACAAATCCTCACGATTGTCACAACCCTTGCGCTCGCGCCGTCTTGTGCACGAAATGCGCAACCCAGATGACCGCAAGGTATTTCTTGCCGGCGCCGCCGGCGCCATCGGCAGAAGACTCGTCCCGCTGCTGGTGCAACGCGGGTGGCAGGTAGTCGGCACGACGCGTTCGGCCGACAAAGCAGAAGCGCTCGCAGCCGCAGGCGTGCAGCCAGTCGTCGTGGATGTGTTCGACGCGCAAGCGCTGGCGCGCGCCGTTGCGAATGCGCGGCCGGCAGTCGTCTTACATCAACTCACCGATCTGCCGGCCGGACTCGATCCCGCCCGGATGGGCGAAGCCATAGCCCGCAACGCGAGGATCCGCACCGAAGGCACAGCGAATCTCGTCGCTGCAGCACTCGCCGCGCGCGTGCCACGCATCGTGGCGCAAAGCATCGCGTGGGCGTATGCGCCGCAAGCTCGACCGATTCGCGAGGAAGATCCGCTCGACCTCGGAGCCGAAGGCGCGCGCGCGATCAGCGTCCACGGAATTGCCGAGCTGGAGAGACGCGTGCTCGCGTCGCCGCCGCTCGCGGGAATCGTGCTCCGATACGGTCACCTCTATGGACCGGGCACCGGCGCTGACAGCGCAAGCGCCTTGCCGTCGCTGCACGTCGATGCGGCGGCCTGGGCAGCTGTGCTGGCCATCGAGCGCGGCGAACCGGGCATCTACAACATCGCAGATCCCGGTCCGCAGCTCGATACCGCGAAGGCGCGAGCGAAGCTGGATTGGAGCGCCGACTGGCGTAGCTAGAAGCGTTCAGCGGCTCACTGGTAAAGTGGGGGCGTGTCGATCGGCCTTCGCCTCCTCGCATTCGTGTTGTCGAGCTGCGCAGCGTTCAGCGCCGCCGCGCTCGACGCCGTTCCCTCGCGCGCCGTCGATCTCAGCGGCAACTGGAAACTGAACGCTGCGCTCAGCGACGACCCCGCGCACATGCTGGCGGAAAAGGACCGCGAGGAGCGCGAGCGCTACATGAAGTGGCGCAAGCAGCAGGAACGGATGTACCCGCCGGACGCGCCGCCGCCAATCGATGTGGACGGGCCCGGCGCCGTGCGGCGCAACGCGCCGAGCCCTTCGCGCCTCGCCTCGATCAAGCGCCGCCAAGAGAATCTTTACAGGATGCTGGCGATCTCGGACACGCTCACGATCCGCCAGGAAGGCTCGACGGTCGACATCGTGTCAGCAGTCGAGTCGCGCCGTGTGGTCGCCGGCTCGCGCACGCAGGTGTCAATGCCCGAGGGCGAGCTGGCAGACTCGAACGTGGGCTGGGACGGCCTGTGGTTCGTGATCGATCGCAACGTGCGCAAAGGGCCGCACGTGGTCGAGAAATTCCGGCTCGTGCCGAAGACCGGCCAGCTCGAATACCAGATGAAGTGGTCCGGCGACAGCGAGATCGCCGGCATGAAGATCAAGCGCGTGTTCGACCGCTCGACCGGGACGCCGCCGCCGGCCGATCTGGCGGCGGGTCCGACGCTCTGACTCGAGCCTAGGCGGCGCTCGAATAGCCCATCACGGCCTTCGTTTCGAGGAACTCCTTCAGTCCCTCGCGGCCCCACTCGCGACCGTTGCCCGATTGCTTGTAGCCACCGAATGGCGCGTTGTTGTCCACCGCGGCGCCGTTGAGATGGACCATGCCCGTGCGCAGCCGGCGCGCGACGCGGCGCGCGTTCTCGATGTTGCCGGAGTACACGTACCCCGACAGGCCGTACACCGTATCGTTGGCGATGCGGATCGCTTCCTCTTCGTCGCGATACGGGATCATGACCAGCACCGGCCCGAAGATCTCCTCGCGTGCGATCGTCATCGAGTTGTTGACGTTCGCGAACACCGTCGGCTTGACGAAATAGCCCTGGTTCAGACCATTCGGGCGGCCCGGCCCGCCGACGACGACTGTCGCACCTTCCTCGACGCCTTTCTGCAGCAGGCGCGTAACCTTCTCGAACTGCGTCTTGTTGGACAGCGGGCCCATCGTGATGCCGTCCGCTTTCGGATCGCCGACCTTCGGTTTCTCCGCGACGGCCTTCGCGATCTTCACCGCCTCGTCGTACAGCTTCGCCGGGATCAGCATGCGCGAGGGCGCGTTACAGGACTGGCCCGTGTTCGACATCATCGAAAGCACGCCGGACTTCACCGCTGCGTTGAGGTCGGCATCCTCGAGAATGATGTTGGCGGATTTGCCGCCGAGCTCCTGCGAGACACGCTTGACCGAGTCCGCCGCCGCCTTCGCGACTGCAACGCCGGCGCGCGTCGATCCGGTGAACGACACCATGTCGATGTCCGGATGGCGCGAGATCGCTTCGCCCACCGTCGGACCGTCGCCGTCCACGAGATTGAATACGCCCTTGGGCACGCCCGCCTCGGCGAGAATCTCCGCGAACAGGTGCGCGCTCAGCGGAGCGACCTCGCTCGGCTTCAACACCATGGTGCAGCCGGCCGCGAGGGCGGGCGCCACCTTGCAGCTGATCTGGTTGATCGGCCAGTTCCACGGCGTGATCAGTCCGCACACGCCGACCGGCTCGCGACGAACCTGCGTGGTGCCGATCTGCTCCTCGAACTCGAAGGTCTTGAGCACCTTCAGGGTGGTCAGGAGATGGCCGAGGCCGCTGGCGGCCTGTGCATTCAGCGCCAGCCCCATCGGCGCACCCATTTCGTCGGAGATTGCGACTGCGACATCCTGCATGCGCGCCTTGTACGCGGCGATGATCTTCTCGAGCAGTGCGACGCGCTCCTCGCGCGACGTCTGCGAGAACGACTCGAACGCCGCGCGCGCGGCTTTCACTGCCGAGTCGACGTCCTCGGCCGTGCCGAGCAGGATCTTGCCGATCGGCTGCTCCGTCGCCGGATTGATGACGTCGAGCTCGCGGCGTCCCGCGGGGCTCACCCACGCGCCATTGATGAAGAACTTTCTGAAGTCGTACATGAGAGCCTCCGCAAAGGGAGCAGTCCGCGGTACGGAAATCGCCGCGGCCGCGAAAAGCCGAGAAAACCAGGAGGGGAATGATACTGCAAGCCATTCCCGGCGGGGTCCCCGCGGGGAAATCGCTCCACGGAGTTCGCGAGCGCTGCGCGCTCGGCGCGATTTTCTGGGGTGTCCTTTAGCGGCGTACGTCGGTGCGCTGCTCCGACAGCACCAGCTCGACGTCCGTCACGCCGCCCAGGTTGAAATCGCCCGGAATCGAGTGCTTGAGCACGGCGGCGGCGGTTGCGAAATCGATGGTCTTCTGCGCATCGAAACCGCTGATCAGCCCGTGCAATACGCCGGCCGCGAACGCATCGCCAGCGCCGATCCGATCGACGATGCCGGAGAGAGAGTAGGGGCGGGTCGTGTAGGTATCCCGCCGGCTCTGCAGGCGGCCCGCGAGTTGCTGCACGTCCGCGCTTTGCCGCTCGCGCGTCGTGCACGCGATGAACTGCAAGTGCTTGAACGCCTCGAACGCCGCGTCGGCTGTGCCGCCGAGCATGAATGCGAAATCGCGCTCGTCGCCGAAGATCAGATCGGCTTGCTCGCACAGGCTGCGCAGCACTGTGGGCGCACTCTTGGCACGAGCGCCCCAGAGGCGCGCGCGGAAGTTGCAGTCGAATGAAATCTTCGTGCCGCGTTGCCGGGCTACGGCCATTGCGCTCGCTGCTGTTTCACCGGCGGCGTCGCTGACGGCGGGCGTGATTCCTGAGACGTGCAACCAGCTGCATCCCGCGAGCAGCTGGCTCCAGTCGTAGGCGCTCGCCGCTGCGACGGCGAATGCCGAGGCGGCACGGTCGTACAGCACTTCCGCAGGGCGATGGCCCGCACCGTGCGTCAGGAAATACAGACCCATGCGACCATCGGCGAAACGGATTGCGTGCGTCTGCACGCCGTGGCGACGCAACTCGCCCGCGCAAGCCTGCCCAAGCGCAGATTCGGGCAGGGTGCTGACCATGGCGGCCGCGTGGCCGAACTTGCTCAGCGACACCGCAACGTTCGCTTCGGCGCCGCCGACCTGAACGTCGAAGCGGGCTGACTGCAGCAACAGCTCCTTATTCGGCGAGGCGAGCCGCAGCAGAATTTCCCCGAAGCAAAGCACAGTTGCGCTCATGGTCTCGAACATACCTCGTGTTCGTGCCGGTGCGCAGCACCGGCCGCCGCGCCGGGCGGCTCCTGTTGCAAAGCGACACCTGGATGCCGACGGTGCAATCCGGTGTCTTGCCGCTGGCTATCGTGCTCTGCTAGCCTTCGATTGTCACCGGTGTCATGCTGTAACTGCTCAATGCTACCGGTGTCAGAACAGAACAGTTTCCGGCGATTTGGGGGAGTCATTCACATGCTGTCAGATCGCAATCGCAGTTCGCTCCGTGCAACGGTGCAGGCAATCCTTGGCGTGGTCTCGTGCTCGGCAGCCTCCGGGGCACTGGCCCAGGCCACCGGTCCGACGCAGGAGTCGCTCGAAGAGGTGGTGGTCACGGGCTTCCGCCAGAGTCTGAGCGTCGCGCTCGATCAGAAGCGCGCGGCGGTCGGGTCCGTCGATGCGATCGTCGCCGAGGACATCGCCGATTTCCCCGATCTGAACCTGGCCGAGTCGATCCAACGTGTCCCGGGCGTGTCCATTGCGCGCGACGGTGGAGAGGGCCGGCAAGTCAGCGTTCGCGGCCTCGGTCCGCAGTTCACCCGGGTCCGCATCAACGGCATGGAAGCGATGAGCGCAAACGGCGGCACCGACGCGGCCGGCGGCACCAATCGCGACCGCTCCTTCGACTTCAACACCTTCGCCTCGGAGCTGTTCAACTCCGTCACGATCCGCAAGTCCTCAGCGGCCGAAATCGAGGAAGGCTCGCTCGGTGCGACCGTCGATCTGCGCTCGGCGCGGCCCTTCGACTACGACGGCTTGACTGTCGTTACGAGCGTGCAGGGCAGCTACAACGACATCAGCGAGGACGTCGATCCGCGTGGCGCGCTGCTGATCAGCAACACGTTCGCCGAAGGCAAGTTCGGCGCGCTGCTGTCGGCGGCGTACACCAAGCGAAACCTGCTCGACGAAGGCTCGAGCACCGTGCGCTGGCAGGACTCGCTGAATACCGACGGCTCGCGCAATGCGGGCGCCGAATTCGGGCCGCTCGATCCTTTGTATCCCGCCACGGCGCCAACGCTCGCGCAGTTGAATAACGCGTTCCGTCCGCGCATCCCACGCTACGATATCTACGAGCACGAGCAGGAGCGCATCGGCCTCACCGGCTCGCTGCAGTGGCAGGTCGCGGACTCCACGCTCATCACGCTCGACGCGTTGTTTGCGAGATTCGATGCCGAGCGCAGCGAGACCTTTCTCGAAGCGCCAGTCTTCAGCGCGACCGGCGCGGCCAACATGAACAACGTGAATCCCCGCGACGCTGCCATCGATTCCACCAACAGCCTCGTATACGGCGTTTTCGACGACGTCGACATCCGCTCCGAGGCCCGCTTCGACGAGCTGCGCACCGACTTCACCCACGTCACGCTGGACGGCAGCCACGACTTCTCCGAGAAGGTGCGGATGCACGCGCTGGTCGGCTATTCGCAGGCCGAGCACGACAATCCGATCCAGACCACGCTGCTGTTCGACGCCCTCGATGTCGATGGCTACAGCTTCGACTACCGCGGCAACAGCCGGCTGCCGGTAATCAGCTATGGCAACGCCGACGTGACGAACCCGGCGACCTGGCGCCTGTCGCAGATCCGCTTGCGGCCGCAGAGCTCGGTGAACGAATTCCGCACGGCGTCCTTCGATTTCGAGTGGAACGTCGCAGATGCGCTCACGCTGAAGGCCGGCCCGCAGTGGAAGAAATTCGAGTTCGAGACCAAGTCCCTGCAGCGCTCGAACGGCACGCAGACCAGCCAGGAAGCGATCATTCCGGCCAACGTGGCGGCGACGCCCATCAGTGACTACAGTCAGCTCGTTTCGATCAGCGGCAACCTCGACGTGCCGGGCGGCGCCGCGCGGACCTGGCTGAGGCCGGATCTGGATCGTGCGGCCCAGCTGTTCGGTCTCTACGATCAATCGCTGTTCCCGCTCGGCCCGGAGCTGGCGCTCGGCAGCAACTATTTCGTCGAGGAGGAAGACCTCGGCGGCTACGTGCAGGCGGATTTCACCACCGAGCTGTTCGGTCGACCTCTGCGCGCGAACTTCGGCGTGCGCTATGTCGAGACCGATCAGACTTCCTCCGGCTACACCTTCACGTCCGGCGCCCCGGTCCTGACGACCGTCGACCGCACCTACAACGACACGTTGCCCTCGCTGAACGTCGTCATGGAAGTGACGGATTCGTTCCTGGTCCGCGCTTCGGCAGCCAAGGTGATGGCGCGACCGAACGGCGGCGGTCAGACAACGGGACTCGGCATCCTCGCGCCGGGCGCGGCAGTCGGCATCAGCGGCGCCAACAAGACGGTGACCGCCGGCAATCCCGAGCTCGATCCGTACCGCGCCAAGGCTTACGACCTGGCATTCGAGTGGTACTTCGCCAAGGATTCGCTGGTGTCGCTCGCGCTGTTCTGGAAAGACATCGACAGCTTCGTGCAGATCATCCGCTCGACCGACAACTTCTCCAACAACACGCTCGGATTGCCGGACAGCGTTGCCCTCAATACTTGCGGCGCCGCCGTTCCCGCCGACGCCTGTCTCGACGGCTGGCAGTTCAGCCTGCCGACCAATACCGACGGCGGCGACCTGAAGGGCTTCGAGATCAGCTACCAGCAGCCCTTCAGCTTCCTGCCGGGCTTCTTCAGTCACTTCGGCGTGATCCTCAACTACACCGGCGTCGAGTCCGAGATCGAGTATCTCTCGCCGCCGGTGACCATCGCCGGCGTGCCGCAACCGCAGGTCACGGTGAAGAACGATCTCACGGGTCTGTCGAAGAGCGCTTACAACGCCACGCTGTACTGGGAAAACGAGATCTTCAGCGCGCGGGTCGCGGCGGCGTATCGCGATGACTACCTGACGACGGTGCCGGGACGCAACAACAACGACGTGGAAGGCACCATCGAAACGCTGAGCGTCGACTTCTCGGCGACCTGGACGGCGACGCCGGCGCTCGACATCACGCTCGAGGCGCTCAACCTCACCGACGAGTTCCAGGATCAGTACGTTGGTTCGCAGGCCGATCGCCTCTCGTACTACCACCATCAGGGACGGCAGTACCTGCTCGGCGCCCGCTACAAGTTCTAGCTCCCCAACCGGCTGGCGCCAGGTCTTCGCGGACCTGGCGCCGCTTTCTTCCATCGAGGGATTGATCGTGCGTACTCACACCATTCTCCTGGGTGCCGCGTGCCTGCTCGCCGGCGCCGCGGTCCACGCTCACGGCCAACTCGATCTCGGGCGCGACACCTTGCGCTCCGACAACGGCTGGGCTGCCAGCGGCAGCGGCGTCGGCGGCGGATCGGCTGCAGTCGATGCGCAGGTGTACGTCGTGACGAATCGCGCGGAGCTGATCGCCGCGCTGAACAACGGCGTGCCGTCGTCCACGTCGCCGTCGAACCCGTCGAACGAGCCGAAGATCATCTACGTGCAGGGCACGATCGACGCGAACGTCGACGACGCGAATCAGCCGTTGGCCTGCACCGACTACTATCGCAACGGCTTTACGATCGAGCAGTTTCTCGCGACGTACGATCCTGCCGTGTGGGGTCGGGTTACCCCCACCGGTCCGGTCGAGACCGCGCGCGTGGCCTCGCAACAGGCGCAACAGGCGCGCGTGCGCATCCGCATCGGCTCGAACACCACGATCGTCGGCCTCGGCCGCAACGCGACGATCCGCGGCGCGTGGTTCGACATCCGCGGCACTGCCGGCGTCGCGAACAGCCGCACGAACATCATCGTGCGCAACCTGACGTTTCGCGACACGTTCGACTGCTTTCCGGCCTGGGCGCCGACCGACGGCGCGCTCGGCTCGTGGAACTCGCAGTACGACTCGATCTCCCTGCGTGACAGCAACAACGTATGGATCGATCACAATACGTTCGAGGATCGCGATACGGCGGACGCGACGCTGCCGCTGTATTTCGGCGTGCTGTTCCAGGTGCACGACGGCCTGGTCGATATTACGAACGCGTCCGATCTGGTCACCGTCTCCTGGAATCGATTCCGCAACCACGACAAGACGATGCTGATCGGCTCGTCGGACACGGCCGCCGCGGATCGCGGTAAGTTGCGCGTAACGTTGCATCACAACTCGTTCGAACGCATCGGTCAGCGCGCGCCGCGCGTGCGCTTCGGCCAGGTCCATGTCTACAACAATCTCTACGACCTGCGCGCGACGCCGAGCTATGTCTACAGCTGGGGCGTGGGCATCGAGTCGGCGATCTTCGCGGAGGAGAACTTCTTCATCGCCGAGCGCAGCTTTACGCTCGATCAGATCATCGACCGCTTCAACGGCACCACGCTGTCGGCCTCGGGAACGCTCGTCATCGGGCCGCGCGTGCGCAACCCGGTGGACGTCATCGCGGCCTGGAATGCCCTCAACGATCCCGATCTGGGCTTCGACGCCGGCTGGGTTCCGACGCTGAACTTCGAGCTGCTGCCGGCGTGGACGACGCCTTTGCTCGTGCCGCTGTTCGCAGGCCCGTTCCCTTGATGAGAGTCGCCGCGGCGTCGTGCGCTCTCGCCGTGCTGGCGGCGATCGCGTGCGCACGCCCGCCCGAGCCGCAGGCAGCGGAAGGCTCGCGGCACGTTCGTAATCGCTTCTTCGTGCGCGAGGACGCGAATGTCGCGAAGATCGAGCCCGCGCCGCACGACGGCGGTGGCGACTCGACGGCCTATCGCTATTTCGATGACGTTCCGGACGCGCGCGTGATTTTCCGCAAGCGTGCCCTGCACAAAGGCTCCGCGATCGGCATGCACGTGCTCACGCACGACGAGGTCTATTACGTCGTGAGCGGCCGCGCCCGGCTACGGGTCGACGATCGCCAGGTCGATGTGGGACCGGGCACTGCGGT
>DATEML010000043.1:0-13026 GCA_035275585.1 Steroidobacteraceae bacterium | reverse complement strand
CTTCTGTCCGATGCCATCGATGTAGACGTTGGTCGTGCCCGTGGTGAGCGCCCCGCTGCGAATCTGGGTATTGCCCTTGGCGTCGACCTCGAACTGCATGCCCGGCACGGCATCGGCGAACTCGAGGAAGTTACGCGTGATTTGCGGAACGGTTTCGATCTGGTGCAGCGAGATGCCGCTGCCGACTTCGGAGGTCTTGACCTCTGCGAGCCGCGTGCCGGTGACGACGACCTCGGCCACGTTTTCCTGCTTGGCTTCGAGATCCAGCGTCGCGGTCGAGGCGACTGCGAGCGTGACGACCCGCTCGGTTCCAGGGCCTGCATCAACCTTGTAGGTGCCCGGCGGGAGAGCCACCAGCACGTAAACGCCGTCGCTGCTCGCCTGGACCCGCCGCGTGAGGCCCGTCTCGGGATTCGTCACCGTGACCTGGCTGCCGGCCGGCGCCTTGCCACGCAAGGTTGCGCTGGACGACTGAGCGGCGACCTCTCGCGGCAGGCCGGTCACCAGCACGATCGCGCACACGAGAATCAAGATGCGCCAAATGTTCATGAAATTCCCCCTGATCGTTGTTGCCCACGTGCCGGATGTCCGCCGGGGCCGCCTTCATCTGAATTCACCGACTCATCGGTCTTGCGCCCCGCTCATGGCAGATATCTCGGCGCGACACCGAGCAAAGCGGTCGCGCACCCGGAGAACGACAGGACCTCGTACTGCCCGGTTTCTGGAATGAACACGGCATCGCGCGAGCCGAGCGCGAATGTTGCGGACTTGGATTGGTAGTGCGTGCGGACCATCAGCTCGCCGGACAGACCGACGAGCAGCGCATCGCCGCCATGCGCGGTCTTCTCGCCGGCGGCTCCGGCGGGCACCTGCAGCTCCGCGACGGTCAGATGCTCGGTGCTGACGATCAGGCCGACGGCGATTTCGCCTTCCAGCCGCAGCGACCGCTCACGCGTCCCGATTCGATGCAGGCTCGACAGCTTCGCCGCGCCGATGCAATTGCCGAGCAGCTCGTCGCGTCGATAGACCGACGTCTCCAGGTACGTCTGCTTCATGGCATAGCTGCCGCTCGTTCCCTGCGCCGGCGGCGGTGCGAAGAATTCGAGAACGCGCAGCGGTTCCGCACCTTGCGCCCGGACGTGATGCCAGGTGTCCTTGCGGAAGAACAGGGATTCGCCGGCCACGCACTCGACGACCTCGCCCGTCTGCGGATTGCAGGCGAGCATCGCACCCTGCAACACGTAGAAGACCTCGTCCGCGGCAAACACGGTGCGGAACGACGGCGAGTGCTTGAACCAGCGCCCCGGAGCCAGACCAAACTCGATCACATGAAGCTTTTCGGTCGAGGCGTACAGCCAGTCGCCCACCAGGCCGGACTGCGAGTCTCCCCAGACGTGATGCTTGATTTCGTTGCGACGGATGAGCGCCGGCGCGTCGTAGGTCGGTCGCGGCGAGGGCGAGTATCCCGATGAAGCACTATCGTTCAATGGCCGCCCGCCTACCGTGGAGTAGTGGATTCGACAACGATCGAGCCGGGCGAAAATATAGGCCAGCCCCGACGCTGTTGCAACCAGAAGCAACCATTACAAACCAATTTGCACAGGCTTCAGTGGCGGCGTCTGCACGGCAGTTCATACGGGTTGTGCCTGCGCTGGCGTTGCCTCGCCGCGGGACGCTCGGTAATCTGCCGAGGCTGCCGGCAGGGTCATCGATGAACGCAGGACAACCAAAGGCAACCAACGCGACCAAGCCACCATGACCAGGACGAAGCACCGCCGCCGCACTCGCTCGCCGCTTGCGAGCCTCAGCGCCACGGCGCTCTACGAGACCTGCGCCACGGCGCTCAATCGTGAAATCGAAACCGGGGCCCTGCGGCCCGGGCAGCGCCTGCCATCGGAGCGCTCCCTCGGCGACGCTCTGGGATACACGCGGCTCACCGTGCGGAAAGCTTTGCAGGTGCTCGCCCAGCGCGGCCTGCTCGAGCCGAACGAACGCCGCGGCTGGCAGGTGCGCAGCGACCAGGTCAGCGACAGCCTGTCGACGCTCATGGGCTTTACGCAGATGGCCAGGATGCGCGGCCTGGTCGCCAGCGCGCGCATCCTGTCGCTCGAATACCGCGACGCGACGCTCGACGAGTCCGAAGCTTTGCGCGTGGCGCCGGGCGCGCCGCTGCTGGATCTTTCGCGACTGCGCCTGCTCGATGACCGGCCAACAGCGATCGAACGACTGCGAATGCCGACGAGCCGGCTGCGCTGGCCGGAAGGTTTCGACTTCACCGGCTCGATCTACGCCGCCCTGGAGTCGCAGGGCATCGTTCCCACCGTAGCGGATGCCTACGTCGACGTCGTCGATGCGACCGAGGCCGAGGCGCGATTGCTCGGCGTGGTCAAAGGTCGCGGCCTGTTGCGCATGAACTGCGTGACCGCCGGCGCCGACGAGGTGCCGATCAGTCTCGAATCGTCCATGTACCATCCGGATCGCTATCGATTCCGCGCGATTCTGCACAAGCGCGCCAAGCGATGGCCATGACCGCGAGTGTCCCGCGTCGCTCCGCGCTGCGCGCTTTGACGGCAGTGCTGGTCGTCGCGGGCATCTCGGTCGGTTGCGGCTCGGACAATCTTGGCGGTGCGGCACGGCCCGGACGCGATGCGGCCCAGGGCGGCGGTCATACGCTGGAGGTCTGGACGCCGGAAAGCGGCACGCGCTTGCAACTGGTGCAGCAGCGCGCCGAGCAGTTTTCCGCCGCGCGTCCCGACGTCAAGGTCAACTTCACCGTCCGCGACTTCGGCTCCTATCCCGCGCAGCTCAAGCTGGCGCTCGCATCGGACAGCCCGCCCGATGTCGTCATCGGCAACCTGGGATGGTCACTCGACGGCCCATTGATCAAAGCAGGCATGCTGCGCGCGCTCGACCCATGGGTGGCGCGTTACCACTGGGACCAACGTTTCCCGGAGGTCGCGCAGCGGCAGATGCGCTTTACCGCCGACGGCAAACAGTTTGGGCGTGGCGCGATTTTCGGCATCCCATACGCCGCAGATGTCATCGGCTGGTTCTACAACGTCGACAAGCTCAAGGCGCTCAACAGCGGGGTCCCCGCGACGCTGGATGAGCTCGATGCGGCGCTCGCGACCGCGCGCAAGGCGGGCGAAGTGCCGATCATGCTGGGAAACAAGCCGCAGTGGCCGAGTCTGCACCTCTTCTATCTCGTCAGCAACGACCTCGCGTCCGATCGCGAGATCAACGGCATCGTGTTCGGCGACCGCTCGGTGCAGTGGACGGCGCCGGGCTTCGTCGCCAGCGCCCGCAAGCTGGCGCAATGGAACGCCAAGGGATACATCGCGCCGGGAGCCAACAGCATGTCGCCGGCGGATGCGCTCGCAAGATTCGTGCGCGGCGCCGGCGTATTCCTGCCGGCCGGCTCCTGGAATACCGCGGAGCTCGCGGCGGGCATGGGCGACAACGTCGCGTTCTTTCTGATGCCTCCGGTTCGCAAGGGCGACGTGAGTCGCGCGACGGGCAGCGTCGGCTATGGCTGGCACATCACGGCAGCGAGTCGCCAGGCGGACCTCGCTGCCGAGTTCATCGACTTCATGACGCAGGAAGCGTTTGCAATCCAGCTGACAGCGGGCGGCGACATTTCACCGATCGATCTGGGCGACCGTGCTCCGCCGATGCCCTCGCGACTCGCCGGCGAAATCTTCTCGGCCTGGCGCAGCCTTCTTGCGAACGGGGCGCTGCTGCCGTATCTCGATTTCGCGGCGCCGAACGCGGCCGAAGTCCTCTATCCGACGATGCAGTCGATCATCGCGGGACAGGTGCCAGCCGAGGAGGGACTCGAGCGCATCGAGCGATCACGCCAAGAATTCCTGGACTCGCTGTGATGAGCGCGCGTGGCCGCACAGCGGTGCCGTATCTGTACCTGCTGCCCGCGTTCCTTTTCTTCGTTCCTTTCGTTCTCATGCCGTTTGCCCACACGGTGGGCCTGTCCTTCTACGATTGGGATGGACTCACGGCGGCTGCATTCGCCGGGTTCGACAACTATCGCGAGGCGTTCGCCAGCACGCTGGTGCGGTCGGCCTTCGGCCATGCGCTCGTTCTCATATTCTTCTTCGGTGTGCTCCCCGTTTTGCTGGCTTTGCCGCTTGCCGTGGGTAGTACGCGCGCGAGCGTCCCGGGCGGCAACGCGCTGCGAACCTTGATCTTCCTGCCGCAAGCGATACCCGTCGTCGTGGTCGGCGTGAGCTGGGGCTGGATCCTCGCCCTCGACGGGCCACTCAATGCCGGGTTGCGCGCAATCGGCCTCGAACGGGCTGCGCTCGACTGGCTCGGGAGCTTTGCCTGGGCTCTGCCCAGCCTCGGCCTCGTCGGCACCTGGACGCTGATCGGATTGTGCGTCACGCTGTTTTTCGCCGGCCTGCAGCAGATTCCCGGCTCGCTCTACGATGCGGCGGCGGTCGATGGTGCCGGACGCTGGCGGGAATTCATTGCCGTCACGTTGCCGGGCCTCAAGGGACCGATCACCGTCGCGCTGAGCGTCACTGTCATCGCCGCGCTGCGTACATTCGATCTCGTGTTCGTGACGACGCGCGGCGGACCCGGCACTGAGACCGTCGTGCCGGGGATCCTGATCTACAGGCGCGCCTTTGAAGACGGCCGGTTGGGCTCGGCGGCGGCGATTGCCGTGATCTTGAGCATCGTCGTGTTCGCCGTGACCTTCCTCATCAACCGGATCTCGGAGCGGAACGCGCCGTGACCGTTGCACGCACTATGGTGAGCTGGAGCGCCGCGGGCCTGGTTGCGTTTGCCGCGATCACCGTATTGCCGATCATCGGTGTCGTGCTGCTCAGCCTGCAGCCGGAGCAAGCACAGCTGTCCGGATTCGAGCTGCCGGACCGCCTGCATTTCGAGAATTACGCGCGCGCCTTCGACGTCGCGCACTTCGCGAGCTACCTGCAATCGAGCCTGATCGTCAGCGTAGCTGTGGTGGTGGGCACGGTCATCGTGTCGACGTTGAGCGGCTACGCTTTCGGCACCATGCGCTTTGCAGGAGAGAACGTCCTTTTCTATCTGCTCCTGGCCGGCCTCGTCATCCCGTTCGAGGCAGTCATCGTGCCGCTGTATGTCGAGCTGCGTGCCGGGCGCCTCACGAACTCCTACTGGTCGGTCATCCTGCCGCTGATCGCCATCAATTCCTCGTTCGGCACGTTCTGGATGCGCGCGTATTTTCGCAAAGTGCCGCGCCAGTTGCTCGAAGCGGCGGCGCTGGATGGCGCGGGCTCGCTGCGCATTCTGTGGAAGGTCCTGCTGCCGGGGGCTCGCCCGGCGTTGCTGACGCTGGTGGTCCTCGTGTTCATGTGGTCGTGGAACGAATTTCTGCTGCCGCTCGTCATGTTGTCGCGCGAGGATCTGCGCACGGCGCCACTCGGTCTCGCGTTCTTCGCTGGCCGCTACACGACGGACCGCGTCGGCATGGCTGCCGCAGCAGTGATGGTCGCGCTGCCGGTAGTGGTGTTGTTCATCGCGACGCATCGGCGCTTCGTACACGGCATGTGGGTGGGGGCACTGAAGGAATGACGCGCTTGACGGACGCGCAGGTCGCAGCGTTCCGGCGCGACGGATTCCTGCGCGTCGATGCGCTGACCGATGCCGCCGAGGTCGAGGACCTGCTCGGGCTTTACGACGAATTGTTTCAGCGCGATGCCGGTTTCGATGACGGCGACCGCATCGAATTGAACGCGGACGTGGCGCGTGCACCGCTGCCGCAGATCGTCAACCCCGAACGCTATGCGCCACGACTGATTCAGGGACAGGCGTATCGCAATGCCGGGGAGATCGCCCGGCAGCTGCTGGGATCCGACTGCGTGCCGACCGGCAATCACGCGATCCTGAAGCCGGCGCGAATCGGCGGCGCGACTCCCTGGCACCAGGACGAAGCGTACTGGGACCCGCACTACGCGCACCGCGCCGTGAGCATCTGGCTTGCGCTGCAACCCGCCACGATCGAGAACGGCTGCATGAGGTTTGTCGCAGGGAGTCATCGTGGGCCCGTCTTGCCGCACGAGCTGCTTTCCGCCGATTCGCATGGACTGCGCTTGAGCGCGACGATGCCCGATGCTCCGGAAACCATTTGCGAGCTGCCGGCGGCCGGGGCGACCATCCACGCTGGACGAACGCTCCACAGCGCCGGGCCCAATCTGTCCGCGCAG
Organism: Steroidobacteraceae bacterium; assembly: GCA_035275585.1. Lineage (GTDB taxonomy): Bacteria > Pseudomonadota > Gammaproteobacteria > Steroidobacterales > Steroidobacteraceae > Steroidobacter. The sequence continues at coordinate 6,820 of DATEML010000043.1, read as the reverse complement.
CCGCGCCGCGCACTCGTGTTCGGGTTCGGCCTCGCTCCTGTTCTACTCGACACGCCCAATCACTATCCCTGGCAACGACCGGAATGGTTGCGCGGAGGACGTTGACATGCTGCGACTTGGAGTACTTGGACTCGGTAGCGTCTTTGTGGGGCCGTACCGCCAGCTGATTCGTCAGCTCGAGCAAACCGGCCAGGCGCGCCTGACCGCCGCGTTCGATGTCGACCGCGACAAGACCGCGGCGGTCGCAGCCATGCATCCATCGATTGCGACGCCGGCCAGTGCGGTGGAGCTCATCGCGCATGACGATGTCGATGCGGTTCTGGTTCTGACCAGCATGAATGAGCACGCCCAACTGGCGCGGACCGCGCTCGAGGCGGGTAAACATGTGCTGGTCGAAAAGCCGATGGCGACGAGCATCACCGACGCGCGGGAACTGCTACGCGTCAGCAAGAGCGCGAAAGGCTTGCTCGTCTGCGCTCCGCACATCGTGCTGTCGCCGACATACCGGGCCATGCATGCCGAAGTCCATTCGGGAAAGATCGGCAAGGTCGTGCTCGCCCGCGCCCGGTATGGATGGGCCGGCCCCTGGTGGGGGCAATGGTATTACCGAGCGGGCGGCGGAGCGTTGTTCGATCTCGGCATCTACAACCTGATGAGTCTCTGCGGCTTCATGGGACCCGTGCGGCGCGTGTGCGCGATGGTCGGCACGGCGATCCCGCGACGCGTGGCCGAAGGCGTCGAGATCGCGGTCCAGTCGGACGACAACGCGCAGGTGCTGCTCGATTTCGGCGACAGCCGTTTCGCCTGCATCACCACCGGCTTCACGATGCAGAAGTATCGCAGCCCGGCGATCGAGCTCTACGGTACGGACGGCGTCATGCAACTGATGGGCGACGATTGGGCGCCGCAAGGGTTCGAGCGATGGACCCGCGAACGCGAGGTGTGGGAGATCAACGAGGAGAGCGAGCCTCTGTGGCCGTGGACCGCCGGCTTGCGGCACCTCGTCGAGTGCGTTGCCGCCGGCACGCGGTCGGTCAACCAGCCTGAACACGCCTTGCACGGTCTGGAGGTCATGCTGGCTGCGCAAACCTCGGCGCGAGAAGGGCGCTACGTGTCGATCGAGAGCGGATTTCCGGCGCTCGACTACCAGCACATGCCAGCGGGCGAGGCGGACAGTCACCGCCGCAAGCACGATCCGAGAACCGCGTAGGAATCGCGCACGCCATGGCATCGATCTGCGTCGAAGGCGCCAGCCGCACGTTTCCAGACGGTACCCGCGCTCTGGATGGCGTGAACCTTGCCGTCGGCGATGGCGAATTCCTGGTGCTCGTGGGGCCTTCCGGTTGCGGCAAGTCGACGCTGCTGCGCGCAGTGGCGGGCCTGGAACATCTCGACAGCGGTCGTGTGCTCATCGGCGATGCCGACGTCAGCGGCAAGCCCGCGGGCGAGCGCGATATTGCGATGGTGTTTCAGAACTACGCGCTGTACCCGCAGATGACGGTTCGCGACAACATTGAGTTCGGTCTCAAGTCGCGCCGCATGAGCCAGCACGAGCGGCGCGAGCGCGTTGCCGATGTCGCTGGTTTGCTCGGGCTCGGCGCGCTGTTGTCACGGCGCCCCGCGGAATTGTCCGGCGGCCAGCTGCAGCGCGTCGCAATGGGCCGCGCCATCGCGCGGCGGCCGCAGGCGTTCCTGATGGACGAGCCACTCTCCAATCTCGATGCGCAATTGCGCACGTCCATGCGCGCAGAATTGTCCAGGATGCGCCAGCGGCTCGCGGTCACGACGCTCTACGTCACGCACGATCAGATCGAGGCCATGACGCTCGGCGAGCGCGTGGCCGTGATGCGCGAAGGTACGATTCAGCAATGCGACACTCCGCGCAGACTCTTCGATCGGCCGCGCAACGTATTCGTGGCGACATTCATGGGTTCCCCGCCGATGAACCTGTTGCAGGCGGACGTCACTGCAGCAGGAATTCGCTTCGGCAAGTACGAGCTCCCGCTCGCAGCGGGCATCAAGCGCCCGACCACCGGTTCATCTAAATTGCTCGTCGGGCTGCGACCTGGCGACGTGGCGCTCGATCGCAGCGCGCCGGGCCATTGGCCGCGGATCGAGGTGGTGCCGCACGCGGTGGAGGAATATGGACACGAGCGGATCGTGCGCTTTCGCTCCGATGAGTCGTCCAACGGGAATGCTGAGCTTGAAGTGAGTGCGCTGTTGAGCGGCCGGGATGTCATCGCAATCGGCGAGCGTCTGCGCCTGGGCGTCGACACCGCGCATCTGCATTTCTTCGATCCGGAAAGCGGTAATGCACTGGTTTGAATTGAAACTCGCCGAAGAGAGGAAGCCCGAAATGATCCGAAGACTGTGCGCCACAGCCACGTTCGCTGTCTTGCTGGTTTGCCACGCCCTGGACGCACAGTCTGCCGCGCCGGCCCCTACGACTGCTGCTCCCACCGGGATCTACGATCCCAGTCTCGACGCTCGCGTGGAAACCTTGCTGAGCAAGATGACGCTCGAGGAGAAGGTCGGCCAGCTGGCGCAGTTCTCGGCGGGTCAACCGACGGGCCCGGGCACTGGCCGCACAGATTACGAGGACATGCTCGCCAAAGGGCAGATTGGCGCGCTGTTCAATCTCTCCAAGGCAAAAGAGATCAATCGGTACCAGCGCATCGCAGTCACAAAGTCCCGCCTCAAGATTCCGGTCGTATTCGGCCTGGATGTCATTCACGGTTACCGCACCATCTTTCCAGTGCCGCTGGCGCTGGCATCGACCTGGGATCCGCAGATAGTGGAGCAGGCGGCCAGGGTGGCTGCGCAGGAAGCCTCGGCAAGCGGCATTCGCTGGACGTTCTCTCCCATGGTCGACATCGCGCGCGATGCTCGCTGGGGCCGCATGACGGAAGGCGCCGGAGAAGATCCGTTTCTGGGATCGGAGATGGCAGCTGCTTACGTTCGCGGCTATCAAGGCACGCGCCTCGATGCACCGGACAGCATCGCCGCCTGTGCCAAGCATTACGTCGGATACGGAGCGGCCGAGGCCGGTCGCGATTACAACACCACTGAAATCTCCGAGCACACGCTGCGTCAGATCTATCTGCCGCCTTTTCGCGCCGCCGTCGATGCCGGAGCGGCCACCATCATGAGCGCCTTCAACTCACTCAACGGAGTTCCGGCATCCGCCAATCCGTTCACGCTGCGGCAGATCCTGCGCACCGAATGGGGATTTCGCGGCGTCGTCGACAGCGACTGGGAATCGCTGCGCGAGCTCATTCAGCACGGCATCGCCAACGATCGCGAGACGGCAGCCCTCAAAGGTTTTCTGGGGGGCGTCGACATGGACATGGCCAGCAGTGTCTATCACGATCATCTGGTGAATCTGGTGCGTGCCGGTCGGATTCCGCAGGAGCGCATCGACGAGTCGGTGCGCAACGTCTTGCGATTGAAGTTCGCACTCGGCCTCTTCGAGCGTCCCTACGTCGACGAAGCCCGTGAGGCCGAAGCCATGCTGCGGCCGGAGAGCGTCGCGCTGGCGCAAAAGGCGGCCGAGCGCTCCTTCGTGTTGCTGAAGAATTCCCCCGGGCCGAACAACGCGCCGCTGCTTCCGCTTGCGAGCGGCGCTCAGCGCATCGCTCTGATCGGGCCGCTTGCCGACGATCTGCCCAGCGCGCTGGGACCCTGGGCCGGGCTGGGTCAGAACAAGGATGTGATGTCTCTCCACACGGCACTCGCCAAACGCGTAGGAGAGCAGAACCTGACTCACCTGAAGGGCGTGGGCGTCACGGGCGGATCCGACAAAGACCTGGCTGCCGCTGTGGCTGCGTCCGCAACCGCGGACGTCGTCATCCTGGCGCTCGGGGAGGCCGGTGGTGAAATGACGGGCGAGGCCACGTCGCGGGCCCATCTCGGATTGCCCGGGCGTCAACAGGAGCTGCTCGAAAAAATCGTCGCCACCGGCAAGCCGGTGGTTCTCGTTCTCTTCAGCGGTCGACCGCTGACTCTGCCTTGGGCGTTCGAGCACGTACCGGCAGTGCTGGCTGCGTGGCTCCCCGGCATCCAGGCCGGACCCGCTCTCGTGCGCACGATATATGGAGAGTCCAATCCTGCCGGAAAGCTGGTCGTAAGCTGGCCGCGCAGCGTGGGACAGGAACCGCTCTACTACAACGCGCTCAATACCGGACGGCCGGAAAACAAGAAGGATCTGACGAATCCTCCCGGCGACAGCGACGACACTTACGTTTCGCGTTACATCGACGAGCGCAACGATCCGCAATTTCCTTTTGGCTACGGCCTTTCCTATACCACCGTCCGCTACGGCTCGACCGAGATCAGCGGCAGTCAGCTCAAGGCCTCCGAGCTCACGACAGGCCTCAACGACCGTGCCGATCGGACTGCGTTGACAGTCAGCGCTGACGTCAGCAACACTGGCTCACGTGCGGGTGAAGAAGTCGTGCAACTCTATGTCCGGCTCATCGGCACGAGTGTCTCTCAGCCGGTGCGTGCCCTGAAGGGTTTTCAGCGCGTCGCGCTCGCCCCGGGCGAAACGAAAAAGATAACGTTTGCCCTGCAGCCCGAAGCGTTCGCACTCTGGAATGATCGCAATGAGTGGGTCGTCGAGCCGGCGAAGGTGGCCGTGTGGATCAGTCCTGATTCCGCGCGCGGCTCGCCCGCCATTGTGCAAATTCAGCCGTAACCAGCCATAGATGGAGCCAAACATGTGCCGATTCGCGCAGCTGATTCTCATCGCGCTCGCCGGCTTGTCCGGCGCCTCCGTCGCATGGGCGGGCCAGACGCAGAACGTATTCTTCGTGATCGCCGACGGCGTGCGCTGGCAGGAGGTGTTCACGGGCGCCGATCCGACGCTGCTCACCGACGCCGGCGGTAACTGGACCGCGAGCGATGAGCTCAAGCACAAGTACTGGAACGACGACCCGGCCGTGCGACGCAAGCTGCTGTTTCCTTTTCTGTGGGGCACCGTTGCCAAGGAGGGGCAGCTGTTCGGCAACCAGAAGGCAGGCAGTGTCGCGCAGGTCACGAACCCGATGTGGTTCTCCTACCCTGGCTACAACGAGATGTCGACCGGAGTGGCCGATCCGCGCATCGATTCCAACGGCTACGGGCCGAATCCGAACGTCACGGTGTTCGAGTGGCTCAACAAGCGGCCGGGATTCGCCGGCAAGGTCGAGATTTTCGGCACGTGGGCGACGTTCGCCGACATCTTCAACGGCAAGCGCAGCGGCCTGCCGATCCGGGCGGGCGCGACGCTCGTCGATGCGAGCGACAAGAGCCCGCAGGGCCAGCTGCTGAGTGAGCTGTACCGCACGACCACGAGGCTGGAGGGCGACGATCCGCTCGACTCATTCCTGCACGTAGCAGTGCGAGAACACGTGCGCACCCGCACGCCGCGCGTCATGTTCATCGGCTACGGCGATACCGACAGCTGGCAGCACATGGGGCGTTACGACAACCTTCTCGAAACCGCGCACTCGTTCGACGGGTTCATGGCCGATCTCTGGCAGCAGATCCAGTCGAGCCCGCATTACAAGGATCGGACCACGCTGATCATCTCGACGGATCACGGGCGGGGCAGCGGACCCGTCGAATGGAAAGACCACGGCACCGGGCAGAAGGGCTCGAACAACATCTGGATCGCTGTAATCGGGCCGGACACGGCGCCGCTCGGAGAGCGACACGACGTGCCCGCGGTGACTCAAGCGCAAATCGCCGCAACGATCGCGGAGCTCGTCGGCGAGGACTATCGCGCCGCCAATCGCAAAGCCGCGCCGTCGCTGCTCGAGGCGATGCGCAAACGCTAGCCGCTCAGGATGGCGAGATGCTCGATCGGATTCGAATTGCCGCCGTGCTGAACCTCGCGGCGCTGCCGGGCGCCGGATGCGCCGTGAGTCCGGCGACCGTTGACGCCGCGCCCATCGGGAAATGGAATCTGGTCGTCGCAGCGTCGGATGAGTTCGACGGTTTCACTCTCGATGCGGCCAAGTGGAAGAAGGGCCTGTGGTACGACACGTCGGGCGTTCTGGCATTCAGGCAGGAAAACACAACGGTCAGCGGCGGCAATCTGGTTCTGACCGCAAGAAAGGAAGTGTTCAACGAAAAATCCTACACCTGCGGTGCTGTCGAATCCCTCTTCGACGTGCCGGGTGTGAATAGTTACGTGGAGGTTCGTGCCAAGGCGCTGCCTCGCGCTGCGAATGTGCTGAGCGCCATCTGGTTGCAATCTTCACCCTTGACCGCGGCCAACAATCCCAATCCCGAAATCGACATTCAGGAAACCTTCAACTACTCGGGCGTGGTCAGCACTCTGCACACCTGGACGATCGACCCTGCCAATCCTGCGCCGACTGCCCCGGATGAATATCTTCACACCCAGACTGCCCCGCATGAATTCGATGCAAGCGTCGACGTCAGTGCCGACTACCATGTTTATGGCTTGGAACGAAGTCAGGGGAAGCTGCGCTTTTATTTCGACGGAAAGCTGGCCTGGGAAGTCACGCCGTCACACCCTTCGTTCGTGAATTTGCCCCGCCATGTGGTGCTCAGTCTCGAAGGCCATCTGGGTGACCCGGTGGCCAGGTATCTGCCCCAGAGTTTTCTGGTGGACTACGTGCGTACCTACATCCCCGCGGCAGATTAGTCGGCAAAAGTCGCGAAAAACTATCGCGCCAGCAGTTTCTTGAACTCGTCGTACGCGGCTTTCTTCCCGAATCCGCCTTCGGGCCCGTACGTCAGGCCCCAGCCGTCGTCCTTGCCGGCACGCGCCGGATGGTGCTCGTCGTTGAGCTCGTAGTTGAAAATCACT
>DATEML010000042.1:0-3901 GCA_035275585.1 Steroidobacteraceae bacterium | reverse complement strand
GATCCCATGCGCGGCGCGTGGAGCGGACCGGTCTATGTGCTGACGGATGCAGGAACGGCATCGGCAGCAGAGATGTTTGCCGCGCGCATGCGCGACAGTGGCATCGCGAAGACCGTCGGAGTCCACACGCTCGGCCTGGGTTGCGGCTCGATGGTGGAATCTGTGCCGCTGACGCTGCCGCACTCGCAGCTGTCGTTTCGCGTCCCGAACTGCGTGCGCCTGCGCGCCGACGGCAGCGACGAGGTTGCGGGCGTTGCGCCGGATTTTCCGGTCCTCCCAGCAGCAAACGAGAGCCCACGGGCCCGCGCGGCGCGGGTGCTTGCCGTGGTCGCCAGGGATTTGAGTCGGTGATTCGGAAACCTTTCATGCGATACGAGCATTGAGAGGCCCATGACGCTTCGCTACGGAGTGCTCGCGTTCCTGCTCGTCGCCAGGATGGCCGGGAACACTGCTCTCGCCTCGATCGAATCCGCCGCGGTGACGGGCGGAACCGTTCAAGGTCAGGTAGTCGACGGCCTGGCTGTATTCAAAGGCATCCCGTTCGCAGCGCCGCCGGTCGGTGATCTACGCTGGCAGGTTCCGAAGCCCGTCATCCCCTGGCAGGGCATGCGCGGCGCCAGGGAATTTGCTCCTGCCTGCATGCAGTCATGGATCCCTGCAGACCAACTGCAGCCGAGCGAGGACTGCCTGTACCTCAACGTCTGGACGGCAGCCACGTCGTCGATCGAGCGCCGGCCGGTCATCGTGTGGATCCACGGCGGTGGGCTGGTCGGCGGGATGTCCTGGGAAAAAGTTTCCGACGGCACGAACCTCGCGCGCGAAGGCGCCGTGGTCGTCACGATTGCATATCGACTGGGTGCGTTTGGGTATCTAGCGCACCCCGAGCTCACGCGCGAGAACGGCAAAACATCCGGCAACTACGGCCTGCACGACATGATCGCCGCACTCAGATGGGTGCAGGCGAACATTGCGCAGTTTGGCGGCGATCCCTCGCGCGTGCTCGTGATCGGTGGATCTGCGGGCGCATCCTCGATCAGCGTGCTGGCAGCGTCGCCTGCGGCGAAAGGACTCTACTCGCGAGCCGCGGCGCTGGGCGGGGCGATCTTCATGCCGGGCACGCCTGTCGACGCGCGGTATCAGTACTACTGGCCGACACTCGCGGACTACGAGCGCAAAGGCGAGGCGTTGTTCAAGGAGCTCGGCGTGAGCGACCTGCAGGCTGCGCGCGCGTTACCCGCGAGCACACTGTTGAAGGCGACGGACGGTTGGCCGTCCAAGTACGGCATCAATCGCGACGGCGAGTTGGTGCTGGATTACACCCAGGAGCTGTTTGCGCAGCGGCGCTTCAACGACACTCCCATCCTGATCGGCTACACCTCTGATGAAGTCGGCGCGCCTCCTGGAACTACGCTCGCCAGCGCGCAGGCCAATCTGCGGACGTTGCCGTGCAGACATACGCTCCCCGCACTGCTTGCCGCATACCCGCGATTCGTGAGCGATGAGCAGACGCGCGTAGTGCTGAGCCAGGCCATGCGCGACCAGAACATCGGCTGGGCCACGTGGACCTGGGCGCGCCTGCAAACGGAAAACGGACACAGCGCGGTATATGCGTATTTCTTCGACATTCACGGGCGGGACCGGCCGCACGGTGCGCCGCATGCAGCCGAGTACCCGTATGTCTTCGGCAACTTCTGGAACACGCCGACGCAGCGTGACCTGACTGCCTCGGCGATGATTCGGCAATACATCCTCAACTTCGCCGCGCGCGGCGACCCGAACACTCCCGGTCTGCCGCAGTGGGACAGGTTCGAGGAGACGACCCAGCGCGTGATGATGTTCGACCGCGTGTTTCACTCCGGCGAGTGGCCGAATCTCGCGGCGCTGCAGGCATTGACACCGTACCTGAAGTGCTACGCCGGCACGCTGGTCCCTAACGATCCTGGATGACGCCTTTCGGCTGCTTGCCGGCGAGCAGCTTCAGCAGAATCAGGCCGCCGACGATCGCGGCCGCGAACGCGCCGCCGGTGAACGCCGCACCGAGCCCCGCCGTTTGCGCCTGAGGATGGGCGACGAGCCACGCGTAGTATCCCGTGACGAATGCGTTGTAGGTCGCGTGCAGCAGAATGCAGGGCCACAGCGATCTGCACCGTTCATAGAGCCAGCCGCCGACGATGCCGATCGCGAACGCCGTCATGAACTGATAGAGATTGAGGTGCGCGATGCCGAACAGCGCCGCGGACCACACGATGGCGAAGGTGCGCGAGTAGCGGCGCAGGAAGCCGCGCAGGATCACGCCGCGAAACAGCATCTCTTCGAGCGTGGGAGCGACCACGCATGCGAACAGGATCGGCACGATCCCCGGAGCCATCTGCTCTTCGAAGCGCGCGACGTCGTCCGGTGTCATCGGGAACAGCCACTGCACGATCGTGTTGCCGGCACCGGCGAGCAGTACCAGCCCCGGCACCAGCAGCAGAATCGGCACCGTCACGAGCATCATCGTCGCGGCCACCGAGTGCCCTGCCGGATGGAACAGCGCGCGATAGCCGATGCGCTTGTACGCCATGAGGCCGACGAACAGGATGCCGTTGCCGACGACCGTGATGAAGCCGTAGACGTCCATATCGTTGACGTCGGGGAGCAGGTCCGCGTCGAACACCGCGACCGCGACGAGCATCTCGATCGCCATCAACAGCGCGATCAGCAGCAGCGCCTGGACCGCACTCGGAAACGTCGGATGTTCTTCGCTCACCGCGGCGCCTGTTACTGCGACGGCGCCTCGAGGCCCTTGCTGTACAGCACGCGGCCGTCCGGCGTGACGAGCACCGCGTCGATGTCGTCGAGGCGGTTGTAGATTTCGAGCGCGCGCTCCGGGCCGAGCACGAACGCGGTCTTCGACAGGCCATCGGTGCGCGTTGCGGTCGGCCCGATGATCGTCGCGCTGCGCACCTTGCTCGCCGAGTGTCCGGTACCGGGATCGATGATGTGGTGATAACGCACGCCGCCCTCGTCGAAGTAGCGCTCGTAGTCGCCGGACGTGGAGATCGCGGCGTCTTCCAGCGGAATGCGCGCGATCACTTCGTCTTTGCGGTCCGGGTGACGGATGCCGACCACCCATGGCTTGCCGAAGCGATCGCCGATGATGCGGCTGTCGCCGCCCGCCGTGACCAGTGCGTGCTGCACGCCGCGTCCCTGCAGGATCGCGATGCCGCGGTCGACGGCGTGCCCCTTGGCGATGCCGCCGAGGTCGATGCGCACGCCGGGCTGCGTGAAGCGGACGGTGTGCTGCGCCGGATCGAGCACGACGTGGCGATAGTTGACGCCGGGCAGCGCTGCCTTGATCTGGTCCTCGCCGGGGCGGACGTGGTGGCGGAAGTCATAGAGGTAGCCGACGCTCGCATACGTAATGTCGAACGCGCCGTCGGTCACGCGCGAATAGTCGAGTGCGGTGGTCAGCAGGTCGAACAGCTCCGGCGAGATCTGCAGCGGCGCCTGGGCGGCGTGCGCGTTGACCTTCGACACTTCGCTGGTCGGCTTGTAGGTACTCATCGACTCGTCGACCCGCCGCATTTCGGCGAGCACGGCCTCGATCGCCGCCTTGCCCTGCGCCGGGTCGTCGGCCCAGAGCTCGACCGTGATGCGCGTGCCCATGATGCCGTCTTCGACCCGCTCGAGCCATTCGGCGGACGCCAGGCCGGGGGCCAACAGGCACAGCAGTGCGAGGAAATGCTTCATGTCCGTATGGTAGTGCACTCGGGCGCTTTCGGTATCATCGCGCCCCATGGAACAATTCGACGTAGTCGTCATCGGCACCGGTCCGGCGGGCGAGGGCGCCGCCATGACCGCCGCCAAGCATCACAAGAGCGTCGCGGTGGTCGAGCGCTATTACGAAGTCGGCGGCGGC
>DATEML010000041.1:0-18670 GCA_035275585.1 Steroidobacteraceae bacterium | reverse complement strand
CTGCTTCTCGGCCAGCAGCGCGGCAAAGCGGCGTCCGATATCGTCGTCGCCGTAGATGAACGTTTCGAGATCGATGTAGCGTCGCGCTGCGCGCATCGAGGCTTCGATGGCGGCGTACGTTTGCGGGCCGTCGACCAGGACCTTGACCTGGTTGCCAGTCGTCAGCGGAGCGGATGAGTAGCGACGTACCGCATCGACGAGCTCGCGCACGCCGGCATCGTTCTTGTACTCATCGAGCGCGGCCCGCAGCAGCGGATCAGTGGCTTCCTCCGGAAGCACCCGCTGCCTGGCGACAATCGGCGGCGTCTCCGGCGGCGGCGTGACGCGCGGATTCTGCGTCGCGCATGAGGCGCAGACGCTCAGCGCAACCAGCAGCACACAGGAGTTGAACCGCACGACTCCTGAAATGAGCGCTCGTCGGGAAAAGTTCCACGCGAGCTCAATCCGCCGAGAATCCGTGATCGCGCGCGAACACGATCGCCTGCGCGCGCGACCAGACGCCGAGCTTGTCGAACAGATTCGAGGTGTGATTGCGCACGGTCTTCTCGCTGATGTCGAGACGCGTGGCGATCTCGGTATTGCTGAGGCCGTCGGCGATCAGCGCCAGGACGTCGCGCTCGCGCTCCGACAGACTGGCGAACACCGATCGATCGGCGCTGCGGTCGGGCCGCAGGAACGCCAGTATCGCTTCCTGGAAGCGGCTCCAGGCCGGCTCGTTTTCGAGCAGGATGTGATTGCGTGAATCGAGCTCGACGAACTCGGCGCCGGGAATGGCGGCGGCGAGCAACCGACCTTCCGCCACCGGAATGACCTCATCATCTCTGGCGTGTATCACCAGCGTCGGCACACGCACCGCCGCCAGAGACGCCTCGATGTCGACAGGCGCGCGGGCGCTGTACAGGCTCGCGAAGATTTCGCCGGTCGTCGTCTTCAGGCACAGATCATTGAACCACTGCACTTGCTCCGGCGTCCCGCCGGGAATGAATCGCGACGTGAAGATCTGCCGGAACACGGGATTTTCCTTGCCCCAGCCGAGGCGCGCGAGATCGACCATCGCCCTGAATCCATCCGAAGCGGCAGCTGCATTACGACGCGCGGCGCCGCGTGCATAGCCGCCGTAGAGCACCAGCGCCGCGACGCGTTCCGGATGCTGAATCGCGTAGTGCAGGCAGGCCGGCGCGCCTTGCGAGATCCCGAGCAGCATCACCGGACCTTCCGGTTGTGCGGCGTCGATGACCGTACCGAGATCCGCGGCCCACTGATCGAGCGTGAGCTGCTTCTCCTGCCAGCCGCTCATGCCGCAGCCGCGTTCGTCATAACGCACGAAGCGGAAATGCTTCGAGAAGAATTCGAGCCAATGGCGCCAGACCGGGCTGCGCAGCTCGTACTCGAGATGCGTGAGCCAGTTGGCGGCCTTGACGAGCGTCGGCCCGCGACCCGATTGCCCCCACGCGAGCTGCACGCCATCCGTCGCCTTCAGGAAGCGGATCTGCTGACGCAGCGGTTTGCTATCGGGCTTGGTCGTCATTGGGACATTCGTCTCAAGCGCGCGACCAGAATTCTAGCTCAACCGGGACAAAGCTCCCATGGCGCGCGCGCCGCGCGCGCGGGACTCTGCACGCCAGCCAGAGGAGTCCCACGATGCCGAAACGCTTGCTCTGCTTCGCGTATGCACTCGCGGCATACCTCACCTTCCTGGTGACGTTTCTCTACGCGATCGCGTTTGTAGGCGGATTCGCCGTGCCGCGGCAGCTCGACGGGCCGCTCGAAGGCTCATTGCTCGAATCGCTGGCGATCGACTGCGGCCTGCTGACCGTGTTCGCCGTGCAGCACAGCGTAATGGCGCGTCGCTGGTTCAAGGAGCGCTGGACGCGGATCGTGCCGTGGTCGATCGAGCGCGCGACTTATGTTCTGTGCGCGAGCCTCGCGCTGCTGCTGTTGTTCTGGCAATGGCGTCCGCTCGGCATGCCGATCTGGACGATCGAGAACGAAGTGGCCCGCGTCGTCCTGTGGGCCCTGTTCGCCGCCGGCTGGGCCACGGTGCTGGTCGTTACATTCCTCATCAATCATTTCGATCTGTTCGGCTTGCGCCAGGCCTGGCTGCCGCTGCTCGGCCGAACCTACATGCCGGTGTCGTTCCGAACGCCGCTGCCCTATCGCTTCGTGCGGCATCCGCTGTACTTCGGCTTCGTGCTGGCGTTCTGGATGACGCCGACGATGACGCTCGCTCATCTGGTGTTCGCATTGGCGACGACGGCGTACATCGTGCTCGCGATTCAGTTCGAGGAGCGGGATCTGCTGGCGGAGCACGGCGCCGCTTATGCGGAGTACCGACGCAAAGTTCCCATGCTGTTGCCGGCACTACGTGCCATCAGGAGGTCGTCATGAAGATCCGGGGAATTGCATCCTGCGCGCTCGGCGTGCTGCTCGCATCGAGCGCATGGCCGCACGGCGATGACAACAAGGCTCGCGCTGGCGAGCTCGTCAGAATCGTGCGCGAAGCGACCGCGCACTTTCGAGATCCTGCGGCCGCCGAGGCCGAAGGCTATCACCTGGCATTCGGGTGCGTGACCGGCCCCGACTTCGGCGCGATGGGACTGCACTACGTGAACATGTCGCTCGTCGGGGACGGCAAGCTGGACCCGGCTCACCCGGAAATCGTGATCTACGAGCCGCTGCCGAACGGCCGCCTGCGTCTCATCGGCGCCGACTTCCTCGTGCTCGCGGCCGACTGGCATGCGAAGAACGCGGCACCGCCGGAGCTGGAAGGACAGCTGATGCACCTGTTCGAGAGCCCGAATCGCTTCGGCCTGCCTGCCTTCTACACACTGCACGTCTGGGCGTGGAAGGACAATCCGACCGGCATGTTCGTGAACTGGCACTCCAAGGTGTCGTGCGAGTCATTCGACGGCTGAGTCATTGAACGGCAATGCGAGCTTCATGAGCAGGCCACCGGGCGCTGGCACTCTCCGGCTGCGTTCACTCCGCAGCTTTCCAGGAGGTTGTCATGAGATTCCGCTGGTTGACGCTCATTTGGCTCGCGCTGTCGCCGCTCGCAATTCCTGCAGCCGGCTGGGCGCACGATTCGGACGATCGTGGCGACTCGCGCCGCGAGAACATTCAGCTCGGTGACCGCCCGTTCTTCCTCGTCGAGGGCATGGACGAGAGTCGCCTCAAGAGCAAGCTGCAGCGCTGCGAGAACGGACCGTTCCGGCGCAGCACCTTCTCCATCTCACACCGCGGCGCGCCGCTGCAGTTCCCCGAGCACACGAAGGAAGGCTACGAGGCAGGCGCGCGCCAGGGCGCCGGCATCGTCGAATGCGACGTGACCTTCACGAAAGATGGCGAGCTGGTGTGCCGTCACGCCGAATGCGATTTGCACACGACCACGAACATCGTCGCCACGGAGCTCAACAACAAGTGCAGCGTGCCCTGGTCCGGGGCCGGCTCGTCGCCGAAGTGCTGCACGAGTGACCTGACCTTGCAGGAGTTCAAGTCGCTGCAGGGCAAGATGGACGCCAGCAACCCCAATGCGACGACAGCCGAAGGCTTTCTCGGGGGCACCGCCGACTTCCGCACGAACCTCTACAACTCGCGCGGTACGCTGCTGACGCTGCGCGAGCACATCGCGCTGGCCAAGCGGCTCGGCGTCAAGCACACGCCGGAGCTGAAGGAAGGCGATCCGCAGCGGATCATGACCGTGTTCGGCGGACAGGAGAATTACGCGCAACGCATGATCGACGCGTACAAGGAAGCCGGCGTCGACCCGCGCGACGTGTACGCACAGTCCTTCAACAAGAACGACGTGCTCTACTGGATCAAACACGAGCCGCGCCTCGGCCGGCAAGCTGTCTATCTCGACGACATCGACCCGACAGTGAATCCGCCGCTGCCGCGCATTTCCCTCGATGAACTGCGCGAGTTGAAGCGCGCCGGCGTGCGCATCATCGCGCCGCCGATCTTCGCGTTGCTAGATGTCGACGCCAACAACAGAGTTGTTCCGTCGCAGTACGCGCAGGACATCGAGAACACCGGGTTCGACATCATTACCTGGAGCTTCGAGCGTGCCGACCTGCGCAAAGGCGCCGGCCCGGCGGGCTTCTACTATCTGTTCGATCCGAACAGTCGCGCCCTGAAGCAGGACAGCGACATGTACAAGGCGCTGGACACGCTGGCGCAGCAGGTCAAGATCCGCGGGATCTTCTCCGACTGGCCCGCGACGGTCACGTACTACGCGAATTGCATGGGGCTGGAGTAGGCGTCACAAGGGCAGGCCGACGTAGTTCTCGGCAAGCACGCGCTGCGCGGCGGCGGAAGCAAACAGATATTCGAGCTCCGCCGCGCGCACGCGCGCCGCGAACGCGTCCTCGTTCGGAAAGCGATGCAGCAGCGTCGTCATCCACCACGAGAAGCGCACCGCGCCCCACACGCGATGCAATGCGCGCGCCGAGTACTCCTCGAGCGCGCGTGATGTGCCCTCGACATAGAAGCCGAGCAATCCCTCGTAGAGATAGAACACATCGCTTGCCGCCAGGTTGAGACCTTTCGCCCCGGTCGGCGGCACGATGTGAGCCGCGTCGCCCGCGAGGAACAACCGGCCGTAGTGCATCGGCTCCGCGACGAAGCTGCGCAGCGGTGCGATGCTCTTCTCGATCGACGGCCCGATCGTCATGCATGCGGCGATCTCGGGGCCGATGCGCAACTTGAACTCGCCCCAGAACCGCTCGTCGCTCCAATCATCGACGCGATCTTCGAGCGGACATTGCACGTAACAGCGCACACGCGTCGGTGAGCGCATGCTCGCGAGCGCAAAGCCGCGCTCGGAGGTCGCGTAGATCAACTCATCCCAGCTTGGCGGCACGTCCGCGAGCACGCCCAACCAGCCGAACGGATACACGCGCTCGTAGATGCTCAGCTTTTCCGACGGAATGCTGCGGCGGCTGACGCCGTGAGAGCCGTCGCAGCCGGCGATGAAGTCGCATTCGAGTCGCTGCGTCGCGCCGTCCTGCGTGTACGTCACGTACGGGGAATCGCTGTCGATGTCGTGCAGCTCCACCGACTCTGCTTCGTAGACGGAAGTCGCGCCGCATTGCCTGCGCGCGTCCATGAGATCGCGGGTCATCTCGGTCTGACCGTAGATCGTCACGGTCTTGCCGATGAGATAGTGAAACGCAATGCGGTGGCGCCGGCCGTTCACCGCAATGTCGACGCCGCCGTGGGTCAGCGACTCGGCGGTCACGCGCTTGCCGCACCCCGCCAGCTCCAGCATGTCGACCGTGCCCTGCTCCAGTACGCCGGCCCGAATGCGCGCGAGCACGTGCTCGGGAGTATGCCGCTCGAGGATCACGGCCTCGATGCCCGCCCGATGCAGCAACTGTCCGAGCAGCAGCCCGGCCGGCCCTGCCCCGATGATCGCGACCTGAGTGCGCACGCCACACATGCTGGACCGCCGGGTCGCAGGGTGGCGATGGAGAAAATCCAGATCTTCTTGGACTTTTCCCAAGCACCGGCGCTACGGGCGGAGTAGCATGGACGCGCTTCCCGAGAGAGGCGCGGACCGTGGCCCGACGCAGCATTCCTCAGTATTTCCTCTATGGCGAGGCCAGCCAGGACGTCGACGAGCGCTTCCTGCACGTCGAGTCCATCGCCGAGCGCAGCCGCCTGCATGATTGGACAATTCGGCCGCACGCCCATCGCGAGCTGCACCACTTCCTGCTCGTCGAGCGCGGTGGCGGGGTGTATTCGGCCGAGGCCAGCCGGCACGAGTTCGCGCCCGTTTCACTGATCAGCGTGCCGCTGTCGTGCGTTCACGGCTTCGACTTCAAGCCGCGCACCGATGGCTGGATCGTCACCGCCTCGGGCGCGCTGCTGCAACGAATTGCACGCCAGCACCAGGAGCTCGCCTGCGTGCTCGACGAACCGAGCGTTACGCCGTTGGCGCCTGCAGCGGTAGCGCAAATCAGCAATCTGTTCGAAGCGCTCGCCGGCGAGTTCCGCGGGCACCTGCCGGGGCGGCGCATCGCTGCTGAATCATGGCTGGCGGCGATCCTGGTCGAAGCTCTGCGACGCAAGCTCGAGCTCGCACCCGATGCTGTTCACCCGCGCACGCCCGACTCCGAGCTGGCCACGCGCTATCGGGTGCTGATCGAGGCAAAGTACCGGACGCAGACGAGTATCGCGGACTACGCGCGGACGTTGTGCGTGAGCACGGAGCGCCTGCGGCTCGCATGCGTTCGCAGCACAGGCAGCGCGCCGCTCGCATTGCTGAATGCGCGCAGACTTCTGGAGGCAAAGCGCAGCCTCCTCTACACGAACATGAGCGTCACACTGATCGCCGAGACCTGTGGATTTGCCGATCCCGCCTATTTCTCGCGATTCTTCGCGCGCAGCACCGGCGCTTCGCCGCGATCGTATCGACTGAGGAACTGACTCACGCGGTGATCTCGATCCGATTGCCTTCGGGATCGAGCACGACGCTCTCGTAGTACCCATCGCCGGTGCGGCGCGGGCCGTCGAGCACGGTAATGCCCTCGGAGCGCAAGCGCTCGGTGAGCTCGTTCACCGCCGCTTCCGAGCCGAGTGAGATTGCGAGATGAGTCAGCCCCATGCGCTCGACACCCGGCGCATGCCGGGTCGGCCACAGATGCGTCGTCTTCATCAACTCGACGCGAGCGCCGGATTCGAAAGTAAGAAAGCGGGACTCGAATCCCTTCGCTGCGTTGACGTAGCGCGTGCCGACCTGTGCCCCGAAGGCTCGCGCATAGAAAGCGCTGAGCGTGTCCAGGTCGTCCACCCACAGCGCAATGTGCTCGATACGCGCCATGTCCCGCTGGCCGGCTACTTCGGAACTCGAATGCGCAGCGGATTGCTGAACGATGCTTTCGCATACAAGGTCCAGGTGTAGGCCGTGCGGTATTCGTAGGTGACGTGCGTGTCCGTCTCCTCGACGATTCTGTATGGCTTCATCCCGCCGCATTCTATGCCGTCGCAGCGTGGGCGGCATCTGCTCAGAGAACGAATGGAATCAAGGCCGAGACGCGCCGGCTGTATTCCTCGTACGCGCTGCCGAACTGCTCACGCATCCATCGCTCCTCGATTCGCAGCTTGCGCCAGAAGGAACCGGCTGCCAGCGCGACTGCGACAACACCGCGCCATTCCCCGCGAGCCAGCGCGAAGCCAATGAGCGCAACCAGCAATCCTGTGTAGATCGGATGGCGCACGAACCGGTACGGACCACCGGTGATCAAGTTATGGTCTTGCTTGACGGTGACCGTGCCACTCCAGTTTCGACCGAGATGCAGGCGCGCCCATACAGTGAACAGAAGTCCCGCCAGCGTGAGGACTGCGCCGACCCAGAAGGGCCAGACAGCGAGGGGCAGGAAACGCCCGCCGAGGGCTTGGATTGGCGAGTTCTCGGGAAACAGCAGGACGAAAGCAAGCGTGAGCGGCAGGATGTGCGCAAGCCGCGACTGAGGTGTCTCGTGCCGTGCGGTCGTCTTGACGTTGAACGAGGCCGCCCACCAGTACCCCACCCAGCTCAGCCACATGGCGTGGAACAGGTACCGGTACGCGTCCGTCATGGAATCTCCTATCGCGAGCGACCTCGTGCGCTGACAGGCCAGATCTCCTGCAGCGTCTCTCCCGATATGACGTGATACGCGTCGTACAAGTTCACCGTCGGATCGCAGTGAGGCACGGCGAGTCGCACGATGTCGCCGACCGACCAGGTGTGCTGCTGCGCCGGATCGATGATCAGGCCGTGCTCGTCGCCCATGAAAATGAAGTTCGACCCCTGTGGCGCGCCGGAGAGCACTACGGGCGGCCCGCCGTCCGTCGCCATCGCCTTGTAACCCGCATCGATGGTCGCGATGCCGCGCGTGTTCGCGCTCACGACGCGCGCATCGATGAACAGCGAGTACTCGAACGCCTGCGTCTTGTCGTCGGCGAGATCGCACTCCGCATACTGCCGGTCCATGAACACATACGAGCCGACCTGCCATTCGGTGAGCAGCCCGAGCTTCGCATCGATGTGATGGGTTCCGGTGCCCGAGCCGGTGACGATCGCCGACGCGCCGCCGTTCTCCTCGAGCGCCGCGATGATCGAGCGCAGGTAATTGGTGCGCTCCTCGATGGCGGTATAGCGCTCCTTGTAGTCCTTGATGTGCTGCTGAATGCCGCAGTACATCTGCACGCCCCTGAAGATCAGGGTGTCCGCCGACTGGATCGCTTTCAACAATGCAACCGCGGCTTCGACGGAACCGACGCCCGTGCGCCGGATGCCCGGATCGATATCGATGATGACCTTGAGCGGACGCTCGCGCGCCGCGGCTGCCAATGCTGCGACGTTCGCCGGATTGTCGACCGCGACCATCAGATCCGGGATTCGCGCGTTCAGCGCGCCGAGTCGCGCGATCGCCGGCGCGGATACGACCGGCGATGTGATCAGCAAAGACTCGATGCCGCCTGCGGCGAGCACTTCCGCCTCGCCCAGCTTTGCGCAGCACAGACCAACCGCACCGGCATCGAGCTGCAGGCGCGCGATTGCAAGACTCTTGTGAGACTTCGCATGCGGCCGCAGTGCGACGCCGGCCCGTTGCGCCAACGCGGCCATCTTCTGCACGTTGCGCCCGAGCGCGTCGCGATCGACGACCAGCACCGGTGTGTTGAACTCGCGGCGCGAGCCCGGCTTGCCGATCAGATGCGCGTGTAAACGAATGTCGTCGAGCATGTCCTCACCCGTCATTCAACCTCCGATTCCGAACAGCTCCGCCAGGTGCGCGTTGGTGAATTTCGCCGCCGGATCGACCTGCGCGCGCACTCTGCAGAAACGCTCGGCCATCGGATACAGCGCGAAGACGTCTTTCGACGTCAGCGTGTGACGCTTGGCCCAGTGCGGGCGGCCGCCGTTGCCGCGGAAAATCGGCTCCGCGGCCGCCAGCAGGTCGCGCCACTGCATCTTGCTGTACTGATGCATCGAGATCGACGCACCCGGTCCCTTGTTGAACGGACTGAGCCAGATGTCGTCGGCGGCGACCCAGCGGAACTCGAACGGAAACGCGACCGGCAGCTTGCGCTTGCGGACCCACGCGATCACTTCCTGCAGCGTCCCGAGGCCCGCGGCGCGCGGCATCTCGTACTCCATCTCCTCGAACGACACCGTGCGCTCGGACGGAAAGATGCGGTACGCCGGGCCCGTGCGCCGCGACGATCGAATCAGTCTCATCAACTGGCGCTGCAACACCCGCGCGACCGCCGGCGCTGCGGCCGTCACGTCGCAACAGAACCTGAAGATCGTCTCGTCGCTCGACGACGGTTCCTTGAATGCGCCGGCCTCCGCGGCAGGATGCAGCGTCTTCATGATGACTTCGTCCGCATACGGGAAGACGAAGAACTCCGCGTGGCGATGCGTTCGAGCCACCTCGTCGAAGTGCTCGATCGCGGCAGTGAGCGGCACGCGCTCGATGCGCTCTTCGAGGTGATACGCCGGCATGATGCTGACGTGGATGCGCGTCGCGATCCCGAGCAGGCCGAGCGACAGACGCTGCGCCTCGAACAGCTCCGGCCGTTGTTCCTTGCTGCACTCGACGATCGAGCCGTCGGCGAGCACCAGACGAAACGCGCGCGCAAACGTCGAGAGACTGCCGAGCTCGACACCGGTACCGTGCGTGCCGGTCGCCATCGCGCCCGCGAGCGACTGCGGATTGATATCGCCCTGATTGAGCAGCGAGTAGCCGCGCTCCCACAGCGCAGCGGTCAAGCGCTTGAGGCTCCAACCGGCCGGCACCCACGCGCTCGCGCCGTCCGCTGCAACTTCGATGGGCGAGTCGAGATCGGCGAGATTCAGCAGCACGCCAGTCGTCGCGCACAGCGGCATGAACGAATGCCCCGCTCCGACGACGCGCACCTTCGCGGCGCCGCGCACGATCGTGACCAGCTCATCCTCCGTGCGTGGGCTCGCCAGCCGCGACGGCTGCGCCTGCACGCTACCCGACCAGTTCTTCCAGGCCTGAGCTGCGGCGTTCATTCCGGATCGCGCAGCGACCAGCGCAGCATGCGCGCCGCTTCCTTGATGATGTCGTCGCGCTTGATCAGGTCTTCTTCGTTGAGCATCTCGTCGGCCGCGAACCCGAACTCGATCGAGATGCGCACGCGGCGCCACAGCACCTTCTTCGACAACTCGGGCACGAGCGGCGCGTACGCCTTGACCATGCGATCGGTCACCATCCGATGCGACTCGATGCGCACGTGCGCGAGTTGCGGCACGGCGCGTAACGCGCGCAAGGTCCAGATTGCGCCCGGCTCTGCTGCAGTCACCTCCGCAGTGGCGCGCAACAGATCCTCAGTGTGTTCGGCCAGCGCGGTCAGACCGTCCGGCACGTGGCGATCGAGCCAGGTGAACAACACTTCGTTCTGTCGATCCATCAGCCGCCGCCCGAGCGCCTCGAGCACGGCGTACTTGTCCTTGAAATAACGATACAGCGCGGGTGGCGTCACGCCGGCGCGCGCGCAGATCATGTTCGTCGAGATGCGCTCGATGCCGACCTCGCCGAGCAGCCCGCCCGCAACGTCGAGCAGACGCTCGCGTGTTTGCAGAGCGCGCTCCTGCTTGGGAGCAGCTCGGGCAGCTGAATTGGCGGCGCGTGTCATGAGTGTCGTCAGGTTTCCACGATGGTAGCGGGCAAGGCGCGCTCGCGTCGGCGCAGCGCGAACGCGATCGCGACGGTCACAGCGAGGGCCACTGCGCCGAAGCCTAGCGAACCGCGCACGTCGGTGTCGCTCACGACGAAGGAAGCGAACAGCGGCCCGAGGCTGCCGCCCGTCAATTCCGCCCCACCGATCAGCAGAGCGGCGCGGCGTGTTGGATCGGCTGCGATCACCATCGGCACGAAGAACGGCAACGAGAACATCCACAGGAAGCCGAACACTGCGGACGTCACCAGGTAGAGCGACTCGCCAGGCAACGCCGCGAATGCGAGCAGACACGCGGCGTAGATCAGCGCGCAAAGCATCAGCGCCGGGAACCAGCGCAGGCGTCCGGCCAGCAGCGTAGCAACGGTGCCACCCAGTACCTGGCACGCAAGCGACAACGAGACCGCTACGCCCGCGACCGTCGGCGCGTGACCGGACTGCCTGGACAAGGGCTCCGCATACACCCAGACACCGACGATGAATGCCATCCACAGGAAGGTCGCAGCCAGCGCGACGAAGCCGCGTGCGTTCGGCATGTTGCTCGCCGTGCTGTCGGCAACCAGGGGCGCGAAGCGATTCGGCAGGGCCAGTGCGGCGAGCGCGCTGATGATGCACAGGACCGCAAGCGCAATGAATCCGCCGTTCGCGCCCGTACGCGAGATGACCCAGGCAGTGAGCGCCGCAGCCAGCACGAACTGCGCGAGCGTCTGAATCGTGAGGTAGATCCCGGACCAGCGCTCCGGCGTCGGCGAGCGCGCGATCATCGCGATCGTGATCCAGATCAGCACGCCGCTCGGCACACCGGCAAGAGCACGAATGAGGGTGACCGTTTCGCCGCTCGCCCAGACTGTCGCGATGTTCAGCGCTGCCAGCACCACCGCATTGATCACGCCTATCGAGCGCAGGCGCTCAGCCTTCCAGCGCGCGCCGGCGTAGGCGCTCGCGGCGCCCATCAGCAGCAACTCGGCGGTCGCGGCGTGCCCCAGCTGGGCAGCCGTGATCCGGCCTTCCTGGGCGAGGGTGCCCAGCAGCAGCGGCTGCAGCCCGGCAATCATGACGCCGCAGACGCCGACCAGGAGGATGACGCCGAGCTGGAGTGCCGTGGGCCGTTCGCCGATCCATTCGGCGGGTGCGTTCAAACTTTGGTCTCTCACGCCCTGCTAGTAGTTGTATCGGGCGTAGACGCCCGCCGTGCGCGGCGGGCCGACCGAGAACAGGTCGAAGCCCAGCCCCTCGATCGGGATGATATCGCTGATGTTCGTTTCGTCGAACAGGTTGCGACCCCAGACGCCGAATTCCAGGTGCTCGTCGGCCGTGGTCCAGCCGATGCGGGCGTTGACGAAGGTACGCTCCGGATCGGACAGACGCTCCACGTTGCGGGTGTCGTAGAAGACCTCGGAGCGATAGGTCGCGTCCGTCTGCAGCGCCAGCGCGCCGCCGAACATCGGGATTTCATAGTGGATCGCCGCGGTGACGCTGGTGCGCGGCGCGTTCGGCAGGCGATTGCCGGAGTAGTCCTGGTCGCCGGCGGACTGGAAGTCCTGGTAGGTCGCATCGAGCCAGGCACCGGAGATCGACAGGTCGAGCCGCTCGACCGGCGTGAAGCTGACCTCGGCCTCCGCACCGTAGATGCGCGCGTTCGAGGCGTTCGTGAAGTTCTGCACGGTGATCGCGCCGCGCAGGATCAGCGTGTAGACCTGCAGGTCCTGGTAGTCGTAGTAGAAGGCGGCGAAGCTGCTGCGCAGGCGTCGCTCGGCCGACTGGACCTTCGCGCCCACTTCGAACGCATCGACCTTCTCGTCGGCGTACGGCGCGAGATCCGCCGGCTCGACGGTCTGGCCGCCGAAGAAGCCGCCGCTCTTGTAGCCACGGCTGTAGCTGCCGTAGACGTTGGCGTCGTCGCTGAAGCGGTACTGCAGTCCGAGCTTGCCCGAGACGGAGCTGAAGTCCTTGCTTTCATCGAGCGTGAAGATCGTGATCGTGTCGAACTCCGCCGTGGATGCGTAATTGAAATCCTTGCTGTCGTGGGAATAGCGCACACCAACGGTGCCGGTCAGCTGGTCGGTGAAGTTGTAGTCGACCTGGCCGAAGCCCGCCCAGCTCTCGGTTTTCTGCGTATACGGATAGCCGAAGACGCCGACGCTGAACTCCGGCGCGAAGCCGTTCGGGTTGTCCGGCGTGACGAACAGCGGCCGGAACACGCGCAGCACGTCGAGATAGGAATTGGTGTCGAGGTCGTCGTGCGCGTAGTAGAGGCCGGCGACCCAGAACGCTTTCGCCGCCTCGTTCGCCGATTGGAGTCGCAGCTCCTCGCTGAAGGCGCTCTGCTTGGCGCGATAGGTCGCCGTGATCACGTCGTTCGGTCCCGCATCGGTGTCCTCGCGGTCGTCGCGATCGGCGTGGTCGTAGCCGGACACCGAAACCAGCTGCAGGTCGCCGAGGTCCCAGGTCAGCGTCGCCGACGCGCCGTACGTTTCGACCTCGTCCTTGCCTTCGAGGTGATAGTCGCCGCGATACAGGTCGCTGCTCGTGTTCGAGTAACCACCGATGTCGCCGCACTGACCCGATGTATAGAAGCCCGGTGCACAGAATCCGTCCGGTCCCGTCGCTTCGGGCGTGCCGGGAAACAGCGAGCGGTTGTACGCCCAGATCGAGCCGCCGTCGGTCTTGCCGTAGCGCAGCTGCACCAACGCATCGAACGTCGAGGACGGCGTGAAGCTCAACGAGCCGCGAGCCGCCCAGCGATCGGTGTCGTTGCCGGAATGCCCGGTCAGACGGTTGACGCTGTAGCCGTCGTCGCGAATGACGTTCACCGCGAGCCTTCCCGCAACCGTATCTTTCACGATCGGTCCGCCGAGCGCTGCCTCGACGTTAATCGAATCGAAACGCCCGGCTTCGACGCTGATGTCGCCCTCGGGCTCCTGCGTCGGCTTGCGCGTGATCACGTTGATCGCGCCGCCCGTCGTGTTGCGGCCGTACAGCGTGCCCTGCGGGCCGCGCAGCACTTCCAGGCGGTCGATGTCGAAGAACTGCGCCATCTGCGCGAGCGGCGAGCCGATGTAGACGCCGTCCGTGTACAAGCCGACCGCGCTCGCGGTGTTCGGATTGAAATCGTTGAGGCCGACGCCGCGGATGAAGATCTTCGGGTTGGCGGCGTTGTCGTCGGTCTTCACCTGCAGGCTCGGGGCGAGCTGGTTCAGGTCCGTGACGTCGCTGACGTGATGGTCCTGCAGCGCCTCGCCGGAGAATGCGCTCACCGCGACCGGTACTTCCTGCAGGCTCTGCGCCCGCTTTTGCGCGGTGACGATGATCTCTTCGATCTGCGGCGACTGCTGCGCCAGCGCGGCGCCGGCGGGAGCCAGTAACCCGCAAAACAGGCCCAGGACTGCCTTCGAATCGCCCATGTCGTTCTCCCCTGCACTCACGACGAAAAGATAGCGATCGCTAACAAAAGGGTAGCAGTCGCTATCTTTTTTGCAAGAGTGACATCCTTGCGAACCGGCGGGTCACGTTGAGCGTTGTAGGCAAGGCGCCGGCAAGGAGGTACGAGGAATGAAGCTGGTCACGACCGAAGATGCGCAATTGCGCTGCGAGCACACGTTGCGGCCCGGTGCGCCTGCGCTGCTGCTGTTGAATCCGCTCGGCACGAGCCTGGAAATCTGGGACGACCCGTTTCCCGCGCTCTGCGAACGCTACGAAGTGGTCCGCTTCGACGTGCGCGGTCATGGCGAATCGACGACCGGCTCGAAAACCGAGCTCACGATGGAGCAACTCGCGCGCGACGCACTCGCCGTGCTCGACGCCTGCGGCATCGCTCGTGCGCATTTGTGCGGACTTTCGCTCGGCGGCATGACGGCGATGCAGATCGCGACGCTCTGGCCCGATCGCGTGCTCAAGATCGCCCTGTGCAGCACCTCACCGTACATGGCTCCGCCGCCGGACACGTGGAATGCACGCATCGAAGGTGTCCGCAAGCAAGGCGTCGCGCCGCTGATCGACGGCATCCTGCAGCGCTGGCTCACGACGCCGTATCGCATGGCCCATCCCGATCAGGTCGAGCGCATCCGCGCGATGCTGCTGACCGTCAAGCCGCAGGGCTACGCCGCGTGCGCGGCAGCCATTCGCGATATGGATCAGCGCCAGTCGATCAAGACGATCACTGCCAAGACGCTGGTGGTCGGCGGCACGCAGGATCCGGGCACGACGCCGGCGGATCACGCGCTGATCGCGGCATCGATCCCCGGCGCGCAGCTGGTGATGCTCGAAGCCGCTCACCTGCTCCACATCGAGCGCCAACAAGAATTCACGGAAGCACTGCTGCAGTTTCTGGCAGCATAAGGCTCAGAAAATAGCAGCACCCGGGAGGTGCGCCGTGACCGCTTTCACTCGCAGAGCCTTTCTTCATCAATCGTGTGTTGCTGCCAGCGCGCTTGCCGGCGCTTCGCTGGCAAGCCCCGTGCGCGCCGCGGGCGCTGCCGATCGCAAAGCCATCTATAAGGAGATCGAGCGCCGCCATGACGAATCCGTCAAACGGCTGCAGGAGTGGATCGGCGTCGGATCGATCGCTGCCGAGAGCGTCGGCATGGCGGAAGGCTGCGACATGATGCGCCGGCTAGCGCTCGATGCCGGCTTTCAGCGGGCCGAGTGCATGCAGACCAAGGGCCATCCGGGCGTCTTCGCGACGCTCGACGCCGGCGCACGGCGCACGCTCGGGCTGTACTTCATGTACGACGTCAAGCAGGTGAATCCGGAGGAATGGTCGTCGCCGCCGTGGGAAGCACGCCTCGTCGACATGCCGGAGCGCGGCAAGGTCGTGATGGGACGCGGCGCCGTGAATCAGAAGGGGCCGCAGGCGGCGTTCCTGGCAGCCTTGCATGCAATCCGCGGCGCCGGCCGCAAGCTTCCCGTCAACCTGGTGCTGGTCGCGGAAGGCGAAGAAGAAGTCGGCTCGCCGAATTTCCCGCAGATCGTGCACTCGCCCGAAGTCAGCGGCGCGCTGTCGAAGAGCATCGGCGTGTTCATGCCCGAAGCCGCGCAGGAATGGGACGGCAGCGTGGTCATCACGCTCGGCAACAAGGGCGACATCGAGTGCGATCTGATCGCGAGCGGCGCGAAATGGGGCCGCGGCCCGACCGAGCGCGACGTGCACTCCTCGCTCGCAGCGCGTCTCGACCAGCCCGCGTGGCACCTGGTGCAGGCGCTGAACACGCTCGTGACGCCGAACGGCGATCCGGCGATCGATGGCTTCTTCGAGAAAGTTCGCCCGCTCACGCCGGCCGAGCACGCGATGCTCGATCTCGCCGCGAAGCAGCTCAACGAGAAAGAGATGAAGGAGTCGATCGGCATCAAGACCTGGGCACGCAATGCCACGTGGCGCCAGGCGCTCGAAGACAGCGTGTCGCGGCCGACGGTGACGATCGAAGGCCTGGTCGGCGGCTACACCGGCGTGGGCGGCAAGACGATCCTCCCGCACCGGATGGTGGCGAAGCTCGACATGCGCCTGGTGCCGAACATGACGCCGGAAGACACGGTCGCGAAACTCAAGGCGCATCTCGCGAAGCGCGGCTTCGGCGACATCGAGGTCGTCATCAACGGCGGCATGAACGAAGTGTCGTCGACGTCGGCGGACTCCGAGCTGATCAAGGCGGAGCGTGCGGTGTATCGCGAGTATGGTGTCGAGCCGCTGCTGCTGCCTCGCTCCGGCGGCTCGGACCCTGCCTCGGTCTTTACGAGTGAGCCGCTGAAACTCGCGGCCGGCGGCTTCGGCATGGGCTTCGGCGAACGCGCGCACGCGCCTGACGAGTATTACGTGATCGAGTCGAACAACCCGAAGGTCGCCGGCATGGATGGCGCAGTGAAGTCGTTCGTCGACTGCCTGTACGCGCTCGCCTAGAAGGTCTTCGCGCCGCTGACGGCGAGCGCTCGCGTGATTGGTGCCGGGAGAGAAAAGCAGGGGAAAGTGAGCAGTGCAGCAGCACCCGGGCAACGCAAGCCCGCGGTCGCAAAACTCCGCAAAGGCGCTGTCAGGTCGCTGAAGTAGGCGCGCGAACGGCGCGTAGGATGTCGCGGCTCACGCCCTCTGAGGCAAGGAATGCCGCGATCTCCTCGCATCCACGCACCTGGTGCGATCTACCACGTCACGCTGCGTGGCAATCATCGTCAGGATATCTTTTTCACCTCGGAGGATCGCGCTCTGCTGACCCGTATCGTCAGGAAAATCATTGTCGAGTGCGGCGCGCAGCTTCACGCCTACTGCTACATGACCAATCATGTGCATGCGCTGCTGCAGGTGAGCGACACACCACTGAGCAGGATCATGCTGCTGGTCGCGGGACGATATGCGCGCGGCGTGCAAGCGAGACTGCAAACGACCGGGCATCTCTTCGAGAAGCGCTATCACGCCCTGCTCGTCGATGCGGATGAATACCTGCTGACCCTGCTTCGATACATACATCTCAATCCCGTGCGCGCAAAGCTGGCTGCGTCGCCCGATGACTATCCCTGGTCCAGTCATCATGCATACATTGGGAGACGCTCCGAGCCGTGGGTTACGACAGAGTTCGCACTTCGCATGCTGGGTTCGGATCGCGAGCGTGCGATTGCCGCCTATGAGGCGTTCGTCCAGACCGCACCCACGAGTTCGCCCCTTCTCGAATGCAACGAACGAGATCCACGCATTCTGGGCGGCGACGCATTCGCCCGGCGGATTCTCGGAGACAACTGGAAGGCACCGTCCAACGACGCGCTTCAGAAGGTGATCGACGATGCATGTGCGAGATTCGGAGCGACTGAGATCGAGCTGCGATCACAGAGCCGCCTCATCAATATCACGCGCGCTCGCGCTTGGATCGTCGAGCAAGCGCTATGCGCCGGCATCACGTCGGTCGCTGCGCTCGCGGGCTATTTCAATCGCGACACTTCCAGCATCCGCCAGGCTCTGAAGCGTCGCCGTTCAAAGAAATGAGCCGTCGGGTGCGTCGTTTGCTGCGCCGCTCAGTTTCCCCCATTTTTCCCTCCCGGCACCAATCAAAGGGTCTTCGCGCCGCTGACAGCGAGCAGCACCGAATAGAGCGATGACGTCGCGGTGATGTACAGGCGGTTGCGCTTCGGGCCGCCGAACGTCAGGTTCGCGACGCGCTCGGGCAGCAGCACGCGGCCGATGAGCGTGCCGTCGCGCTCGTGACAGTGGACTGCTTCGCCGGCACTGGTCCAGATGCGGTCGTTCACATCGATGCGCAGGCCGTCGTACACGCCATCGGCGCACTCGATGAATACGTCGCCGCCGCTCAGCTCGTCGCCGCGCACGTCGAACACGCGCAGGATGCCGCGTCCCTTGCCGGAATCGACGATGTACAGGCGCCGCTCGTCGAGCGAGAACGCCAGTCCGTTCGGCTGCGCGAATCCGTCGGCAACCACGCTGACCGCGCCGCCGCGTGGATCGATGCGATAGACCCGCCGCTCGCCGAGCTCGCTCGGCGCCTGGAAACCTTCGTAGTTCGAGTCGATGCCGTACGAAGGATCGGTGAACCAGATCGAGTCGTCGGACTTCACCACGACGTCGTTCGGACTGTTGAAGCGCTTACCCTCGAAGCGGTCCGCGAGCACGGTGATCGAGCCGTCGTGCTCGGTGCGCACCACGCGCCGCGTACCCTGCTGGCACGACACGAGCCGGCCCTGGCGATCGACGGTGTTGCCGTTGGTGTAGTCGGCGGGCTGACGGAAGATGCTCACCGCCTCCGACTGCTCGTCGAAGCGCAGCATGCGATCGTTGGGAACGTCACTGAAGAGCAACGAGCGCAGCGCCGGAAAGTAGACCGGACCTTCGGTCCAGCGGCAGCCGGTGTACAGCCGCTCGATGTTCGCGCTGGTACGGATGCACTGGCGGAAACGCTCGTCGCGGATGTCGAAGTCGAGAACGGCCACGCGGCCTCCCTCACACGTTGAAGCGGAAGTGCATGACGTCGCCTTCGTGGACGAGGTA
>DATEML010000040.1:0-18785 GCA_035275585.1 Steroidobacteraceae bacterium | reverse complement strand
GGCGAAGCGCGAAATCGCAGGCTAAAGCACCCCTCACGCATTTCGAGTGCCCGTGGCCGTAGGCCGATCCCCTCGACCCCGTCCCCGGCGCCGCAGCCGCGGCGCTTTTGCGGCGCCGCAGCCCGTTCAGTATCATTGCGGCCCCGTTCGCGAGCCCGGCCGTCCCGGCCGGCCGGTCGGAGAGATGGCCGAGTGGTCGAAGGCGCACCCCTGCTAAGGGTGTAAGGGTCAAAAGCCCTTCGAGGGTTCGAATCCCTCTCTCTCCGCCACTTCTGATCGCCGTCCGAACTGCGTCGCGCAGTTCTGTCATTGTGTGCGGCGGCGCTCCGCCATGCCGAGGCTCACCCCGATGTCAGTTTATCTATTGAAATCCGTCGACCGGAACTCGGAAGGGCCGGAAACGGTGCTGAGGGTCGTGGGCACTCGCGAGCCACCCGCGCGAATGATCGTGCAGATCCATGTGACCGGTGCCGCGCAGGTGCAGATTCAGGGTCGTATCGATCGGGAAGCACCGTGGCAGAACCTGGCGCCGGCCCAGTCGGCCTCTGCGCTGATGCATGTCGATGCCGTGCAATTTCTGCGTGCCGTCGCGTCGAACGTAGCCGAGAACGCGAGAGTCTCCGTCTGGGCCGTGTGGGCCTGGTGAAGCAGGCGATTGAACTACGGTCGCGAAACCCCAGCAGGGCCATGCCCCGGGGCGTATCGTTCCCGAACCGATGGACGGCGCCTCGTGGCCGCCTGCACGCATTTGAGGAGATCGAGCGATGAGCAAGGGCATGAACCAAAAGCGGGAGCAGAAGCGCAAGCCGGAGAAAACGCTCGAGGAGAAGCGCGCCGCGAAGAAGGCGAAGAAAGCGGAGCGCGCTGCAGTGCGGACGCTGTAGCGAGAGGCCATGGACGAATCAGAGACGCGGCTGCTTGCGGCATTGCAATTCCTCATGACGAGTGACATGCCCTCCGAGCACAGGAGCGTCCTCATCGAGACGGTGACGCACGCGCTGCGTGAGCACGAGACTACTGCGAGGCGCGGCCAAGCCGCTGTGCGACCGAGCGCCGAATGGCAGGTCCACGAGACGGCGGAATTGAGCTCGTATCTGACGGGGAGAGTTGCCAACAGCTGGCAGCAAGCCGATGAATTCGCGCTGCGTCTTGCGGCGCAGCTGCATCGCCACCCCCTCGACATCCGCGCCAAGGCCGTGGAGCTTGGTTTCGGCGTCGCCGTCGACTTCCGACTGGCCAAGGCGCAGGTGCGCGCCGCGCGCGAGTAGCTGCGTTCACCAGAATCGTTGTTTTGCAGCGATGAGCGATATCGTGGAAATGTATCGAGCCGCGATGGAGCCCGGCGGGCGCGATCGCTTTTCCTGCTCCGTGCCGACCTGGACGCTGCTGCAAGAGCTCGGTCACACCTTCGGGTGGCATCCCATGGGAACCGCCTATGTCGCGCCGGCGCGGCTCCAGGTCGAAGCTCCGGCGCGCCACGACTATCGGCCCGCCGGTGCGCTCGATCAAAAGCAGGTCACGCGTGACGACGCAGTCGCGTGGGCGAGCGCGCTCGCACTGGCGAAGGACTCGCCGCATCTGACGGGAATGATCACGGCGCGGGCTGCCGCGATCAAAGCGGCAGGAGGCCAGGTCAGCGAGGCGCTCGTGCCCGGCGTCATGGCAGAGTTCGTCGAGTTCGCCTACGGCGGTGCGTTCACGTTCATTCTCGCGTCCGCCGCGGAACCCTAGCAGTTTCGCTGTTCAAGCGCAGACCGTGCGCGCACACTGCGTGCCCGCCCGCTCCGCTGGAGAGACGCCTTGACCCCCTCGCTGCTCACGCGCTCTCTCCGCACTTGCGCTTCACTACTGATCATCATCGGCATCGGCGGCGTGCATGCGGAAGGCTCGCATTCGGTTCCGCAGAACGCGCGCGCAAAAGATTACGGCAGCGGATGGGAGTGTCAGCGCGGCTATCGTGAAATGCAGGGCAAGTGTGTTGCGATCCAGGTGCCCGCGAACGCGTACTTGCCGACCGGCGCTTATTCGTGGAACTGCAATCGCGGCTATCGTCGCAACGACGACTCCTGTTCGCCCGTCATCGTCCCGGCGAACGCCTACGCGACGGAATCCACGTACGACCGTGGTTGGCAGTGCGACCGCGGCTATCGGGCTGTCGACAATCGCTGCGTGAAGATCGAGGTTCCGGCGCACGCCTATGCGGTCGATTCCAGCTACGGTTCCGGGTGGGAATGTGACCGCGGCTACCGCGAGGCGCGCGATGCGTGTGTCGTGATCCAGGTCCCAGCCAACGCATACCTGCTGCGCGCGGGCGACGCATGGAAATGCGAGCGCGGATTCCGCCGCGTCGACCAGGGGTGCGCAGCCATCGTCGTTCCCGCCAACGCCTATCTGAACGACGCCGGCACCGACTGGCAGTGCGAGCGCGGCTTCAGCAAGCAGCCGGCGGCTTGCCTCACGGTCCGCGTTCCCGCCAACGGCATGCTGAGCTTGTCGGGCAACGATTGGGTCTGTGAGAGCGGCTTTCAGCGCCAGGCCGGCGCATGTGTCGCGTTCTGACGCAAGACGCAGGACTACTGCTCGCGCTCCCTTCTGAGCTGCCGCAGCCGCGCGTAGCCGACCAACTTCTTGGATTTCTCGTCCCACAGGCGTAGCGCCAGGGATCTGAGGCTCGATACCAGGGTGATCGGCTGAACCTGCTGGAACAGCGGCTCGGCCTCGTGACACTGCTGCAGTCGGTAATTCGGAATGTGCGGGCTCAGATGATGAATGTGATGAAAGCCGATATTGCCGGAGAACCACTGCAGAGTTTTCGGCAGCTTGTAGTACGAGCTGCCTCGTAACGCCGCAGCGACATAGTCCCAGTTTTCGCCGCGTTCCCAGTAAGCACCTTCGAACTGATGCTGCACGTAGAACATCCACAAGCCGGCGGCTCCGGCGACCATCAGCACCGTTCCCTGGATCAGCAGGTACGGAGCAACTTCGAAGATCCAGCCGAGCAGCGCGGCCGTGCCGAGCAGCGCCAGATTCATTACCCACACGGATTGACGTTCACGCCGACCGGCCGTGCGGCAGGCGAAGCGCTGCTGGATCACGAAGACGAAGAACGGTGCGAGCACGAACAGCACGAACGGATTGCGCGCCAGGCGATACAGGAACTGCTTCCACCGCGATGACTGCATGTATTCCTGCACGGTCATCGTCCAGATGTCGCCCATTCCGCGCCGATCCAGATCGCCGGCGGTGCCGTGGTGGATCGCATGTTGCCAGCGCCAATGATGATACGGGCTGAACGTCAGCAGCCCGGTGATGAAGCCGACGATGTCGTTGGCGCGCCGCGACCGGAAGAACGAGCCATGTCCGCAGTCGTGAAAGATGATGAAGATCCGCACCAGCAGTCCGCCAGCCAGAATGGCGAGTGGAATCGTGAGCCACCACGAGAACTGCAGCGTGTGGTACATCAGGTACCAGCACAGCGCGTACGGGACCGCTGTATTGATGAGCTGCCAGGCGGCGCGTGCAGCGGAAGGCCGGCGATACTTGGCGACGATGAGTCGCCACGGCGCGCTGCTCGCGGCGCCACTATCGCTCGCCGATCCTGAATCGTCAGCCATCGTTCGAGTCTAGTCCAAAGTGCGCCACGGCGTAGCGGAGATGCATCTCATCTGGCCTCACCGCTTACGTGCAAGAACGCCATCCCCGCTGAGCTCGGCCGCGAATCCGGCGCGACGCAGGCGCTGCTCTACCTCGCGAGCCAGGTCGCGTCCCCGCGAGACTCGGTTCGGCGATCCGGTGTAATGAAAGAGCAGGCCATGAGGCTTGAGGACTCGCGCCAGCTGATCGTAGAACGCCTGGGAGTACAGCTCGCCCGCAATGCCGAAACGCGGCGGATCATGCAGGATCGCGTCCACGGATCGCTCCGCCAGCAACTCCACGTGCGGGATCACGTCGCCATGGGTCAAGCGCAATCGATCGTCCGATGGCGGTGACCACGGATTCAAGGCGCGCAGCCAAAGCACGTCGGCGTTCTTCTCGTAAGAAAGGATCTGAGTCGCCTGACCGGCCAGACACCAGGCCGCGAAGTAGCCCAGCCCGGCGCACGTATCCAGGATCACCTTGCCGCGCGGCCGGATCAGCGCAACCTTGCGTTGTGCGTCCTGGTACGGAGAGACCTGCGCCGTCGGCAGCATCTTGATGCCGTCGATCTCGAATGTCGGCGGCCCCCACTGCGTGGGAACGAGCTTGACCAGCGCCGTGGTGAAGCGCGCGGCGGCTTGGAAATCGGCCCCGGTCCAGTAGTAGATGGTTCGATCGTCGCAGCGTTCGAGAAATGGGAATTCGCGCCCCTGCCACCGCCAGCCCGTGGCGCCGCTCTCGACCTGCGTCATCGAACGACCGAGGTCGAGCGAACACTCCACGACCGGCTCACCGCGACGAGCGGCCGCTTGCAAGGTCTCCTGCACCTGCGCCGTCAGCAGAGGCTCCGAATGCAGCGCCATGAGGAAAATCTCGCCAGAAACGGCGGCCTATAATAGACTCGCTGCCATGCCAAGACCCCCGAATTTCAAACAAGACAAGAAGCGCCGCGAAGAGGCGCAGAAAAAGCGTAATCAGGAGAAGCAGCAGGAACGGGCCCAGCGTCGCGGCATTCCTGTCGATCCACCCAAGGACACGCCTTAGCTGCGCAGACGGTCTGCGTGCATCCCAGCCAGTAGAGCGTTGCCACGGCGTTCCATCTCCGCCGGCGCCAGATCTTCCCGCCACGTCGGCAGCACCCAGACATGGCCGAAAGGATCGCGCACGCTCGCGGAGTTGGCGCCGTAGAACATGGC
Source organism: Steroidobacteraceae bacterium (assembly GCA_035275585.1). GTDB lineage: Bacteria > Pseudomonadota > Gammaproteobacteria > Steroidobacterales > Steroidobacteraceae > Steroidobacter. Next base: position 13,953 of record DATEML010000040.1, on the reverse strand, counting down.
AGTGGGCGCCTGAATCTGCTCTGCGCCCGCTTCGATCGCGCGACGAAACACGGCTTCGTTGTCGTCCACGAAAATGTGCAGGCCCGCGCTACAGCCACCGAGCGCACGCGGGTCGCCGTACAGCTTCTCGTCCGGGTCGCCCAGCATTACGACCGAGCCATCAATCGAGACTTCCGCATGCAGGATCCTGCCGTCAGGATGAGCGACGCGGAATAGCTCCACCGCTCCGAACGCCCGTTTATAGAATTCGATCGCTGCGGCGGCGCGCGCCACGTAGATGTGCGGGACGACTGCGTTGCGGTACCGATCAGGTCTTACATTCACTACGGCGCTCCTGCCCGACAGACGCATGAACTGGCGGGCGGCGACGCCTGTTCCGATGCCATTGCGATAGGATGCCGGCGACAACGGTGTCCCAATGGAGAGTACCCGTGACGAGAACCCTGATCGCGCTGACTCTGCTTGCGACGGGCGCGGCGGCGGCAGCCGAGCCTGCGAAGTTCGGTCGCGAGCACCTCTCGCCGACGCTGGGCTGCGCCGTGGTCGGCTACCGCTACACCGGCGCCGCGAAATTGGCGTCGCTGGGTAACACGAAAGACGACATCGCGACGGCGCTGCTTTCCTACAGAAATCCGGGCGAGACCGACCAGGAGGTACAGCTCGCTGCGGAGCAGGCGACCGCGTACGCGAGCGCCCATTCGATGGCGGAGTCCGAACAGATCGCCGAAGAAAAATTCACTGCATGCCTCAAGGAAAAGCATCTGCCCGTCGACCTGGAAGCGGCGCCGAAATGCTGGCGCGGCTCGCGACGAATCGACGATGTCATCGAGCAGCGCCAGGAAGGCACTTCGAAGCAGACGATGCTGGAGCGCGCTGCGGCGGTCGAAGCGCAGGATGCGGCCAAGGGCAAAGAACTGAGCGGGATCGTCGAACAGGTGTATGGCTGGAATCGCAATCCTGCGGAATTGAGCGTCGGCCAGCTGATCGGTTGCGTGAAGGCGCAGTAGCCATGAGTCTGCACGAGTGGATTGCGGCGGCGACCCGGCTGTCGGCGAGCGACCTTCATATAGAAGCGGATACACCGCTGGTCATGCGCGTTCGCGGCGAGCTTGCGACGGTCGGAGCGGCGGTGCCTGCGGAGCAGGTGGCTCAGATCGCCCGCGAGCTGCTCGGCGAGCAGCGCTGGAGCGATTTCCTCGCGCGCGGATCTGCCGACCTGTCGGTCGACGTCGCAGCGGCGCGCTGCCGGGTCAACGTGTTCAGGACGGTGCGCGGCATCGCCATTGCAGTGCGCCTGCTTACCTCGTCGATCCGATCGCTGGAAGCCTGCAATCTGCATCCCGACCTGCGTCGCTTTACCCAGGCGCACTCCGGGCTCATCGTGCTGTCGGGACCGACCGGCTGCGGCAAGTCGACCACGCTCGCGGCGCTGGTCGAAGAGGTCAACGCGGCGCACGCGCGCAACATCCTGACGATCGAAAGCCCGATCGAGCACCTGTTCGCGAACCGTCGCTCGTTCATCCGCCAGCGCGAGGTGCCGACGCACTCGCCGAGCTACGAGCAGGCCATCGTCGATGCTCTGCGCGAAGACCCGGACGTGCTGGTGATCGGCGAAATGCGCACGCCGGAAGTGATGCGGCTGACGCTGAACGCCGCGGAGACCGGTCATCTGGTGCTGACGACGATGCATTCGGCCACCTGCGCCGAAGCGCTGTACCGCATATCGATGTCGTTTCCGGCGGAGATGCAAGGGAGCATCCGCGCCCAGCTCGCGGACTGCCTCGTCGCAGTCGTCTGTCAGCAGCTCGAGTTCATCGACGCACAGGGTCTGCTCGCGCCGCGCTGCGAAGTGCTCACCGCGAGCTCGGGCGCGAAGGGCACGATCCGCGCCGGACAATTCAGCCAGATCGCCAACGTGCTCCAGTCCGGCGGCGATGACGGCATGTGGACCTTCGATCGCTATCAGCGCTGGATGCAGCAGAAGCGTGACTGGGTGCGGCCCGGCGCCGCTCCAGCGCCTGCGCCGCCGCAGCGGCGTCCGCAGGTCGAGATCACCATCGACGAAGACGTCGACCTGGCCGAAATCGCCAAGAAGGTCGACGACAGCGTGCGGCGCCGCTGAGTCAGCTGATCGAGAACCGCCCGTGCCGCTCGGCTTCGTGCATGCCGACGAACGTACCATTGTTGCGCTGGCAGATGATGCGCATCAGCGCGGCGAAACGGATGCTCGTGTATTGCGGCGCCTCGGGCGTGACCGGAAAGCCGATGGCGTGAATGCGCACGCGGCGCTCGCCGGTCTCATCCGAGCGGTTCACGAAATCGACCGTCTTCACGACCGAATCGATCGACGGCCCGGTGAACTCGTCGCCGAACACGTAGACGCTGATGCGCTTGTCGGCCGCCCAGTAGGTGCGGACGGCGTTGACGATGCCTTGCGCCGGATTCGACGCCGAGAAGATGTTCCAGGTGCGCAGGCGGTCGAGCACCATCTTGCGCTCCGCCGGCGTGTCCGGAATCCATTTGCCCTGGTAGCCGGGAAACATGTGCGTGCCGACGTCGTTCGTGACCTGCATGCCCTTCAGATGCGGGTACTGGTCGAGGATCTCCTGCATGCTCTGCAGCATCATCGGCCAGGCGTAGTTGAACATGCTGCCCGAGGTGTCGATGACGAAGATCACGTACTCGCTGTCGATCGGCACGCCGCCGACGACGTCTTCCTTGCTGCGCTTGAACTCGGGACTCGCATACAGACGCTTCATCTCTTCCGTCAGCTTCTGCTGCGCCGAGACCAGCTGTCCCTCAACGTCGTTCGCGGCTTCCGCATCCTTGCGTGACGCCGCGTACTTGCCGCGCACCGAGCTGAGATCTCCCTGCAGGCGCGCGATGCGCTCCTTGACGTCGGAGAGCTGCTCGCGACGTCCTTCCAGTTGCTCGTTCAAAGCGTTGCGCTGGAGCTCGATGTTCACGAGATCGTCTTGCAGCTTCGTCATGTGTTGTTGCTCCTCGCTCTCCGACTCCTCCGTCGCGGGCGTGCGGGCGCTGCTTATGACGAGCAGCAGCACGACGGAGCCCAGGCCGCAGGTGATGCAATCCAGAAACGAGATGCTGAAGATCTCGGTCTCACGCCGCTTGAAGCGTCTGCTCATGGCTACGGCCAGTCCTTCGCCGGCATCAGGAACGCTCCGCCGCTGCGGCGTGACACCACCCAGAAGGCGCTGGCCGCTTGCGGGTCGCCTTCCATCGGCAACAGCACGACATTGAGCGGCACGCCGCGCGGATACTTCGCGAACGCGTGTTCGAACAACTTCATGCGCGCATCGCCATCGACAGTCTTACGAATGACCGGCGGCGTGGCGCCTTGCGTCGGCAGGCCATCGGTCACGAGGATGACGCGATCGGGCCCCGGCGTCAGATTCGCGAGCGCCGTGAAGGCGTTCTCCAGGCTCGTGCCGTCTTTCGGCACCAGCGCATGCAGCGCTCCCAACGAGTCTTCGAGCGCTTTGGGATCTTTGCCTTCGAGCCATTTGCCCTCCGATCCCTTCAGCAGCGCCCACGGATGCGTGTTGAACGCGTAGATCTGGAATTTGCTCTCCTCGGGAATGTGGGCCGTCAGCCAGTCGACGATCGAGATCGTGCGACGCCACTTGTCGGACATGCGCTTGTGAGCATCGGACATGTTCCGCAGCCGCAGGACGTTCACGACCGTCTCATCGAGCATGCTGGCGGATGCGTCGACGAGCAGCACGATGCGCTCGCCGCCGACCTTCATGCCCGTCAGATAGTGAACGTTGCCTTCGCCCGCGAAACCGCGCAGGTGCGTGCCGGGCGCACCGGGGCTGTGGGTGCCACCCTGCAACCGGCGACTGCCTTCGTCCAGCGACTTGAGATCGGACTTGAGCTGCTCGATCGCCTCGCGCTTGGCGAGCGTTTCCTTGTCCGCGTCGGCGAGCTGCAGCCTGGTCTGCTCGATCTGGCTCAGCACGCGCGGCGCGAGCCCCTCCATGCGCACCCGATCCTCGTCGGTCTGTTCCACGGAGTTGCGCAGGACCACGAGATCCTGATAGCCCTGCAGCACCTTGTTTTCGAGCTGCGTTTCTTCCGCGTGCGAAGCTCGCGACTGGGCCATCTGGCGCAGCCCGCCTTTCGCGTTGATCAACACGTAAACGAGCACCACCGACCCGAATGCGCAGGTGATGCAGTCGAGGAATGACAGGCTGAAGACTTCAGTCTTGCGGCGGGCCATGGTCGCTCGAATGGCCTTGATGGCCATCTTAGGTGCGAGCCCGCGGGCGAATTCCTTAAGATCTCATTAAGGTTTCGTCACCCGGCCGGTTCACGGCGCCAGGGAGTGCCGGCCGGCATCGACGAGCGTTCCGTCCGCACGCACGAATTGCAGGTGATAGTCGATCGTGGCGCGCGCGCCGGTCGGCACGCTGAATTCGAATGGGTGCCGTTCGTCGGTGAGCGTGCGCTCGGTCGTTCCGTCCTCGAGAGTGAGGCGCGCCGCACGGACGTCGCTGTCGGACGCGGAAGTCCAGAGATAGAACTCGCGCCGGCCGGCGAATGACAGGAACATCGCAGTGGCGTTGCCGACTGGAGTCTTGTCGGTGCGAAAGCCGGTGTCGGCCGGAGCTGCCGGCTGCTCGCTGTCGAAATAGTCGGCCTGCAATCGAGTGAAGACCGGCAGTCCGTCCACCGCAATTGCCGTCAGACCCTTCGGGGACAGTGGCAGCGTGACTTTGCCGTTGAGCATAGCCGTCGTGCCCGCCGGCTTGCCGTCGGTCCAGATTCGCGCGGGATAGTTGCGGTCAATCGCATAGGGAATCCGCTCACGGTCGAGCGTGACGGTGACGGTGCGCGTCTCGCTCGACTCGTTGCTGAGCGCCAGGTAGAAGCGACTGTTGCCATAGCCCGTGAGATGGTTCGCCTGCGGATCGTCCGTCGCAACCAGCCGCCGCGGCATCCACAGCCGGACGTCGTCGTCGCCCATGAATGTACCGGGGCGGTCCCCGTACACCTTGCTGCGCAGATATGCGTAGCCCTGCGCGTAGCGCGACGGGAACGCGATAGCGCCGTGCGAGCGCGTCTCGAAATCGGAGAGGAGATAGTCGGTCAGCAGCGCGATGTGCGGCCAGACATGGTTGTAATAGATCTCGTTGTAGTTGAGATGTGAGAACGGCCGGTAGAGATAGTCGCTGCGCGCATAGATGTCCGAGAACGCGACGTTGATGTCGTAGCCGGGGAAGCTCTTGTAACGCCCGACGATCGCGGAACGCGCCGCGTCGTGCAGGAAGGAATCGTTCGCGGCCGCGGCGATGCGCAGCTCGTACGCTGCGTGATGCGCGAGGAACGTGCTGGGATTCAGGGCATACGTCGTCTGTGCCTCGGGCGTGAGCCCGATCTGCGACACCTGCCAAGCAGGCAGCGATATCTCCGGCGTGCGAATGCCTTGCGCGTCGGGCTTCGCGGTGAACAAGCCGACCGGTGCGACGCCGCCACGGTCGACCGTGACTTCGCCGTCCGGGACGCGCGGGAAATACCAGGCAAAGCTCGCGTACGCGTGTGCGCCTTTTTGCGCGGCCGCGAGATAGCGAGGCTCCTGCGTCTCCTGCCACAGCTCGAACAGCTCGACGAACTTCGGCGCGAAGTCCGACCAGAACTGTCCGCCCGCATCGAGATGAACGTCGCTGAAGTCGCGCTGCGGCGTGTCGATGCGCGCCTTGATGTATGCGTCGGCCAGCGACCGCGCCTTCGCGAGCCGTGCCTTGTCGCCAGTCAGTCGATACAGCGCCAGCTCGTCCCAGAAGGTTGCGCCATCGCTGACCATCAGCAAATTGAGCCGGCGCGGTTTGCCGGCAAGCTGCAGCGCGTAGTGTTGGAACACTGCGCTCTGCTGGCGCGACATCTGGTAGAGCTCGGCGAGCTCGGAAACTTCCGCGGCTGGACCTTGCATGTCGCGCGCGGCGTTCTGCCCGCTCTCGCCCGGCAGGGCGTTGTACAGGTACTTCGTGCGCGACATCAGGAACTCCGTCATCGGCAACGCGCGCAACCGGTAGATCTCGGGATCGTCCTGGATCAGCGACGCGGCGAGCGGATGCAGCGCGGAGACGACCTTCACCGTGCCCTTCACGTCGGTGTTGTAGTCGAAGCCCTTGAGATCGGCGTCCCAGCCGGAATGCGCGTCGTCCATCGCGAACTCCGTCATGGTGTCGATGGTCGCGTTGAGTGACTGGCCGGCGTTGCGCCGGTAGTCCGTGAAGCCGAACAGCCCGCGCGCGGCTTCCGTGAATGCCTGGTACCAATCGCCGACGACGAGCAGCGGTCGCACCGCGAAGCTCGCACTCTGACCCGCAGCGAATCGCGAATCGCTCTGACCCAGGAGAGGCGCGAACGCGGACGGCTGCGCCTGACCTTTGGGGTTGCGCAGCATCACGCCGAAGCGCGCGTTCGCAATCGTCGGCAGGCGGTAGGGACTTTCGCGCGCATCGACGCTCAGACCGTGAGTCACGTTCCCGCGCGTAACGAGCGTCAGCGGCAAGCCGCCCATGCTCTCCGCACTGAGCAGCGGCGCGCGTGGAAAGCGCTTCTCCTGCCAGATCAGCGGTTGCAGGAACCCATCCGCCGTCGCCGGATCGACCGCTGGCGCGCCGGTGTAGCCGACCGTGTACCAGGCCGGCGTGCGCGCGGTGAACTTCCATGAGATGCGCGGCGGTTCGTTCGCCACCGGATGAACCTCAGCCTCGATCGTGAAGTGCGCAGTAGGCTCGAATGTCCAGGCCACGCCGCCGTCGGTGAGCGGACGTGCGCTCGACGCACGAACTTCGACCGCCGATCCCGCCTCATATAGAACATCGGTCATTCCGTTGCCGTTCGCCGCGCGCCAGCGGGGGAGCGGGTAATTCTCGACATTCACGCCTTCGAGGCTTTCGCCTGGCGTCGAAGCAAAGCCCGACAGGCGCAGTTGGGGATCCGCTTCGGAGCGGATGACGGTGAAGGTTGGTTGATAGACCGCGCGCTTGCCGCCGCGCTCAACGGTCAACGCGCCGTTCGCGGCGCTGCTCAGCCGGTACGGCGTCGATGACTGCTGCGCGTTCACGCAGCTCGCGAATCCGACGAACAACAGTGCGCAGCTGATCAGATCGCGAGCGGGCTTCATCCTCATCCTCTTACTTGACGGCGTGGCGCAACAGCGCCGGAGCATTCAGGCCGATGCCCAAACCTGCGCCAGTCGGCGCGAACAGATAGCCGTTCTTCACCTCGGCCGGCGTCGCGGCGATTGACGCGCCGATCGGGTTCTTGCCGATCCAGTACTCGCACACGATGCTGTTGGGCATGGCGACCGCGAGGTGCGCGCTCGCCGCGACGTGCACGGCCGAGCCGATGCTCACATGCGGCTGGAACGCGAGGCCAAAGCAGTCGGCGAGCTCCGCGATGCGCCGGCATTCGGTGATGCCTCCGGCGCGGCAGACATCCGGCTGCACGATGTCGATCGCGCGGTTGCGGATGAGCTCCACGGTCTCGTGCCGCGTCATGATCGAGTCGAGCGCGATCGGGATCGTCAGGCGCTGCGCCAGCTCGGCGTAGCCTTCGACGTCCTCCGGCGGAATCGGCATCTCGAAGAAGCCGACGCCCAGTTCCTGCATTGCTTCGCCGAGCCGCATCGCGTCGGCGCGTGAATAGACGCCCGCGGCGTCCGCGTAGATCGCGAAATCGTCGCCCATCGCGTCACGGATCGCGCGGATCGCACGCAAGTCGCCCCACACGCCGCGGCCGATCGCCATCTTCACGCCGCCATAGCCGGCTGCCCGCAGCGAGCGTGCTTCCTCGACCAGCTCGGCGACGGCATCATCCGGCGCGTCGAGCGGCAACGACGGAATGCCGGAAGCGTAGACGCGCACGCTCTCGCGCATCTTTCCGCCGAGCAGAGTCGAGATGGGAACGCCGGCGGCCTGTCCTGCCAGATCCCACAGCGCGATGTCCACGCCAGCGATCGCCTCCAAATAGAATCCGGCGCGATGACCGCGCACGCGCATGCCGGCGTACATCCGCTCCCACAACACGAGCACGTCGCGCGGATCGGCGCCGATCAGGATGTCGGTGAGCAGCAGCTCGACGATCTTTGCAGTCGCTTGCGGCGCGACCGGTGCCTTGCACTCGCCCCAGCCGATCTGTCCCGTGTCCGTTTCGATGCGCACGATGACGGTGTCGATCGTGCGCGAGTAGACGAAGCGACGGCGCAGCGGCACCGGATACTCTGTCGACAGCTCGGCCTGGCCGGGTGCGCGCTCGGTGCCCCATGCGCGGCTGCCCCAATAGGCACGCGTGTCGATCGGTTCCGCCTGGATTGCAAACGCTTCGACCTTGACGATCTTCATTCGACCTCCTGGCACAGCGCGAGCAGCAGCGGACCCTGGCCCCAGGGGAACGTGCCGAACGGGCGCGTTGCGTACACCGGGCGCGCACCGACGGGCGTCGCATCGCTCACCAGTTGCAGGCTGCCGTCGTGTGCGATCTGTGTGTGCATCGCGGTCCGCGCTTTGTGCTCCATCGCGGCATGACGTGATCCTTCGAGCACGCCGCGTGAAATACCCTCACGCAGCCCGTAGGCGGCCATCGTCGCCAGCGTCGACTCGAGGTACGTTGCCGGATCGTTGATCACCGTGTGCCACAGTCCGCTTCGATCCTGCGCAAGAGCGAGCGCGTCGGCGAGCGCGATTGTGCGTTGCTGCAGCTCTGCCCATGCGGAGTGCGAGCGCGGCAACAGGATGAGTGTGTCCACCAGTCCCATCAGCGCCCAGCCATTGCCACGCGCCCACAGCTCGCCGTTCCTGCCGCAATCGCGCTCGAAGCCGTGAAAGAGCAGGCCGCTGTCGGATTGCAGCGTTCGTGCATAGCCGAGCAGTTCACCGGCCGCCTGATCGAAGTAGCGATCATCGCCCGTTGCATGCGCCAGGGCGGCGAGGAACGGGCCGTCGACATCCATGCAGTCGACCCAGATCTGCCAGCGCCAGCCCGGTGTGTCGCCGCGGTGGTAGCGCGCGCCGTTCGGACCGACTGGAAAGCTCGCGTTGAGCGCAGCGAGTTTGCGCGCGGCTTCGAGAAACTGCACATCGCCGGTTCGCCGGTGCAGCTCGAGCAGCTCGCGTCCGGCGCCGACGTGATCTTCGTTGCTGCGCGCGACGCCGCGTCCCAGCCAGCTGCGCATCAGTCCGTGCACGAAGCCGAACGGCGCGGCATCGTCGAGCGCGTCGCCGGCCTTCAGCAGCCCGCGCAGCGCAATCGCCTCGCCGAATCCCCAGACCCGATAGTTCCAGCGCATCGCGACGGCGGCGACTGCGCTCAACTGCTCCCGGCTCATGCGCGCTCCAGCAGAATTTCGAACAGGCCGCCCGAGCCGGGATGATCGCTGAGCGCCTGCGGGCTGAGCCGCATGCGCGACGTCGTGACCAGCAAGCGATTTGCGGAAGCGAAGCACAGACTGCTGACATGCGGTGCGGGCAGCGGAACTTTCCTGATGACCGCGCCGTCGCCGGCGAGCTGGACGACGCACGCTCCGCCCCACATCGCGACCCAGAAAGTGCCGTCCGCTGCGAGCGTCATGCCGTCCGGTTTTCCGGGCAGACCGAGAAAATCGGAAACGATGACCGGCTCGCCGAGCTTGCCGCCGTCGACGGGATAGGCGAGCAGAGTGCGCTCGAGCGTGTCGACGACGTACAGCGTACGGCCATCGGCCGAGAGTTTCATGCCGTTGGGCACGCCCAGGCCGCTCGCGACGCGTGTCGGTTGGGCGCGCACGGAGCGCGCATGAAAGATCGCGCCGCGTGTCGCGAGGATGCCTCGATGCATCATGCCGACCCACAGCTCGCCGCTCGCAGCGATCGTCATGTCGTTGAAGCGGCAGCCGGCATCGATCATCGCGGCCGGACCCGCGCCGATCTCGCCGGACTTCGCGATCGTGCAGAAGCGATCGTCGAGCGCGCCGACCAGACCATCAGGCGATCCTGCGAGCGACCACACTGGCGAGGCCGTGGCGATCGCCTGCAGCTCGCCGTTCCCCGTGGCGCTCAACAGTCGCCGCGAGACCGGATCGGTCCAGTGCACGCGGTCGTTCAGCCACGCCGGCGATTCGCCGATCGCGACCTTTGCGTCGCAGATCAGGCGGACCATCGGCTCAGCCACGACACATCTCGTGCAACGCGCGGAAACCGCGCAGACATGCGGCGCGCGAGTCGATCGCCTCGCTGCGTACGCCGGCGGCGCCGAGCGCACTCGCATACAGACGGCAGAGCGCGCTATTGCCGATCAGCGGCACGACGCCGTTGCGCACTGTGGGATAGACGGTCAATGCATCGGCGATTTCCGAGCCGATCAGCAGACCGCGAATGTACGAAGCAGCGTCCGCCTTGGCGAGCGCACCGCGCACGACCTGAGCGCGCGCGCCGAACAACAAGGTGCCGAGGCCGAGCTGACGTGCACGACCGGCGGCGACTCCTTGCTGGAACACCGGCCCATCCGCCGCTTCGCCGTCGACGATCGAAGCGAGCAAACCTTTGGCCGTGAGCCGATCGAACATCTCGCCGGACATGCTGGTGAAGAAGTCGACGACGCGGCCGTTTTCGAGCCGGGCCCACTTCGTGTGGGTGCCGGGCAGCGCGACCCAGCCGTCGACGGCGCGCAGCGCCGCGAGCCCCATCAGCTCGATCTCTTCGCCGCGCAGGATGTCCGGCTGGCCGTCGAAGCTGCGGCGGCAGGCGATTCCCGGAACGATATGCGTCGGCACCCGCCCGATCTTCGTGCTCACCGCGGCGATGGCGAGATCTGCGCAACCCGCGGGCGCCTGCGCGTACGGAACTTCCGTCCAGCCGACATTGGAGCCAATCATCCCGGATGCGTAGACCGGGCCAGGGTCCGGCCAGCGTGCGCCGAGCGCGTCCATCGTTGCGGCCATACCCTGGCGATCGAGAGCAATGATTCCCGCCGGCGCGGAGTAGTCGTCGAGCGCCGCACCGTCGGCGCCGATCAGATAGGCGCGAAAGTTCGTGCTGCCCCAGTTGACGCCGACGAACGTTCCCTCAGCGGCGTGTGACACCTGCGCCTCCGTCGATTGCATAGACCGATCCGGTGATCCAGCGCGCAGCGTTCGAAGCGAGGAACACCGCAAGCTCGGCGACTTCCTCGGCGGTGCCCAGCCGCCCGAGCGGATGGCGCGCGATGTTCTTCACGACCGCCTGCTCGGGATCCGGACTGCGCGCAAACGATGCGCGCAGCAGAGGCGTGTCGATGCTGGCCGGTGCAATCGCATTGACCCGGATGTTGTCCGGCGCCAGCTCGAGCGCGGCTGTCTGTACGAGGTTGTTGACCGCCGCCTTGGTGGCGGCGTACGCAGCGAGGGTCGGCGTGGCGAACTCTGCGTTGATCGAAGAAAACAGGATCACCGAGCCGCCGCGTGCGCGCATCGCTGGAACACAGCGTTGCAGCAGGCGGACCGCGCCGACGACGTTCACGTCGTAGAGATCGAGGAACGTTGCCGGATCCGTGTCGAACACGCCGCCCGCAAAGCTGGCGGCGGCGGCGTGAACCAGGATGTCGGGAGCGCCGAGCTTGTCGGCCGCTTGCGCGAGCGCTTGTTCTACCGCCGCGTCGGAGCGTACGTCCGCGGTCAGGCTGCAATCGCCGGCGGCGCCGGGAGCGATATCGAGCCCGGCGACGCGCGCGCCTTCAGCCTGGAATCGCGTGACGATCGCGGCGCCGATGCCGCTGGCCGCGCCGGTCACCAGCGCGACGTGTCCGCTCAACTGCTTCAAGGCGACCTCCGCGATCAGAACTTCACGCTGACGCTCGCCTTGTAGATCCTCCCGAAGAAGAGGTTGGTGCGCAGCGCCTCCTCGACGCCGTCGTAGGTGCGCTGCTGCTCGTCGAGCAGGTTGTTCGCCTCCACTCCCAACGTGACGTTGGACGAGAAGTCGTAGCGCACCGTCGCCGACAGGTCGGTGTACGGGCTGTTATAGATGCCCGTCGCCGCTGCTGACAAGCCGATCAGGTAGTCGTCGCGCCAGTTATAGGCGAGGCGGACGCTGACCGGGCCCTTTTCGTAGTAGCCGACGAAGTTCACGTTGTTCGGCGACAGCCCCGGCAGGGGCAAGGTGCGGCCCGCCACGTCCTTGATCGGCGTGTCCGAATCGATGTAGGAGTAGCTCGCGATCACTCCGAAGCCGTCCCACGCGCCGGGCAGGAAGTAGAACGGCAACTGCATCAGCACCTCGACGCCCTGCACTTCGGCGCCTTCGCCGTTGATCTTGCGGTTGATCAGGTAGTTGACGCCGTTATAGGTCTCGGGCTGCTGCTGCTGCACGATGAAGGTCGAGACGTCCTTGTAGAACAGGCCGAGCGACACCAGCGCCTGCTCGCCGAAGTAGTACTCGGCAGCGAGATCGACCTGATCCGCCTTGAACGGATCGAGATCAGGCGCACCGCCCGTGCCGGTGCCCAACACGGTCTGCACGCCGTTGACGAACACTGCGTTGTTCGCCAGCGTGACGCCGCTGTTCAGATCCACGGTGTTCGGGTACGCGATGACGCGCGCCGCACCGAGCCGGAAAATCCAATCGTCACTCACCGCGAGCTTTGCGACCGCCGAGGGCAGCAGGTCATCGTCGTCGCGCTTGAACGTGCTCGGCGTCGCCCCGCCGGTCGGGTTGATCTGGTTGCCGATCGACTCGAGCTCGCGCTTCACGTAGCGCACGCCGACATTGCCGGTCAGCGCCGAGGCGCCGAGCTGCGTATCGAAATCGACTTTGCCGTAGCCTTCGGTGAAGCGTTCCTTGATCTCGAACGTGCTCGCGAATGCATTGGTGTTCTGGGTCGGTTGCAGGCACTGGATGTCCTGTGAGATTGCCGGCACGTCGGTGAAGGCCGTGCAGGCGCTGACCGCCGAGCTCGCGGCGAGATACGACCGCGGCAATCCGGCGAACTCGCCGCTCGCGAAGCCGCCATTCGAATACGTCGTCACGTACGGCGCCAGCGCGGTCGCGGGGATGCCGCCGGCGGGACGGATATCGGCACGCAGTGGATTCTGTTCCGAATCGACGTGGTCGTAGCGCGCGCCGAAGTCCAGCGCCTTGAGGAATCCCGCGTCGAGATCGTAGGTCCAGTCGGTGCGGACCGCGGTGTCCTTGCTCTCCGCGCGGAACAGGTTGTCGAACAGGATCGTGTAGCGCAGCTGCGAGGGATCGGACAGATCGATGCCGTTGATCTGATAAGAGCCGAAATCGCCGTCCGTGAAATTGAAGTTCACCGTGGGCGTGATGCCGACGATCGGCTGCAGCCGGAAATACACCTGGTGCGCCGTAGAGCTCGATTTCGTGTAGTCGACCTCGGCGGTGGCGCGCAGCCGGTCGGTCAGTTCGAATTTGCCGCGCAACGCCGAGGACCAGATGTCGGCGTCAGTGTCGAGGAACTCCGTATTGGTCAGCACCGGGCCGCTCGCCGTCCCCGACAGCAGAATGTTGTCGTCGGAGTAGACGGCGTTGCTCAGGCCCGCGGTCGGCGTGAACGACAGCCAGTGGCGGTCGCGATCGGAGTCGAGCTCCGAATAGAACGTGTCGGCAGTGAGCTCGACGCCGTCGGTCGGCTGCCATTGCACGACGCCGTTGAGGCCGAGATTCTTGCGCTCCTCGGCGATCGCTTCCGGGCGGGCGTCGGCGTTGCCGAAGCGCACGGTGCCGGTGGAGTCAGTGAAGCGCGAATAGCCGGAGAACGTATCGAGACCTTCCTGAGACAGGTCGCGCTTGTTGTACGAAGCCGAGACCAGCGCGCCGAGCGTATCGTCGGCGAATTTCTGCGAAGCGAGCGCGAAGCCTTCGTAGCCGCTCTTGGAGGCCTGGTCGTAGTAGATGCCGCCGAGCTTGGCGCCGTAGCGGCTCGGTCCGTCGAGGGGCATCGGCGTCTGCACGT